>JACPRZ010000009.1 GCA_016193485.1 Bacteroidota bacterium | reverse complement strand
CCTGCTTGCAGGATGTTCAGGAAATCAAACAAAAGAACACGACCATAATGACGGAACTCATGAACATAACGAGGGTGAAACACATCAGCATAGCGATACGCTAAAGCATAATGAACAGGAAGATTTCACTGTTGGAGAAGACACGGTCAAAATCCATGAGCATAACCATAATGACAGTCATAAACACTAAAAAGGAATTTCAAAAACTCAAAACGATGAACAAACTATTTGCATTATTAACGATGTCGGCACTTCTGTTTGCAGGATGTCCGGGCAAACAAGAACAGGAAGAGCATGAGCGCGAACTTGAACCGTTAGCGTATACTCTTTACTCCGACAAGACAGAACTTTTCGTTGAGTTCAAGCCATTGGTGGTTGGAAACACTTCCCGTTTTGCAGCACACCTTACACAGATTGGAGAGTTGTTCACGCCTTTAACAAAAGGAAGTGTTACCGTTAGTTTAATTAAGGATGGAAAAGGCATTCGCCATACTGCTGATGCTCCCTCATCGCCTGGAATTTTTCGTCCTGAACTAAGCCCTGAAACTGCAGGAGAGGGCTGCCGGTTGGTTTTTGAAATCAAAACACCCGACTATTCCGACAAACTTGTAATTGATAACATCACAGTTTATCCCGATGAAAAAACTGCATTGGCTGAACAACCCGAAGAATCAGGCGGGGGCGACATCACTTACCTGAAAGAGCAGGCATGGAAAGTTGAGTTTGCAAATACCCTTGTAAAAAAGCAGGCATTCAGCGACATCATCAAAACAAGCGGGCAAATTCTTTCTGCCCCCGGTGATGAAATGATAGTAACTGCCAAAGCAAGCGGAATTGTTCTGTTTGCAGGAAACAAAACCATTATAGGTTCGGAAGTAAGCGCAGGAATTAATTTATTCACCATTGCAGGAGGCGATATTACAGAGGGGAATATTGACGCTGTTTACAAGGAAGCAAAAGCGAATTACGACAAAGCCAAAGCCGACTATGACCGGACAAAAGAATTGGTGAAAGATAAAATTGTTTCTGAAAAAGATTTTCTGGAAACAAAACTGAAATTTGAAAACGCACAAACCGCCTTTAACACGATTGCAAAGAATTATTCTGCAAACGGGCAAAATATTTCATCAACCATGAACGGTTTTGTAAAAAACATTCTCGTTACGGAGGGGCAATTCGTGGAGGCGGGAACACCGCTGGCAACCATTTCAAAAAATAAAAAACTCCTTTTGCAAGCCAATGTTTCCCAAAAGTATTTCAATAAACTTTCTTTCATCACTTCCGCCAATTTTAAAACAGCAGAAAGCGATAAATTCATCGGCACACAGGAGTTGAACGGCAAAGTGGTTTCTTTTGGTAAAAGCGCCTCTGCAAATTCCCCTTTCATTCCTGTAACATTTGAAATTGACAACATCCCGCCTGATGCGGGACAGGCGCGTAATTTAATTCCCGGCTCTGTTGCAGAAGTTTATTTGAAGTCATTCCCAATTCCTGACGCATTGGTAATTCCCGTTTCATCATTGATTGAAGAACAGGGAAGTTTCTTTGTGTATGTGCAAACAGAAGGAGAAAGTTTTCAGAAGCGTGAAGTAAAATTGGGTGCAAGCGATGGAATAAATGTTCAATTATATTCCGGAGTTACCGAAGGTGAAAGAGTTGTTGCCAAAGGAGCGTATCAAATTAAATTATCCACCGCATCAGGAACATTGCCTGCACACGGACACGAACATTAAAATGAAATTATCATGCTAAACAGAATAATAAATTTCTCTCTCAGCAACCGATTACTCATAGTAGTAGCATCGGTTTTGCTAATTGTGTTCGGCTCTTATGTAGCAACACGAATGGAAGTGGATGTATTTCCCGACCTCACAGCGCCCACGGTTGTAGTGCTTACCGAAGCGCACGGAATGGCTCCCGAAGAAGTTGAAAAACTCGTAACCTTTCCAATAGAAACATCCGTGAACGGAGCGACAAATGTCCGCAGGGTTCGCAGTTCATCATCCGCAGGAATTTCAATCGTATGGGTGGAGTTTGAATGGAACACCGATATTTTTAAGGCACGGCAAATCGTTAACGAAAAAATTATTGCCGTTGGTGAAAAACTCCCTGTTGGCGTTGGCAATCCTGTAATGGCTCCGCAAAGTTCCATAATGGGCGAAATCATGCTGATCAGTTTAACAGCCGACAGTTCTTCTCAAATGGATTTGCGAACTATTGCCGACTGGACAATCCGGCCAAGATTATTAGCCACAGGAGGAGTTGCACAGGTGGTTGTTATCGGAGGTGAATACAAGCAATATCAGATTTTGGCTTCACCCCAAAAAATGAATTACTACCATGTCTCGCTTTCCGAATTACTTCGTGCCAGCGAACAGGCGAATGGAAATTCTTCGGGCGGTTTTATGAATGAATACAGCAATGAATACATTGTAAAAGGCATCGGCAGAACGAACGATGTAAATGAATTAGGAAAATCAGTAATCAAAATGGTTGATGGCAATGCCGTAAAGATTGAAGATGTTGCAGAAATTAAAATCGGTGCATCGCTAAAAATAGGTGACGGCTCACTCAAAGGAAATCCTGCCGTGATTATGACCGTGATGAAACAGCCCGCTACCAATACACTTGAACTCACACAAAAGATTGATGACGGCATTGCGGACATTCAAAGTAATTTACCGAAGGACATTCATATCAACACAAAAATTTTCCGTCAGGCGGACTTCATTAACGCATCCATCAGCAACATTCAAAAGACACTTTTAGAAGGAAGCATATTTGTTGTCGTTATCCTCTTTTTGTTTTTGATGAATTGGAGAGCAACAATTATTTCATTGCTGGCAATTCCAATTTCATTAATCGTTTCAATTCTCATTTTAAAATGGCTTAACTTCACCATCAATACCATGAGTTTAGGCGGAATGGCAATCGCCATAGGCGCTTTGGTGGACGATGCGATTGTTAATGTGGAAAATGTTTTCAAACGCTTAAAGCAAAATATTCATAAACCCGAAGCCGAACGCAAAGAAAAACTGAAAGTAATTTTTGACGCATCCTGTGAAATCAGGACTTCCATTGTTACCGCTACATTCATCATTATCGTTGCATTCGTTCCGCTCTTCTTTTTATCAGGCATGGAAGGGAAATTACTTGCACCGCTTGGCATTGCATTTATAGTTTCACTTTTCGCTTCGCTCATCGTTTCAATTACGCTCACGCCTGTTTTAGGAAGTTATCTTTTAGCCGATGAAGAGATGTTACAGAAACAACATAAAGAAAGTTGGTTAGTGGAGCGATTACAAAATATTTATACAAGCGCATTAACAAAGGTAATGAAAATTAAAAAAACAGTCATTGCCGTTTCTCTTGTGTTATTGATTGCTGCGCTGGTTGTAATGAGCCAGTTGGGAAGAAGTTTTTTACCCGAATTTAACGAAGGTTCACTCGTCATTAGCGCAGTATCACTTCCCGGAATTTCATTGGAGGAAAGCAACAAAATCGGAACACGGGTGGAACAGGCATTGCTTTCAGTTCCTGAAATAAAAACCACTACCCGAAGAACAGGCAGGGCGGAATCAGACGAACATGCGCAGGGAGTAAATGCCGCTGAAATTGATGCGCCCTTTGTTTTGGAGAAAAGAAGCCGTAAAGAATTTATGGCGGAAGTGCGCCAAAAACTTTCCGGAGTTTCAGGAGTGAACATTACCATCGGGCAACCCATCGGGCATCGCATTGACCACATGCTCTCTGGAACAAGAGCAAATATCGCCATCAAAATATTCGGAACCGATTTGAATAAACTTTTTACAATTTCCAATCAAATCAAAAGCGAAATTCAAAACATTGACGGATTGGTGGATTTAAGCGTGGAGCAGCAGGTAGAAATTCCGCAGGTGCAGATAAAAGCAAAGCGGGATATTCTTAATCACTATGGAATTACCATCGGAGAATTCAATGAGTTTATAGATGTTGCTTTTGCCGGAGAAAAAGTTTCGGAAATATACGAAGGCAATAAAACCTTTGATTTGATACTTTGCTTTGATAATGCCAACAAAGGCAAAATTGAAAATATCAGAAACACACTCATTGACATTCATAATGAGCCGAAACTGATTCATTCAACAACCGACCTTACCAATACACATTCTGTTATTCCCCTTCATTATGTAGCGGATATTGTCAGCACAACAGGACCAAACACCATCAACCGCGAAAATGTACAGCGCAAAACCGTGGTATCAGCCAATGTTGCGGGACAAGACCAGAAAAGCGTAGTGCAGGAAATTCAGAAAATTATCTATGAAAAAGTAAAACTTCCCGAAGGTTATCATATTGAATACGGAGGTCAATTTGAAGCCGAAACCGAAGCGTCAAAAACGCTGCTCATTACCTCGCTGCTTTCATTGTTAGTAATTTTCCTGCTTCTCTATCAGGAATTTAAAAACACAAAAATTGCTTCCATCATTTTGCTTAATCTTCCGTTGGCATTAATAGGCGGGGTATTCAGCATTTATTTTACAAGCGGAATAATGAGTATTCCAAGCATTATCGGTTTCATCACCTTGTTTGGAGTTGCCACACGAAACGGAATTTTACTCGTATCTCATTATAAAACCCTGCGTGAAGATGGCTTTAATTTATACGATACAATTATTCATGGCTCAAAAGACAGGTTAAGCCCAATATTAATGACTGCACTTTGTGCGGGACTTGCACTCATACCGCTTGCAGTTGCAGGAGATTTACCGGGGAATGAAATCCAAAGCCCGATGGCAAAAGTTATTTTAGGCGGGCTGCTCACTTCAACATTGCTCAATATTTTCATTGTGCCGGTGGTGTATTATTTGTCAAACAATAAAATCGAATAACCATGTATATCATCATCAAAACAATTATCACCGCCTTGCTTATTGTTGGCATTTCCGAAGCCGGAAAACGCTTTACAACATTCGGTGCCATACTTGCATCCTTGCCACTCACATCTTTGCTTGCCTTCATCTGGCTTTACGCGGATACAAAAGACACGCAAAAAATTTCATCGCTCTCTTGGAAAATATTAATGATGTCCATTCCATCATTAGTATTTTTTGTAACACTTCCGCTTATGCTAAAGGTTGCAAAATTCTATCCTTCGCTTTTTATTTCATCCGTTATCACCGCAGCAGCATATTTTTTATGGATGTTCCTGCTCAAAAGGATTGGTTTCACTCAATAAAAATTCAAACAATGAAGAACAAAATCATCATCATAAATATTTTTACTATTGCATATTGCATAAATGCAAATGCTCAATCAACCATTGAGAATGTGTTGAGCGAAATCAGCAAAAACAACAAAACCATTTTAGCAAACACACAATATTGGGAAGCGCAAAAACTGCAATACAAAACCGGTTTAACCCCATACAATCCGGCTGTCAATTACGATTATCTGATTGGCTCGCCCAATACTGCAGGCAACCAAACTGATTTCACCGTAACGCAGTCATTTGATTTTCCCACGGCATATATCAAAAAGAAACAGTTATCCGAACAGCAGATTGCACAGGCGGAATTTCAATTTACCGCTAAACGACAGGATGTTTTACTTGAAGCAAAAATAATCTGTATGGAATTAGTGTATCGCAACAAACTTCAATCTCAACTTTCACAACGAAAGCAAAACACAGAAAAACTATTAAGTGATTTTCAAATTAAATTAAATAAAGGCGAAGGAACTATTTTAGATGTGAACAAAGCCCGACTTCAACTCATTGAAATAAATAATGAATTTCAGCAAAATTTATCTTCCATCAATCAACTCAATCAAAAACTCACCGGACTCAATGGAGGAAATGCAATTATTTTTACAGATACTATTTATCCTTTGATTCCCAATATTCCCGCATTTGAACAATTAGAAAGTGAAATAGAAACCACAGACCCCATTCGCAAATATTTGGAACAGGAAAAATTGGTTACACAAAAGCAAGTGGAATTAAGCAAAGCAATGTCGCTTCCGAAATTAGAAACGGGTTATCACTATCAGGGAATTTTAGGGCAAACATTTCAGGGGATTCATGCAGGAATTACCATCCCTCTCTGGGAAAATAAAAATACTGTGAAAACGCAACAGGCAAACCTGCTTTTTGCCGATCTGAATTTGCAAGACCACCGCAATGAATATTACTACGGGATAAAACAACTGTATGAAAAATATCAAAATCTGAAAATCACTTTTGCTGAATATCAAACTGTTTTCGCATCGCTTAATAACACAACGCTTTTAAACAAAGCCCTTGCATCGGGACAAATTTCCACCATTGAATATTTTATGGAAATGAGTTATTACAACAATGCTTTTAATAATTATTTACAAACCGAAAAGGAGTTCTATGAAGTAGTTACGGAGTTATATAAGTATAAGTTGTAAGAGTGCATCCGCAAGCCCGTCTGCCCCTTCCTTTGTCCGGCTTTCTGAATAAATCCTCATCACCGGCTCAGTATTGGACTTTCTCAAATGTACCCACCCGGTTTCAAAATCAATCTTTAATCCATCGCTTTTTGTAATGGAGTATTTCTTATATTTTTTTTCAATGGTGGAGAAGACCTTTTCAATATTAATTTTTGGAGGAAGTGCGATCTTATTCTTTGAAATATAATAATCCGGGAAGGTTTTACGGAGATCAGAGCATGATTTTCCCGACTTCGCAAGTTGCGTCAGGAAAAGTGCAATTCCAACCAGGGCATCCCTTCCGTAGTGAAGTTCCGGATAAATCACGCCCCCATTGCCTTCTCCGCCAATTACCGCTTTTTGTTTCTTCATCATTTCCACAACATTTACTTCCCCTACAGCAGAAGCGAAATATTTTCCACCTCTTTTTACGGTGATATCCTTTAAAGCCCTTGTGGAAGAAAGATTGGATACCGTATTGCCTTTTTTAATTCCAAGTATATAGTCGGCAACAGATACAAGGGTATATTCTTCACCGAAAAATGAACCGTCTTCACTTACAATTGCCAGGCGGTCAACATCCGGGTCAACGGCAAAACCCGCATCTGCATTGAATTTTTGTACTGCCGAAGAAAGATCACCGAGGTTTTCCGGAAGGGGCTCCGGGTTATGCGGAAAGTTCCCGTCAGCATTGCAGTGAATTTTAATGGTCTCTTTAACGCCTAACGAGTCGAGGAGCAATGGCACCGCAATTCCTCCGACAGAATTCACTGCATCGAGAACAATGCGAAAGTTTTCAGACCTGATTGCTTTTGCGTCAACAGCAGGTAAAGCAAGAATAGCGGAAATATGCTTTTCAATGGCATCTGTTTTCATGGAGTAATTTCCATAATTACCGGTTGAAGGAAAAACCAGGTTCTTGTTATCCGATAATGATAAAATATACCTGCCCTCTTTTTCCGAAATAAATTCACCCCGCTCATTAAGAAGTTTCAGGGCATTCCATTCTGCCGGGTTGTGGCTTGCTGTAATGATGATTCCGCCATCACCATTCTCATCCTTAACAGCCATTTCAACGGTCGGGGTAGGGGCGGGGCCGCAATCAATTACATCAATACCCAAACTCATGAGCGCTCCTGAAACAATCCTACTGATGGCTTCCCCTGACGTACGGGCATCCCTTCCGGTAACTACCCTGCAGGCGTCTTTTGGCTTCTTTGATTTTATCCAAATACCAAAGGCGGAGGCGAAAAGAGCCACATTGACCGGATTAAGCCCTTCAGATATGGCGCCACCGATTGTGCCCCTGATACCGGATATTGATTTGATAAGCGGCATTGTGCAAAAATAGTGAACCTGTGAAATCAGGTTCGATTGCTTTCAGAAGCGTCAATTTTCTTAAATTTGTCCCCACTTTTCCTTCCTAAATTATCGGTACCATATACTCAAACGGAATGATTTTATCCCGCAAAACGTATTTTTATCTATGTAATCTTTTTTACAAATCTATGTAATCTCAGTATAATTCACCCCCCATGCATATAAATTTCGAACTTCCCTATATTCCCTCCAGGCCTGTGAAGCCGCGCGAGCACGGTGTCACTATGGTCATGGATAAGGGTCTTAGCATCAGGCAGGCCGAAAATCTTATTGAGTCCGCAGGTGACTATATTGACCTTCTGAAACTGGGTTTCGGAACTGCATTTTTAAATAAAAAACTGGATAGTAAAATAAAAATTTACAGGGAAGCCGGAATGAAGGTTTATTTTGGCGGAACCTTCTTTGAGGCATATTTTGTCAGGGGATTATTTGATGATTACTGCAGGATATTAGATAAATTTAAAGTAGATGCGGTTGAGATATCTGACGGTTCCATTAAACTTCCCCATGAGGAAAAATGCAGGATCATAAAGAAATTATCCGGTGAATTTACGGTATTGTCTGAGGTCGGGTCCAAAGAGGAGGGCATGATCATTCATCCGCGTAAATGGATTGACCTGATGAACCATGAGTTGAATGCAGGATCATGGAAAGTAATTGCAGAAGCGCGTGAAAGCGGCACTGTTGGTATTTTCCGGAAAAGCGGGAATGTACATTCAATACTTATTGACCGGATCATGAATAATGTAAACACCGATAAAATAATATGGGAAGCGCCCAATAAAAATCAACAGGTCTGGTTCATCAAAAAATTCGGAGCCAATGTCAATATCGGGAATGTAGCGCCCGATGATGCAGTGCCTCTTGAAACATTGCGTCTTGGCCTGCGCGGAGATACTTTTTTCCAGTTTTTACCGGACCAGGTGACCCGTAAATTCAAACCATGAAGGAAATTACACCGCTTGAACTATTTGATATTCTCCGGAAAAAAGAAGATGTGCAGGTGATTGATATCCGTGAACCATACGAAAGTGAAATTTGCTCACTCGGAGGGGAAAGGATACCGATGGATGACATTTTTGGAAAATTAAACCTTATATCTGCTGAAAAACCTGTGATTCTTTATTGCCGCAACGGTGTACGGTCAACGGCATTAGCCGGAATCCTGGAAAAAAAATTTCACTACTCAAACATTGCTGTCCTGAAAGGAGGAATCCTTTCCTATATTGAGGAAGTAGATCCTTCAATGACACCATATTGATACAACTCAAGATTACAAGAAGTCAAGAATTCAAGAAATCAGGAAGCCATGAAGGTGTGAATTGCATTTATCTTTGATTCTTTACATCTTTACATCTTGACTTCTTAACCCATAAATGCCCATAGATAACCATTCTATGATATTATTAAAAGAATTATGGATATTCCGGTTGCTGAACCGGATGAAGGTATGGGTTGAATCCTACTCCGGCAAGCCGAACGCACGGTTTGCCCTATGGTTTTTCGCCCTGATTGAGGCCGTTTTTTTTCCGATTCCGCCCGATGTGCTGCTCATCGCAATGGCATTCTCAGTACCTTCACGTTCCTGGAACTTTGCATGGGTTTGCACTTTCGGTTCAATAACCGGAGCGGTGATTGGATACGGTGTCGGATTTTTTATGAGTGATATTGGGAAAGCGATCATAAATTTTTTCGATACTTCTAAAAATGCCGTTGATGAAATCCAGCGCCTGTTTGACCTTTACGGTTTCTGGGGGATTATCATCGCGGCAATAACGCCCATACCTTTTAAGGTGTTCACCGTTGCGTCCGGGCTCTTTAAATATGATTTTATTACGTTTATGGGTGCGGTCGCTGTCGGCAGACCCATCAGGTTTTTTGCCGTTGGGGCATTATTTTTCTTTTTCGGTAAAAAAATAAAACCTTTTATTGATAAACATTTTGAGTGGCTTTCCATTGTGTTTGTGGTACTTTTGGTTGGCGGATTTGTTTTTTTGAAATATATTAGACCTGTTGCATAATAAAAATTCATATTGCCACAAAGACACGAAAACACAAAGTTTCACAAAGAAATTCTTTGTGCCTGCCTGCCGGCAGGCAGGTTTCTTAGTGCCTTTGTGACTTTGTGGCAAAGATTTCATTATTCTTTAATTTCCAAATGTTAATTATGCAAGGGGTCTATTAAATAATGTCAGGATGTGAGAACTTTCGGTATCATCGGTTATCCGCTGTCGCATTCCCACTCACCTGCACTTTTCACTGAAAAATTCAGAAGGGAACATATCTCCGGATGCGAGTATTATCCTTACCCCCTTAAACACCTCAGCGATCTGCCCGGATTGTTCAGGGATTATCCCACGCTTGAAGGTCTTAATGTCACCATTCCGTACAAGGTATCGGTTATGGCTTTACTCGATGAACTGGATGATACTGCGCAGGAGGTTGGCGCTGTGAACACCATAAAAATCTTTCATAATATTTCGTCCCGCCCTGGCGTGACTGCTTTGCCGGGTCAGCGACTCAGGACTTTTTTTCCGGGCAGGAGGACATATTTCCTGAAAGGATTCAATACGGATATTTACGGATTTGAAAAATCAATAAAGCCGCTTCTGACCAAAAACCACCGCACCGCTCTTATTCTCGGAACCGGTGGTGCCGGCAGGGCAGTCGCTTATGTTTTCAGGAATATGAGAATTAAATATCTGTTTGTAACAAGGGAACTTACACTTCATAAAATAAATCTCTTTAAACATATTATCGAATACAAGAACATCACCAAAAAAATAATGAGACAGTATCATGTCATTGTAAATGCAACTCCGATGGGAATGTTTCCTTCAGTAAACGATATGCCGCCAATACCATATCACCTGGTTACGGATAAGCACATCTTGTTTGATTTAATTTACAACCCTGCCGAAACAAACTTTCTGCACAACGGTAAAAAGCATGGGGCTGTAATAAAAAACGGGTTGGAAATGCTTACGCATCAGTTGGAAAGAACGTGGGAGATATGGAACGAAGATAACAAGATGTAAAGATAAAAAGGGCTAATTCTTAATTTGATGTGCTGGAGTATATTTGACAAATTTGATAACTGTTCCGGCTAATGGAACGATATAAAGAAAAATACCGCATACAATCCGCCCGAATGCCAGGTTGGGATTACACTCGGGGTGGTAAATATTATGTAACGATATGTACACGAAACCGTATTTGTTGTTTTGGCGATGTGGCAAATGGAGAAATGAAATTAAATGAAATGGGAAAAATCGTGCGGGACCATTGGTTGGAAATACCAGAGTCATTTATGGATACATACCTTGATGCATTTCAAATAATGCCCAATCACATTCATGGAATTGTGGTTATGAAACGTCTGTTGCCTGAAACAAACCAACAACAACCGGAATGTAGAGACAAGACCGAAATAACAAAAAGAGACGAGACGTGGTCTCGTCTCTACATACCCAAGAACATATCAGGAAACATTTCCAAAAACAGAACAATGGCAGCAATTTCACCCCAAAAAGGTTCATTATCTGTAATCATAGGCGGATGGAAATCAAAATGTAAAAAAGAATTCAAACATAAGGGTCATGGCGGATGGTTTGATTGGCAACCACGATTCTATGATGAGATCGTCCGTAACGATGAACGGCTACAACAAATTCGTTCATATATCTGCCATAATCCCCAAAATTGGGATGTAGATGAATATAATCCCCGGTGTATTAAATAACACGAAAAACAACCGGAATGTAGAGACGAGACCACGTCTCGTCTCATACATCGGCTAATTATGGGGTGCGGGATAAAGATTTTTTTCTGTACAGGTTAGCAAAATATTACTCGTAGCGCCTCAAATTAAGAATTAGCCATAAAAAGATGTGAAGATGTCTTGACTTCCTGACTTCTTTTCTTCTTGACTTCTTTATTTCCTTATTTCTTGTATTAGCGATCCGGATGTACCATCGGTACGAACCGTACGCCTGTAATACTTTCCTGTTTTATGCCGTCAGGTGTTTTGGTAATTAAAATAAGTTCCTGTCCGTACTTTCCCACAGGAACAACCATTCGTCCACCGTTCTTCAGTTGTTTCGCAAGTTCATCCGGAATTTCTTCAGGTGCAGCGGTCACTATGATACCGTCATAAGGAGCAAATTCGGGCCATCCCTTATAACCGTCATCGCACTTAATTTTTACATTATTAAAGTTAAGGCGTTTCAGGGTCAATGCTGCCGAATCCGCAAGCGGACAAATTATTTCGATGGAATAAACCTTTTCGCATAATTGACTAAGAATAGCCGCCTGGTATCCGGAACCGGTACCGATTTCAAGAATTTTTTCCCTGCCGGTAAGTTGGAGCAGTTCTGTCATAAGCGCCACAATATACGGTTGCGAAATGGTCTGACCATAACCGATCGGCAGGGGTGAATCGGAATATGCAGAATTTCTGTATCCGGGAGGAACAAACAGGTGCCGTGGTGTAAGCGCCATTACCCTCAATACATTCGTATCCTTAATATCACGCGTTGATAATTGTGTCTCCACCATTCTTTTAGCATCCTTTTGCCATCCGATGGTGGAGTCGGCAGGTTGCAGGATATCTTTCCTTGTGCCGGATCCCGTTTTGATAAGAATATATCCGGTAAGGAAAAGAACAGGGATCAGTAATAGGATGAAACGGTTTTTCATTTTTCAGGAATGAATTCAAAGGAAGATAAATATCTCTTAACGGTTTGAATTAATTTGCGTTGAAGCAGTCCCGCCCTGGCGGGACGAAATATTATCGGATGCGATTTTATGCAGCGATAGGATTAATTTATCTTTAGGTTTCATATAATATTATTGCCGTCCACTCTTCCACTCTTCCCTGCCTGTCCGGCAGTCCCTGTACCGTTCTGGTACAGGGCAGGCAGGCATTCTTCCATCTTCTACCTTGTTTCTCCCAGCAACCATTTCATGTATTTCTTATTACCTCCGCTCACCGGGATTTTAATGATACACGGGCAGGAATAACTGTGCATGGAGAGCACTTTCTTTTCCACTTTTTTGAAAAGTGCTTTCTTTGTTTTCGCAATCATAACTACTTCATTGCTTTGCTCAATTTTACCCTGCCACCGGTAAATTGATTTCATTTGCGGGAAGATATTGATACATGCGGCAAGCCGGGACTGAACCAATTCATACCCTATTTTCCGCGCTTCCCTGCTGTCGGCAGCGGTAATGTAAACGAAAATTACCGGTTGTTTACTGATGCTCATGGGTGCAATATTAACGATTTTATGCCGGCTACCGGGTACTATTCTCCTTACTTTTGTATTTCTATCTGGCCATCAACCATCAACCATTTTCATGACTCCTCTTTCGGTTGTCATCATTACCTTCAACGAAGAAAGAAATATAGGCCGCTGCCTCGATTCGGTTGGAGGTGTAACTGATGATATTGTTGTTATTGATTCCTTTTCTACAGATAAAACAAAGGAGATTTGCGGTTCACATTCCGTTCGCTATTTTCCCCATCAGTGGGAGGGTTATTCCGCCTCAAAAAATTTCGGCAATACGCAGGCAAAACATGATTGGATACTTTCGCTTGATGCTGATGAAGCGCTATCGGACAATTTGCGCGATTCAATTCATGGATGGAAGATGAAACCGGAACCGGTTCCCGCAAAATTTTCCCGCCTTGCCAATTATTGCGGAAAATGGATCAGGCATGGCGGATGGTACCCGGATGTAAAAATCAGGATTTTTAACCGGAACATCACGCGGTGGTCGGGGCTGATACATGAAAAACTTACCGGCATTGATGAGAAGAATGCAGTTTTTCTCCCCGGAGATTGTTATCATTTTACGTATTATTCCGTTGAAGAACACCTGGCTAAGACGGAATATTTTGCCGGGATGGCTGCTGACGATTTATTCAAACAGGGTAAGATGGCGGGAACATTCTCATTATATACAAGTCCCGCTGCGAAATTCCTGAGGGATTATTTTTTGCGGCTGGGTTTTCTTGACGGTACAACAGGGTACAATATCGCCCGGATTTCGGCTTATGCCGCCTGGTTGAAATATTATAAACTCCGGCAACTGCAAAGACGAAGAATAGAAGAGGTAAAGAAAACAGGAAACAAAGAATAAAAGATTATTCACCTTTTTACTTATTATTTTCTTTTCATCTTGACTTCTTTTTATCCCGGATTGAATAATGTTATCGTTGAAAAATAAAACAGTAATTATCAGCCGTACCGACAGTATTGGCGATGTGGTTCTTACTTTACCGATGGCAGGAGTGATAAAGAATTTTGAACCGCACTGCAGGATAATTTTTCTCGGTACTGACCTTACACTGCCGGTAATCAGGTGCTGTAATTACATTGATGAAGTTGCAAATTACAGTGAGGTGGCGGGAATGGCAGTTCCTCATCAGGCGGAATGGTTTCAAAAATTGAGCGCAGATGTTATCGTACATGTTTTTCCACGAAAAGAAATAGCGGCAGCAGCAAAAATGGCAGGAATAGCGGAAAGAATCGGGACATCTCACAGATTGTACCACCTTTTTACATGCAATAAACGGGTGCATTTTGGAAGAAAAAATTCCCTGCTTCATGAAGCACAACTCAATCTTAAACTTCTGAAACCTCTTGGGTGCACACAGGAATATTCTCCTGACCGGATATCCGCACTTCTTCCGGAACGAAAATACAATATACTGGTCACCGGAACCAAAGAGGAAAGTTCTTTTATCGGGAACGCATTTACACAGGTAATGAACCGCATACAGAACCTGTCGGGATTAACCGATGTTACGCGGCTTATTGCATTGCTTAATATTTCGGATGGGATTGTTGCCTGCAGCACGGGCCCGCTTCATCTCGCTGCTGCAATGGGTAAAGTTGCGATAGGATTATTCCCGCCCATCCGGCCTATGCATCCGGGCAGGTGGAAACCGCTGGGTGAAAAAGCCATCGCGCTATCAATCGAAAAAAATTGCACCATCTGCAGAACAAGACAGGATTGTGAATGTATTAACCGGATAACACCGGAAGAGGTTGCCGGTAAAATAGAAGAACTGTCGGTCAGAAACGGGTGATGGTGAATTTTTGTATTTGCTTCCTGATTGATGTTGTAATATTTTCGACCGAAAGGGCAACCCCCATTTCTTTCTGGATTTTACCGAATTGCCTTTTATTGCGGAGAGATTCGGTGCAGAGGCCGGAAAATCCATAAAATGAACGGTAGTAACCTGCATCCAATATCATCCATCGGAATATTAAATTTAAAACCGTTTCTGTTATCCATAAAATTCTCCTGACTCCGGCAAGATGAATGAAATGAAAAATCATTTTGTTGCGTTTTGAAATCTGGCGGATAAACCGGTTATTATAATATTTTTTTATCGTTGATGACGGGTTATGATAACAAACTGCCTCCGGATCATAGCAGCATTTCCACCCGAGACGCCACGCCCGCACTCCAAGGTCAACATCTTCCATGTAAAACGGACTGTAAATTTCATTAAATCCGCCAAGCGTAAAAATTTTTTTCCTGTCCATCAGTGCATTGGCACCGCTGAGGAAAAGAGTGGGAATGATAAACCCGGGAGGAGTATTCGCAACCATAAAATTTCCGGTAGATATTAACCGGCTTCCGTTCCAGGACGGATATTTTGCTGCATCAATGGTTCTTTCCGATCCCGGTTCGCATATCCTTCCCATTACACCGAATGTGTTTTTATCTTCAAAGAAAGAAAATTGGGTGTTGAAATAATTTTCGCTTAGCAGGGTATCGCTGTTTAATAAAAGAACAAAATCACCCGAAGCGGACTTTATTCCTTTATTCGCTGTTACCGCAAAACCGCAATTGATTTCTGCGGTGATAATTTTTAAACCGGGAAATTCTTTTCTAATATTTACCGGAGTATTATCGGTAGATGCATCATCCGAAACAATAATTTCAAAACCGCATCCTGAATTTTTCCCGGCTATAATGGCTGCACGGATGGTCTCCGGCAGAATACCTGATCCGTTAAAGGTTGGAATTAGTATGGAGATAAAGGGTATCACCTGTCATCCGGGCTCATGCGGAAAAGAAAAAGGCAGTTAAAAAAAACGTAAAATGAAATTCCGGCCTGGGATTCAAGCGTATCTTCACTAAGCAGGGAGATGAAGACAATGATGAAAAACGCCAGGTACGGAAAAACAGAATATTTTTTTTTGTAGAAGAGCGGATAAAGTAATGTCAGGATAAACCAGGTCAACCCCGTGATTCCGAATGAAACTCCCATGGCCAGGAATTGGTTGTGCGCCCTGAGCCGGAATTTCTCCGGGAGGGGTGATGACAATTTCTCATATTGCTCCTGATAGGCAGCAGGAACATCTCCCGTACCGACTCCAAGCAAAGGATTTTCCAGGATTATTCCGGTTGCCGCTTTCCAGAATTCAATTCGCTGCATTACCGAACTCCCGGAGGGATTACCCCCCCTCAAATACTGCCGGTAATCTTCAGAAATCTGTTTAAGGCGGTACATCAAATCAGTCGAATGAAGAGCACGGACATCCGTGTACCCTTTTTCTATAGCCCGGATTTCTTCATTGCTCAGAGCCATCACTCCGTCCATATCTTTCTTAAGTCCTTTAGAGGTGAGGAAATTGACCAGAGTGAACCGTACCGGCTGGCCCTTCATATCTGCACTGTCAAAGGATATTTTACTGCGTTGGTTCCATGCACCGGTAAGTTCAGGCCAGCATACATTTATCCATACGGCTCTGCAATCAATGAAAATTCCCGCAAGAGTATCGTGTACATACGGATTACCGCGGGTTGTTACCTTTTCAAGAACGGAATATCCGGTTTTTCCTTTGTCACATGGTTGTAACAGGGTATTACCGGACCAACTCCAGAATACCCCGAGTAATAAAATTCCTGCAGAAGAAAACAATTTGGCACGGATACGGAAACGTTTTGCTGAAATTACGGAGAGACAAACCGCGAATAAAAGGATTGTAGCGATAAAAATTCCCGACAGGGAACCAAGTATAAAGAGAAACAGGAAGAGCCAGAGTGCGGTTAAAAGAAAAATAAGTTTCTTGTAACCAGGGAGATTCTCTCCTCTGAAAATGCTCAGGTAGACGAGTATGAACGCGGCTAAGCAAATAAGCAGTCCGAAACGGATATGCGATATGAACAGGGAAATACTCCGGTTATCGAGGTGTAAATGTTCCGGCAAACCGGTAAGTTTGCGAAGTTCATTATTTATTCCAAGCCATTCACCGGTGCTTACCAGTGTCCCGGTAAATACTGCATACGCAAAAAACAGAAGGAGGTTCTTAAAAGTTTTAAACGGCAGAGCGGGGGAGGTACTGATGACCAGCGTCAGAACGAGAAGGGGTAATTTTATCCTTAATTCATGAAAACCGTACCCGAAGTCCTCTGTCCAGGCAAGTCCCAGCAGGTGTAGAAAAAAAAGAGAAGAAATGAGAAGAGCAACAGGGTTATGGAAGAAATTCCTGAATTTTTCCCTGAAGTTTCCTTCAATAAGCCATGTTCCCGCCAGTACGAATTGCGAGACACTCATAAGGAAGTTGGAGAATGGCAACCCGGCAAGCATAAGGATGTAACCGGTACAATAAAGTGTGGGAATGTGTCTTTTCACGGTCATCGGACCCGGTTAACGCCAGATTTTTGATTTACATGGAGATAAAATAAAATAAACCGGTTTCCCTTGGCAGGATTTATTTCGGTACCGTTTCTTTTATCTCCTTTTTAACCGAACCATCCAGGATGGCAGAATAATATTTCGGGTCAGCGAGCAGGGCTACGGCCCTGCTAATGGTGGAATCGGCAAGTAAGGCAACCTGTGTCCGCCCCCGGTCGAAATAATATCTCAAAACGATTTCTTCCCGCAGTAATTGCTTAATCTCTTCTTTATATTTAATAATATCTTCTTTTTTATTATGAACTATTTTTTTGTTAAGAGTTTCTAATTCGCCTGATAAGGAATCGAGATATTTTTCACTTGCAGCGGCATCTTTGAAATCGGTTAGGAGTTTCTCACTTTTAGTCATATAATCGTAGTCCTTATCGTTGATAAATGCGACAAAATCATTCCAGATTTCCTCTGTTACCCTGAATTCTTCCGGTGGACCGATTTCTTTGCGGGAAGCGGTAAAGCGGGTCGCATAATCAAAAATATGCTGTTTTGAGAACAAAGCGCTTGCTATATTGCTGAATTTGCGTGGTTCGGTGATAATATCCGGAATAATTCCCCCCCCATCGTACACAGTACGGCCATTTTTGGTTTTAAAAGGCGATAACAGCGAATCATGTATCCTGCCTACGCTTCCATCCTCGTTGCGCGATGAATAATCAATGGCCTGAATGCACCTGCCGCTCGGCACATAATATTTTGCCACGGTAACTTTTAACTGTGCATTGTAACCGAGTTGCCGTGTTTGCTGCACCAGGCCCTTCCCATAGGTGCGCTGTCCAATGATTACGCCACGGTCAAGATCCTGAATTGCACCGGATACGATTTCGCTTGCCGATGCCGATCCGCGATCCACGATAACCACAACCGGGATATCGGCATCTACGGGAGGATAAACCCCCCGGTGTGTCTGATCCCAATCTTTTATCCGGCCTTTTGTTTCAACAATCAGTTGGCCCTTCGGGGTTACCTGGTTCACGATATTTACCGCTTCGTTGAGCAACCCACCGGGATTACCCCTGAGGTCAAGGATCAACCGCGTTATCTTATGTTTATCCTTAAGTTCCGTAAAGGCATTCTTTACATCCTGACTGCACCGTTCGGTGAAGTGTGATAAACGTATATAACCGGTTTTCGGGCCGGCAAGACCGTAGTACGGCACCGGCTTAATTTTGATTTCCTCGCGGATAATGGTTTTTTCAATCGTTTTATTTTCGCTTTCCCGTTTTATGACAACCCTTACTGATGTGCCCGGTTCACCCTTCAGGACTTTACTGACGTCATCGGGTGTTTTCCCTACAGCATTCTTCCCGTTTATTTCCATAAGGATATCACCGGCTATCAGCCCTGCTTTATGTGCCGGTGAATTTTCATACGGTTCGGCAATGATCACATATTCACCTTTCTTTTTAATGATAGCGCCAATGCCTCCGTACTGGCCGGTGATCATAAACCTGTGGTCTTCCATTTCTGATTCAGGGATGTAATTAGTGTATGGATCCAGTTGTTCCAGCATCTTGTCTATAGCCGTCTTCATTAACTCACCCGGTTTGGTCTCATCCACATAGTAGATATTCAATTCCCTGAACAGGTTAGAAAAAATTTCAAGATTTTTTGAAATTTCAAAGAACTCAATATCGCTGAAAGCGGTAAATAAGAATGCGCTCAGGGCGATTGCAGCCGAGATAATAAATAATTTTAATTTTTTAATTGCTTTCATCAGAACAATTTTTATTGATCAGGGAACAGGGTCGTACCCGTGGCCACCCCACGGATGACATGATAAGATTCGTTTGAGAATTAAAAAACATCCTTTTATTGATCCATGCCTTGAAAGCGCCTCCATACCATATTCGGAACAGGAAGGAATATAACGGCATGAAGGCATCAGGTACGGGGAGATTCCGTACCGGTATAATTTTACTGCCAGAATTAATAAATGTTTCACCAGGAATTGGATATGAAGGATTACATAACGGGATTGACAATAATTCCGTTGATTGTTTTTTTATGTTAACTCCCCGGTTAAACGCTGTAAAGATAATATTATTTTGTTTTCAATTAAACTATACGGCATTTTATCCTTTCCGATATATATGAATAAAAGGGTTAAAAATTCATTTTTACCGGAAAGCGATTTGCTCAATCCAGAAACATTCAACCGGTATGCTTCACGCATCTGTCTTTTCAGCCGGTTTCGGTCAACCGCTTTAGGGAATCTTTTTTTTGGGACTGAAAAACCTGCGCCAATACCCGTATTACCTGTACTCTTACCGATCCACACTGTTTGAACCGGGTATAATGTAAAACGGTTTCCATCATGGAACAGGCGGTCAAAAAGTTTTTTACCTTTCAGATTTCGGATGACCTCTGGGGACATCGGCAAATCAGTTTACCGCCTTTTTTACTTTCTTTTTAAGGTATTGGTCAATGGCCATGGTCATTGAGGGCGCTGTGGGTGATGGCGCCTGGAGATCAAGTCGAAAACCTGCATCCGCAACGGCTTTTGCCGTTGACGGGCCGAATGCGGCAAAAAGGGTATTGTTCTGCCTGAAATCCGGGAAATTTTCAAGTAATGACCGGATACTTGAAGGGCTGAAAAAAACGATCATATCATATTTCTCATGTACCAGGTCTGAAAGATCACAACACATGGATTTGTAAATCACCGCTTTGGTGTAATTTACACCGTTCAGTTGAAGTTGCTGCGGAATATCCTGCTTGTGAAGGTCGGAACAAGGGTATAATACCGGGTCATCCCTGTGTTTGAGCAGGATGTCAAGCAGGTCGCTGAACTCCTGTTTGCCGAAGAAAATCTTCCGCTTACGGTATTGAATGTATTTCTGCAGGTAGAGGGCTATGGTTTCCGAAAGGCAGAAATATTTCATTGACTCAGGCATGTTCACCCTCATTCCACGGCACAATTGGAAAAAATGATCAACAACATTTTTACTTGTAAAAATGACTGATTTATATACCTGTAAACTGATCCGCGCTCTGCGGAATTCCTGTGGCGTAAGGCCGACAATTTCTACAAAAGGCCGGAAAATAATGTCAAGGTTAAATTTTTGCGCCAGGTCGAAATAGGGAGATTTTTCGCTGTCCGGCCTGGGTTGGGTGACTAATATCTTTTTCAACGGTTAACAGATTTATTTATTAATGCATTGTACCTAATTGAAGAAGAATTTACCCAAAAGCACTAATGGCAAAATTTCAAGGGCGCAAAGGTACAAAAAAATATAAAATACAGGTACACCTTTCTCATCAGAACTTAAAATAAGGGAAGATACCATCTGGTACAACCACATCACGCCAAGGATAATCAGACCCGTATAAACAATGGTTTCCCTGTACCCGGGAATAAAATAAATGAAGCAGAGATTAACCGGGTAAAGAATGATTCCCGCAAAAATGCTAACCATCAGCCATGAGAGAATATACCGTGATGCCAGAACATCTTTCATGAAAATAAAACCGCATACTTTATGAACGATGGCTTTCAATAAATATAAAGCGGCAATGAATCCTCCGGTTTTGATAAAAACGGAAAACAACTCTTCTTTAGGCAGATAAAGGAAATGGTCCTCAGTCAGCAGATAGAACAGAGCGATGGTACTGAAAAAAAATAAAAGCGATAAATAGATAGAACGATAGGTAAACGGGCTTTCCGAAGAAATAATGAGTTTTAAGCGGGGTAGGTTAAAAACCGCACCGGCTAACCGTGAAAATTGCTTCGGGAATAAGTTGACCACTGCGGTAAGAATAACCAGTTGACCTGCCAGGATGTAGAAATACCAGTCAGGAGTTTCCCTGCTTAGAAAAACCGGTTGAAGGGGGTGAACGGGCATTGCAGAGAATTGAATTATTTGCAAAGGTAGTATAGATAAAGAAATAATGCCTGTTGAATTATCAGGTGGTTATTATCATTGAGTCACCCGAATAATTCATTACCCGTCTTAAATTGATAAAAATCAGAATATTATTACTTTGCATATCATTAATATGTTTTATCTTTGCGGGAAAATATTAACAACCCCCGTTATGAATTGCCCTGTATGTAATTTCTCAGCCCTGCAGGAAGGATCGTCCACCTGCCCTCAATGCAATTCCAACCTGGATGCATATTCCCATATTTCCAAACTTGACACCCAGGCCGGTAACCATCGTAAAGCAATATGGATTCTTTCAATTTTGCTTCTTGTGTTGGTAATCGCATCCGGTTTTGCCTACTTTGAAACAGATGAAGATTCTGAACATGCCAAACCTGAAAATGCGCAGGTTAATTCACCGGCATTGACAGGCAAATCACCTGTCACCGGTGCAGATGATGTTAAGGTGAAACTTGAAAACCAGGTTAAGGAACTAAACGTGAAGGTATCTGAAAAAGATAATATGATAATGGATTTACAGGCAAAACTGCGGGAAGCCGAAGCAAATAAAAGCGCTTCCGTAAAATATACAATTTCGGAAGGTGAATCACTTTGGATAATTGCCGAAAATGAACTCGGTGATGGTTTTGCATATACCCGCATTGCCTGTGAAAACAATATTTCAAATCCGGATGTGATTCTAACAGGTAAAGAAATCCGGATTACAAAAACTCAGTAACCTAATCCCTGAATCTTTTCCGCCACAGGCGGATCCGCCTTTGGCGGAAATTCACAAAATCCTAAAATTACTCACTATGAAACCAAACCCCCATGTTGAAGCCCTGAAAGGTGCAACAACAAAATCGCTGACTGAGATTTACGAATTAAAAATAAAAGTAGCCGGACTTGAAAGCCACATCAGGCAATTAGATGCCGAGATAATATCGTTGAAAAACGAAATCGCCCGGCTGAACGGAAATTTAAACCAACTTCAATCGGAGAAAAAAAACCTCGAAGAAAAATTGAACGAAAAGGAAAAACAGGTGAGGGAGTTGCAGGAAATCAGGAGTTCCCTGCAAACTGAAATTTCAGGATTGAAAAAGGAAATAGCAACGTTGAAAACCGAGAGAACTGAAATAAAAGAAACCGTAATAAAGAAAGAAACTGAAATCAGCGACCTGAAATCGGAAAAAAGCGCACTTATGGCAACTATAACCGATATAAAGAGTGAGAATGAAGATCTGATTACCGAACGCAATGACCTTTTGCAACGTAATGCCGAACTTGAAAGAAATGATAAGATCCAAACCGAAGCCATCAATAATCTGCGTGCTGAATCGGATGACCTTAAAGCGAGGATCAGTGAAATACTACAGGAAAAGGTTCCCATTGAGCAGGAAGAAAAACGCCAGGTTGAATAAGAGTATCTATTCAGGTATCGGGAGATAGGGAATCCCGATAGATATTGGGAGGAAATAGGGGAAATAAGGGAATTCCCATATCCCATGATCCCCCTTATACCTTATATACTGATGCTGAATGATTTTGTGCTGACGCTTCGGTCCTGACGAGACTCCGTCTATCAGGACGTCTCGTACAGCATCCTGACATCTATCGTCAGAACCAATCATTCAGATCAGCATATACTGATGAATTTGATTTTGCATACTTGCAAAATCAAATTCCGTCAGTATACCAGAACAGTAACAATGCAAGTATGAATGTTTTTATCACCGGTAATGGTACCTCTATCGGTAAAACAGTTGTGTCTGCTGTTCTCTGCGAAGCATGGCAGGCCGACTATTGGAAACCAGTCCAGTGCGGAGGATTGGACAGTACCGATACGATGATGGTTAAAAAACTTATCTCGAATAAAATAAGCCGCTTGCATCCCGAATCCTACCGCTTCACTCAACCCATGTCGCCTCATGCTGCCGCTGAAAGTGATGGGATTGAAGTTAACATAAGGAAAATTAAATTACCGGAAACCCAAAACCCCCTGATCATTGAAGGATGCGGTGGTTTGCTGGTCCCGTTAAATAAAAAAAACCTGGTCATTGACCTGGTTCCCGCCTTTGAAGCAGAAACCATCCTGGTCTCACGACATTACCTTGGAAGCATTAACCATACTCTACTTTCCTGTGAAGCGCTCAAAAGAAGGAAATTACCGGTAAAAGGGATAATTTTCATTGGCAATAATCCGTCAACGGAGGAAATAATATTGCATTATTCGAAATTTAAATTTATCGGGAGATTGGAAGAGGAAAAAGCGATTAATAAACAAATGGTCAGCAGATATGCCGTTCTGTTTTCCTGATGATCATTCATTGTCGGTTTTCCAGGCCACTCCCAGAAGGGTCTTTCCATTGCCTGCTATAAGTGCCGAATTTTCCGAAAGATAAAAAACCTTGTAAAGGTTGTTGTCCACAGGAGTTTTTAACGTGACAGGCGTTTTATTTTCATTGATATACACAAGGTAACCGTTGCTGCCGCATCCCATCAGCGACTGTCCGGATGTCTCCACATCCCAAAGAAAGCCGGTGGAAAAATCAAAAATCCGTTCCAGGGTATTGATAAGAACAGAACCGTTTTCAAGGAATTTACTATTTTTTGAACCCGATAAAATAAAATTGCCGTTTGCGGATTCGAAATCATGGTATAATCCGCTGGTTTTTTTTACGGTTTTCCATTGGATATCATCAACTGCAGAAGCAATCAGGCGGGTAGAACCGGGAGTGTAAAGCATCGCGTTAATCTGGCGCGATATAGTGTCGTATTTTACACACCACACCATTTTCAGAATGTCTTTATAAATTGATTTCCAGGTTTTACCGCCATCGGTGGTCATCAGCATAAAACCAAATGGGATTCTCTTTTTTTTCTCGGTCATTACCGATTTACCTCCGCAAACAACCGCGACCGTGTCGCTGATGCGGGCAATTTTATAAAAACAATACTTTTTATACCCGGGAAAAGTTATGTATTCCCAGGTATTATCATCACGGTCATAAAAAAGAAGATTTCCTGCATCACAGGAAAAAATATAACGGTTGCCGGTCAATTGAATTGCATCATAGAGATCAACGCCTTTATTCGGATAACTGATATTTTTCAGATTGCCGCTTTGGTCAATTTCGGTAATGATCCCATATTCACCGATTGCCCAGTATTTGTTATCATCCATATTGAGAATATCATAATAGGAAGAATCCTTAAATGAAGTGCCGTGCTGCAAAACATTAAACTGAAACTGCTGGCCGAATAACGACCAGGTGGTATTACAACAAAGAAGGAAAACAAAGATAATGGTTGAATTTATATACATCTGTTATTCGCAATTTATTCCTTTATCAGGTGGCCAGTATTTATGATAGGTTTGCCAGTCGGCATCATTCCACGGTCCGGAATCGTTAATCCGGTGCCCCAGCAATCCGAATATACGGACTTTCAACACTCCTTTTTCAGATTCACCCCTGGCAGGGCTTACCTTATCGGGCGTACCTGCAGCAGGTCCTGTTTTGATAAGGTTACCCTTTTCATCATAGGCGCATTGCTGTCCCGATTTCTTATTCTCTCCGTTTATTATGGTCCGTACAGGCGGATATGACCTGAAACATGCGGATGATCCGGGATGCCACTTCCGGAAATCGCGTTTACCCATTATGAGTTTTTTTAATCCTTTCATCTCATCATTTCTTGCTTCGCGCGCCCATCCGTCAGCAGTTTGAATATCCTTAAAATCGGGATTGCGGCAGGGACAATGAGGTAAGAGGTCATACCAGTTTTCGGTAACCGCAATTATTTTTTTTCCGGATGAACATGATAATGTCGCCAGGCAAATGAATGAAAATATCAAAGAACCGGTTTTCACTGAAAGGTTATCAATTAGTATATTAACAGACGCAAAGTAAACTATTTTCAGAATTCTGCGGCAATGCGCACATTCAGCAACCGTTCAGTAAGGTAATTCGGCACTCCGTAAATCCTGCCGCCTACATCCCTGACCCACAGGTAAGAGATAGTATTGTTTGCCCCGATGAGGTTAAAAATTTCAGCGCTCACCCATAAAGAATGGATTTGGTTGAAAAATTTATTCTTTACGGTTAGAAAATCCGATATCCACCCGTTTGTAGGGTGGAATTCTGAGGGTATCTTCATATTGTGCAGAACCGGGTGGGCCAAAGGGCAACCCGGTCCCGAAAAGAAGTGACAGGTGCATTTTGAAATCCGGTAATTTCGGCAGGTAATCCTGGAAAAACAATCCGAAAGTAACCCGCTGGTCGGTAGGACGCGGAATAAATCCCGGTTCATAGCGGATGCTGTCAACGGTAATATCATTCCAGGTATATCCGGGTATGATCTTCTCACCATCGGAATTGTAATACTCATAATAATAATCGCCAATAATATCTTCCTGTGTCTGCATCACCGATAAACTCGCCCACGATTCAAGCCCCTTCACAAATTCACCATTGATCCGCGTATCAATCCCGCCTGCATAACCATTAGAAAGTTCACCGGAAAGATAACGTATCCGCACATTATCCACTTTATAGGGAATTAAACCGGTAAGGTGTTTGTAATAAATTTCGGTTACGACTTTGAATGGCCGGTCCCATGCCCTGAAATTGTGATCCATTCCTGCAACCGCATGAATGCTCCGCTGCGATTTGATGTCCGTATGGATGTTGCCATCCGGATCGCGCAATTCCCTGTAAAATGGCGGCTGGTGGTAAAAACCACCGGATAACCTGAACAGGAAATCACCCTTCCATTCCGGTTTAACCGACAGGGTAAACCTCGGACTGATATTTGCCTGTCGGGTTCTGTCGAGATAGGAGATCCGGATCCCAGCCGTAAAAGAGAATATGGAGGTATCGCTGAAAAACCATTTTTTCTGAAGGTAGGACGAGATGCGGTTTGAATTTAAATTTATTTTTGTTTTCAGAAATTCGCTTAAATTAATTTCCTGCAGGGGCTGAAGCAGCGGATACGTGTATCCGGGTGAATCGGCAGGGTGGGGGACAGAGTACCCTGATGAGTCAATCATCACCCATTCGCTCAGCATATCCTCAATGGATTCCCGCTGGATTTTTAATCCCCATTGCATCCTGGAATATCGTGCTGCCAGCGATCCTTTGTGTTCAACGTTGTAAACCAGTGCATCAAGTGTATTGCGCGCATGGTTAAGATGGGTGCCTACCCCCCTCACATATTTCGGTTGTCCGAATTTCTCATCAGACATATCTTTTTCAAGTTCATGGATCCAATACTGACCGAGGATGTCGAATTTTTCACTTTCTGCTGATGTAAACGCTGATGAAATAAATTTTAAAGCCAGAGCGGAGTTTGGTTTATGAGAAAAAGTCAGCGCACCAAGCATGGTCTCAAAATCATCAATTTCCTGCCCGTCAAAATATACGGTGAGGCGGTATGCCTCGTTGACCGTTCCGAAACTCGTTTCCCGCGTCTTTGGGATAAAACGGTATTGATT
This sequence comes from Bacteroidota bacterium, assembly GCA_016193485.1. Lineage (GTDB taxonomy): Bacteria > Bacteroidota > Bacteroidia > JACPRZ01 > JACPRZ01 > JACPRZ01. The sequence continues at coordinate 9,197 of JACPRZ010000009.1, read as the reverse complement.
GCGGGAATAATTTCCCAGGAAGGAAATTTCACTGTTTTCGGTAATATCATAGGCCAAGTATGTCTGAATATCGGTGAATGACGGCTTGTAATCTCCTTTTGTATTCAGCGAATTGAGAAGGTACTGGCTTGATTTATACCTCATCCCGGTGATATGGCTGAAGCGGTAATTGCGCGAAGCATCTTCAAAATGAACCGATCCGCCAAGTAAACTCGCATCAATGGAACCTGCTGCATCTCTTGGTTTCCGGTATTTAATATCGAGGACGGATGACATTTTATCGCCATAAACCGCTTCAAATCCACCGGCTGAAAAGAGCAGAGATGATACCATCCTTGAATTTACGAAACTCAATCCCTCCTGTTGTCCCGATCGTACAAGAAAGGGACGGTATATCTCAACATCATTTACATAAACAAGGTTCTCATCGTAATTCCCCCCCCTTACCGAATACTGCGATGTGAGTTCGCTGGCAGATGAGACACCCGGCAAAGTTTTTAATAACGATTCAATATTCCCGGACGGATTTGGCAGGGACGTTACGGTCTTTGGATCAATGCGCGTTAAGGTGGTGGTGCGTATTTCTTTGTCTTCTATGGTGACATCCGACAGGGGTTTCACCGCCCGCACAAGCGAAGTATCAATTCTGTAAGCAACTCCGGGTTTAAGGTTCAGGGGAACGGTTAACCTGTGGTAACCTATGTAAGAGAGGACGAGGATGATATCCTGTTCCGCGGGTACAAGAAGTGAGAATTTCCCGGATGCATCCGTTGCGGTTCCACCGGTACCGCCCAGAACGGCAGCATGAGCCGCTTCCAGAAGATGATTATTTTCATCCCTGATTGTTCCTGAAACAGTTGCCTGCTTTTGGGCAAATGTTAATGAATGAAGGGAAAAAAAAAGCAGGAATGGCAGTAAAAAATATTTAATGCAGCAGTACTTCCAATTGGTTTTCCGGCAGAACAGATAATGATACAATTTTATTCAAATTATTTGCCGCGGTTGAGCCCTGGGTCTAAAAAGAAATTGAAAAAGATCATTTTATTTTTTCTTTTCGTAACGTTCCTTTGGCTCGTTGAGCGTTGAAACAATTGGTGTTTGTTTGTATTTCTTCTTTGGATTTCTGCTTGTATGAAAGAATGAATGGATAACTGTTTTATCTTTAACAATTTCATACACTATAAGATACGGGAATCTTTTGAGTAATGCTTCTCTGAAATTTTTATACTTGGTCTGTTTCATACTCAAATGAAACACCGAGGCCTTTTTGTTTTTCTTCATAATACCAAAACGCATCGTAATATTCCGCTTCTGCTCTTACGGTAATAAAAAGGTAATACATCTTATCGTCCTGCGCGGGTTCGTTGTTTTACTTCTTCCCATGAAGATGCTTTTAACTTTCCCTGATGGTAAAGTTTGCTGCGCCTGTCAAGTTCCTTCTTTTGCTCATCCGACAGCATGCTTTGGTTGTCATCTCCTGCGTAAAGTTTTAGCATCTTATACACTACTTCGAGCACATTTTCTTCCGCTTCATCAATGTATTGATGCACCTTTTTTCTGATGATTGTGGTCGTCATAATTAACTATTAAAATAAATTTATTGTTATTCCCTGTCTCCTGTCTCCTGTCTCCTGTCTACTTTATCCCCGAAAACAACCTTCCCCACCTTATTTTATTCCACCACGGAGCGTTTTTATCGACTGAAAGCCAGATGAAGACCGCTTTGCCGACAATATGATCATCCGGTACAAAACCCCAGAACCGTGAATCAAGGGAATTGTGCCGGTTGTCTCCCATCATAAAGTAGTAATCCATTTTAAAAGTATAATGGTCAGATGCCTGTCCATTCAGGAAAATCTGTCCGTTCCGGATGGATACTTCAGTATGTTCATATACGGTAAGCAACCTCCTGTACAAAGGCAGGTTTTTTACGGTGAGGGGTATGGTGACTCCCTTTTTCGGGATTACGATAGGACCGAAATTATCTTTATTCCATTTAAACGTTGAATCAGAAGGGAAAATATAATCTGAAAACGTATTTGGCGGATCAATTAACGGGTTTACCGCTTGAACGTTTGCATATTGTTTCATTTGTTCCATTGCCGGGGCGGCAAGAGTGAACTGGTAATCCCCGCTGCCGGAAATAATCCCCCCTTCTGTAATATCAAGTTTCTGTAATATCTTCGGATTAAAACCGCTGCCATCGGTTTTGATATGATATGAATATTGCATCTCCGGTGTATCTTCTGATACGATGCCGTTGATCAGTAATTTACGGTTTCTTACTTCAAGAGTGTCACCGGGAATGGCCACACACCGTTTAATATAATTTTCGCGTTTGTCAACCGGCCGGAAATCTTCCATGGGGTAATTGAAAACCACAACATCATTAGTTTTTATTTCCTGGAACCCGGGAATCCGCAGGTAAGGAATTTTTATCCATTCAAGGTATGATTTAACGTTATCCGTAAGCGGGAGTGTGTGGTGGGCAAACGGAAAAGAGAGCGGGGTCATTGGCACCCTGGGGCCATAGTTTATTTTACTGACGAAAAGAAAATCGCCAACGAGGAGGGATTTTTCCATCGAAGGCGTGGGAATGGTGAACGCTTCCACGATGAACGCCCGTATAAGGGTTGCGGCAATTACGGCAAAGATTATCGCATCCACCCATTCACGGAATTTACTCTTTTTTTTCCGTTGTTTTACAGGTCCGGCAGGTTTATTTTTTCTTTTGAACATGGTACAGGAATTATTTTTTCAGGCAAATGTAAGTATATCCGACAGTGTAAAAACTCCTTTTTTTCCGGTACGGACCAGCCATTCCGCTCCCACCACAGCACCTAAGGCGAAGGCATATCTTGATTTAGCATTGTGGATTATCTCTATCGTATCATTATCCGATTCGTACAGTACGCTGTGAATACCCGTCACTTCCCCTTTACGCTCTGAAATAACGGGAAGCACGGCCGGATCATAAGAGTCACCAAGTGTCCATTTTTTTTTGGCACCGTCATATACCTGTAAAATCTGTTCTGCAAGTTTTACGGCAGTACCGCTAGGCGCATCTTTTTTATGTAAATGGTGGGTTTCTTTTACCTTTACTGAATATTCTGTTTTATTTTTCATCAGGGCGGCCAGATTTTTATTCAGGGCAAAAAATAAATTTGCACCGATGCTGAAATTCGGTGAATATAAAAATGCACCGTTTTTTTTACGGCAATAATTTGCTGCATCTTCATGGCGGTCATTCCATCCGGTGGATCCGCAAATAACGGGCAATCCGGCATTGAGACAAAAGATAACGTTTTTATAAGCGGAATTATTGCCGGTGAATTCAATAACGGCATCACTCCCCCTCAATGCCTTTTGGCTGAGTGACTTCATATTATCCAGATCAATTTTTAACGCGATGCGATGTCCCCGGCTGATGGCAATTTTTTCCACTGCCTTTCCCATCTTCCCGTATCCGATCAGCGCTATTTTGAGTGGCATATCCTTTTATTTAAGGTAACAGGTCAAAGCAACCCCCGGTACGGGATATGGCCGGGCGTAAGTCCCGGTGTAAAAACCAGGGTGGACACGGATGCTGAGTTCCTGGTTAATGTCAAAGTCCTTCAAATGGGCAAAGACATAAGCATCCAAGACATTCAGGATGTACAAAAGTCCGGTTCCGATAATATAAAAGTCCCTGTTGCGTTTGTAATAATCTTTAAGCGCTATGATGCTTTCATCAGAATATACTCCATAGTAATTATCAATTGTATTGGTATCATTGTCATATCGCAACAGGTAGGAATTCCTGAAATCACGGTAATTATTATTATTGAAATCAATCCCGTAAATCAAACCTGCAAACCCTCCAATGATTATCGGTATTTTCCAATATTGCCTGTTATATACCTGACCGGCACCGGGAATCACAGATGACAGGATCATAGCGGTGCGCGGAGAATGTGTTTTTTTTGCAATCGTATCAGCCGTTTGGGCAGTTGTATGTAAAAATCCGGTAAGTGCCAATAGGATAAAAACAGATTGTTTCATTTTTTTCTGTGAACAATTTTCCCGGAACAGAAATGTATACTGACGGAATTTGATTTTGCAAGTTTGCAAAATCAAATTCGTCAGTATATGCTGATCTGAATTATTTGTTCTGACGATAAATGTCAGAATACTGTACGAGACGTCCTGATAGACGGAGTCTCGTCAGGACCGAAGCGTCAGCACAAAATCATTCAGCATCAGTATAATGGACGCAAATGGATTTTTTTCAGATACCGAGGGCGCTTGCAATAGCCAGCAGTTTCTCTTCCGATTCAAATGGAATAACGATACGCCCCCCTCCTTTATTATTCATGCGGATATTCACATCAGTTCCGGTTTTCCGTGAGATGGCATAAATGATGGCACGTGACTTTTCAGAGGAACTTACCGGTTGTGAATGTAAATTATCAGAATCATGCTCCGGGGTTGATCTGCCGGTTCTTTTAAATTCCTTCACTAAGTGTTCGGTCTCCCTGACCGACAATTCATGGGTGAGAATTCGGTCAAAATATTCCAGTTGTCTGGAAGTATCCTCTACGGCAATCAGTGTTCTTGCATGAGCCATGGATATTTTTTTCTGTTTAAGGGCGAGTTGGATTACCGCAGGAAGTTTAAGAAGCCGGAGGAAATTAGTTATCGTAGAACGGTCTTTTCCCATTTTCCGGCTCAGTTCTTCATGGGTAAAGCCGCACTCATCTATCAGCCGTTCAAATCCAAGTGCAATTTCAATGGCGTCAAGGTCTTCTCTCTGAACATTTTCAATGAGCGCCAAACCGAGCATCTCTTTATCATCGGCAATCCGGACATAGGCAGGTATTTCAGTCAACCCGCAGATTTTTGAGGCAAGATACCTCCGTTCACCGGAGATCAACTGGTACCGGTCAACACCCGTTTTTCTGACAGTTACCGGTTGAATCAGACCTACTTCTTTAATGGACTGTGCCAATTCCTGCAATAACCTGTCATCAAAAGATGTCCGGGGCTGGAAAGGGTTTGTTTCAATGTTACTGAGGGGTATGTTAAAAACTTTTCCAGGTGGGGATGCGGGTTCGGGAGAACTATAGCGCGATGTGATTTCTTCGTTGCTGTAATTTTCAAGCAGGGCGCCTAATCCTCTGCCTAACGGATTTTTGCGTGACATGGAGTTTATAGTTTTAATTGACGGACGCAATAATTTTTTCCTTTCCCGGTATTTGCGTCATGCCGTGTTTTTGCAGCAATTCGCGTGCGAGGTTCAGATAATTGATGGCCCCGGTTGAATTAACATCATAAATAATAGCCGCTTCACCGTAACTGGGCGCTTCTCCAAGTTTAACATTCCGGTGAATGATGGTTGAAAAAACCATATCCTGGAAATGTTTTTTCACTTCTTCAACCACCTGGTTGGCAAGGTTCAGGCGTGAATCATACATAGTGAGGAGGAATCCTTCAATGGTGAGTGATGGATTAAGCCGCGCCTGTATGATTTTTATGGTCTGCAGAAGTTTTCCTAACCCTTCAAGGGCGAAGTATTCGCATTGGACCGGAATGATTACCGAATCGGCAGCCGTCAGGGCGTTAACGGTAATAAGCCCGAGTGACGGAGCACAGTCAATAAGGATAAATTTATATTTTTCCCTGATAACCTGGATGGCTCCTTTCAGAATTTTTTCTCTGTTTGGGGTATTGATTATTTCCACTTCAGCGCCAACCAGGTCAAGATGGGACGGTACGATATCGAGGTTAGGTACCGAGGTACTCTGAATGGTTTTAGTAATCCCTGTTTCATTAATAAAGCAATCGTACAGCGATAATTTATTATCCTTTCGGTTTAGTCCTGTTCCGGAGGTGGCGTTGGCCTGAGGGTCAGCGTCAATTATGAGGGTTTTAAATTCAAGAACACCCAAACTGGCACCCAGGTTAATAGTGGTAGTTGTTTTACCAACCCCGCCTTTCTGATTGGCAATGGCAATTATTTTCGACATAGAATTTGAAATTATTATTGTATGAAGTTGATTTATTTATAATGTGAATCCTAATCTAAAATTCAGCCGTTTCCCCGATATTCATAAGAAAAAGTTCTTTCCCGGCTTTCCTGAAAGCGCTTTTTGCCGCGGTATGGTCAATTTTGATATAACCGAATGTATCGTAATGCATGCCGATTATTTTACTGCACCCGATAAAATCTGACGCGATAACAGCATCGTCAACACCCATAGTAAAATTATCGCCTATGCAAAGAGCCGCAAGGGTTATTTTATCATGCTCACCCATAAGTTTCATATCAAAGTGCAGTGCGGTATCGCCTGAGAAATAAAAGTTATCTTTATGGTGCCTGATTATGAAACCGCACGGGTTTCCACCGCTGGATCCATCCGGCAGGGTGGAGGAATGTACTGCATTTACCATTTTAACTTTTCCGAAATCAAAACTCCATGTGCCACCGTAATTCATAGGATGGCCTTTTGGAATACCATTTTTAGAGAACCATGTGACAATTTCGAAGTTTGAAATTATTGTTGCTCCGGTTCTTTTGGCAATGGAAGCGGCATCGGCAAGGTGGTCTTCATGCCCGTGTGAAATAAGGATATAATCTGCGTTGATTTTATCAGTATGTATGGAACGGGCAAGTTCATTGGGCGAAATAAAGGGGTCAAACAAAAGATTCTTACCCGTCACTTCGGCAAGAAAAGAGGCATGGCCCAAATAGGTAAGTTTCACCGGTTTGTTGATTTTGATTTTTACTTATTCGCAAAAGTAACATACGCCTGCGAGGCAACCGATAATTTTTGTTAAACTTTTGAACACCCGCTTGTTAATTATTCCCGGGAAAGGATTTCTTCTTATGCGGATGTTTACATGGGAGGATGCCAGTCCATAACTCAAAAGGAATTAAAAAGCGGTAAAAAAAAAGTATGCGAAGTTTAACTAAATGTTAATAACTCCTGTATTACACTTTATCCAGGTCATCAAAGTTAAAATCCACAAGTCCGCCTTTTTCAGGATTACCGGGGTCAGCGGAACCGGCAGTTTCCGAAGCGCCTTCTCCCGGCAATTGTTTCAGCCCTTTTTCCTTCCTTATATATTCGCACACTCCCGATAAAGCATCACAGAATTTGTCAAAATCCTCCTTATAAAGAAATATTTTTGACTTCATGAAAAAATGACCCGGACTGCCATCGGTCTTGAATTGTTTTTTACTTTCCGTAATGACTATGTAATAGTCACCCCCCCTGGTCTCTTTAACATCAAAAAAGTAGGTTCTCTTTCCGGCCCTCACAGATTTTGAAAAAACCATTTTGCTTTTTGAATTTTCACTGCTTTCCATAATATTTTTTTTTCTGGGTAAGGTCAATAAGAAAGTGATAGTATAGTATTGATTTCTAATACAAAGGTAAGAAAAAAAACATCCGGCTGTTTTTTTTGAGTAAAAAAATAAATACCATGAAAATCAACAAGATATCAAATAGTAAGAAACAGAACAATTGTCAGTTTTTATTCGTTTCTTCAGCCAGTTGGAGTGTGTAGAGCCGGGAATAAATTCCGTTTAAGGTAAGTAAGGTTTCGTGGGTTCCGTGTTCTGAAATACGGCCATGGTCTAAAACAAATATTTCATCGCAGTCCATTACTGATGAAACCCTGTGGGTGATAAAAATTATTGTTCTATCAATTAGATATTTGTTAAAATAATTTTTAACTTCAATTTCCGTAGCGGGATCAACCGCTGAAAGGCAGTCATCGAGTAAAAGGATATCGGGTTCCCGCAGCAGTGCACGGGCGATAGCAATTCTCTGTTTCTGTCCGCCAGAAAGAGTTATACCGCGTTCACCTATTAATGTATTGTATTTTTCCGGGAACGAGTTGATTTCCGAAGCAATTCCGGCACCCTTGGCAGCGTTTTCAATGGTGCAGCGATCCCCTATCCGTGACGGATTGTTGGATTTCAGGGTACTGCCAAAGAGAATATTATTTGCAATGGTGTCGGAAAAAAGAAAAATATCCTGGGGCACATACGCTATGAGGTTCCTGATTGAAGTGGCATGAATATCGCGGATTTCCCTGCCGTCAATGAATATTTTTCCGCTCCCGGGGTCAAATACCCTGAGAATTAATTGGGCAAAGGTGGTCTTCCCGGAACCGGTGTGCCCTATAATCCCGGTTTTTTTTCCTTTTTCAATGCGCAGGGTTATTTCATCAAGCGCCCTGATACCTGAATCGGGATAGGTAAATGTAACCCTTTCAAACCGGATAGAATCCGAAAAAGCCGGTACATCAACCGCTCCGGACGGAACGTCATTACCGACACTCAGAAAATCATTAATTCTTTTTTGTGATGCTGCAGCGCGTTGAATCAGTGATGTAACCCAACCTACCGAGGCAACTGGCCATGTAAGCAGGTTCACGTAAAAAACAAACTCAGCGATATTGCCCGGACTAACCTTACCCTCAAGGGATAAAAATCCTCCAATAATGATCGTGACAAGTGTACTGATACTGATCAGAAACAGAACCAGCGGATGGAATACGGAATTGACTTCAAGCAACCGCAGCGATTTCTTCCTGTACTCACAGACCTCACCGGAAAATCGCTCCGATAATAAATTTTCCATTCCAAAGGCGCGGATAACACGAATACCGGTGAAAAGTTCATGCGCGAATACCGTCAGATCGGATAATTTTTCCTGAATCTGATCGCTCCTTTTATTTATCAGGTTGCTTACATAATATATTCCGATCAGCAGGAGGGGCAATGGCAGAAGTACGAAAAAGGACAACAGCGGGTTGACGCTTAGCATTATGGTAATGACAATAATGAAAAGAACGATCAGGTTAACCGTATACATGATACCTGGTCCCAGGTACATTCTTACCCTGCTCACATCTTCGCTGATGCGGTTAATGAGATCCCCGGTACTGTGGAGTTTATAAAATGATTGGGATAACTTCTGGTAATGGGAATAAATTTCATTTTTCAGATCGTATTCAATGCATCGCGATGTGACGATCAGTGTCTGCCGCATAAAAAACAGGAACAAACCCCGCGCAGCGGCAAAACCAAGTATAGCCAGCGAAAGCAGAAGTAAACTGATGATGATCTCCCTGTAAAATTCCGTCTCCTGCGCAGTACCCCTGATTGACTGGTAGAGTTGAATGCTGGATTGAACCTTGTCAATTGC
>JACPRZ010000020.1 GCA_016193485.1 Bacteroidota bacterium | reverse complement strand
TGCGAATCGGCTATAACGAATATTAACTGGACGCTTACACGCTCCCTTTGCGCTGAAAATTCCCCCTACTTTGAAACCGGTGCACGGCTAACGTACTCAATGAATTCAAAATGGACCTTTGCAGCACTCGTATTAAACGGCTGGCAGAATATCGTTGACAATAACTCAAACAAAGCAGGCGGAACGCAGATTGTCTTTGTTCCTTCAGATAAAATCACTATTAACTCAAGTTCTTTTGTAGGCGAGGGACGCAATCTTCCTGACGGGCAGGTGCGTTTGCGCTATTTTCACGACCTCTACGCGATATTTCAACTCAACGATAACCTTGCCGCAACAATTCTGCTTGATAACGGCTTTGAAGAAAAATTTGATTCCATCAGTGAAGCTTCATGGATGACCTATATGGCGCTTCTGAGATATAAACCTTCAGAAAATTTCGCAATATGCTTCCGCTTTGAACGGTTTCTTGACCCTGCCGGTGTGATCGTTTCAACCGGAACGCCCGGCAATTACCAGGTTTCCGGGTTATCCATGAATGTGGATTTTTCGCCTGCAAAAAATGTGCTTTTGAGAGTGGAAGGGAAAACATTTAGTTCGGTGGATGATATTTTTCCAAAGGGAAAAGATGTTTTATCCGATAAAAATTTTCTTCTGACTACTTCGCTGGCAGTAGGATTTTAAATACCTATGACCGCAACTGCCAAACATTTTAATTATTTTGAATCCATCGCTTCAGGGCGTCCTGTTTACCGTAAAAAGCGTTCTTATTACTGGAAAGATATTGCGCACCACTGCGGGTATTTCATCCATGAAAGGTCTTCTGTTCTTGAAATTGGTTGCGGCACGGGAGAATTGCTGAACGATATTATCGCAAAAAGAAAAGTTGGAATTGATTTCAGCCCGGCAATGATAAAATGCGCTTCGGAAAATTACCATGATATTCAATTTTATGTCATGAATGCCGAAGACATCCGTCTTGATGAAAAGTTTGACGTGGTTATTCTTTCCAACGTTATCGGATTTCTTAACGATGTCGAAAAAGTACTGAAGGCAATTCATAAAGTTTGTCATCCCCGCACAAAAATTATCATTACCTATTATAATTATTTATGGGAGCCGTTCATTAAACTTGCCGAATGGACCGTAATAAAAAAACCAACCCCCCCTCAGAACTGGCTTACTCAGGAAGATATCTCCAACCTCCTCTTTCTTGCCGGATTTGAGGTGTACCGTACTTCGCGCAGGATGTTTTTCCCATTCTATGTTCCCATTGTATCGGAATTCCTGAACCGTTTCCTGGCGCACCTGCCCGTCTTCAATTGGTTTGCGCTGAATATTTTTTGTTTTGCACGGCCTGCTCCCAACCCGTTACCGGAACCCGTAAGGGATTATTCAGTTTCAGTGATAATACCGGCCCGCAATGAAGAAGGAAATATCGAAGCGGCACTTGAAAGAATGCCTTCCCTTGGCAGCGTTACCGAAATCATTTTCGTTGAAGGCCATTCGGGCGACAATACATGGAAGAAAATTGAAGAGGCGGCACAGAAATTCAGCAATCGTTTTCCAATTAAAATTTTCAGACAGGAAGGCAGGGGTAAAGCCGATGCGGTGCGCAAGGGGTTTGAACATGCCACGGGTGATATTTTAATGATACTTGATGCAGACCTGACCGTCCCCCCCGAAGACCTTCAAAAATTCTACCGTGCACTTGTTGACGGCAAAGGCGAATTCATCAACGGTTCACGCCTCGTTTACCCGGTTGAAAAACAGGCGATGCGCTTCCTGAACCAACTGGGCAACCGTTTCTTCAGCATCGTTTTTTCGTACCTGCTCAACCGGCATATAAAAGATACTCTCTGCGGAACCAAGGCGCTGTTCAGGGAGGATTACCTGAAAATAAAAGAGAACCGGAAATTTTTTGGCGACTTTGACCCTTTTGGCGATTATGACCTTCTTTTCGGTGCGCACAAACTCAGCCTGAAGATAATTGACCTTCCCATCCGGTACCAGGAAAGAAAGTACGGAACAACCAATATCTCGCGCTTCTCTCACGGATGGTTACTGCTGCGCATGTGCTGGTTTGCAGCGAGGAAGATAAAGTTTGATTGAGACCACAGTGTATTTGTAAACGAAAGTTCGGTAATAATAATCATGTACTTACATTAATTGCAAATATTCCTATCCGGATTACCCCTTTTTGTTGTTTTTTTTCCATAGAAAGTCCATTCTCCCTGATGAATTTTTCTGTCATTATACACTTCAAAAGCACCATGTCGTTTATCAGGAGTTAAATAAAAAGGGTTTCTACTTTGAAAACACACTATTATTCTGCTTTGTTTTTTACAAATATCTGTTCTTTTTTTAAAGTTATTGACTTTAGTAATGTTATTAAACATTCGAATAATAAGAGATTCTTTCTGCCCAACAGCAATATGTCTTAAATTCTCAACAAATTTTCCCCAGTAATACTTTCTTTGTGCAATAGTTCTCCAAATTACCGTTTGCTTAATATATCGTAACCAACATAAATCAGAAAGTTTTGCTAATGGTAACAGTTGCTCATCCCTATAAAAGTTGGGTTTCCATAAATCAAAATTATAGTTATTCCAAATGGGAAAATATTCTAAGTTTCCGAATACATGTTTAGGACTACTAGCATTTTTTAGTGACTGATTTCCCTTACTATTGGTTAGAAAAAATTCATCTTTATCCCAAATTGGCAAACTCATCATGCTGATAACTAATGTGCCATCCGGTTTAAATGCATAAGCAACTCTTAATCCGGAATCAGCGCCAATATTATAGCCGCCATAGGATACATTTTCTTCAAAAAATCTATCTTCAGCAATATTTATATCATCAGCAGGAAGATACGGAACTCTTGTAATACTAAGCAGAAAAATTACTTCATCATCACTCTGACCTTTTTTATTTATCCAATTATTAACAATGGCATTTTCAAAAAAATCCTCTTTTATGCGCAAAACAAATTGATCGCCCCCTGACAAGTCATTTGCTTGTTTTACCGATTTACAGGTCTGTATAAAAAAGGAAACTAATAGATCTGGATTTTCGCAATTTTTAATTTGAGGGATTGATAATTCATTAAAAATTGCCTGCATAAATTCTTTAAATTAGTTCGGCAAGAGCATTGCTCCATTCGTCAAAAAATCCTTTTGGAATATTAACCGATTTACCGTTTTTTTCAATTTTATAAAGTTTTCCGTTTTTATCTACATTGATTAAAGTAACTATGCTAAAATGTTCTTCTTGATGCCTGTCAAAATAAAAAATGTTTACCCAATCCTCCTTAATTCCCCACTCTGAATTTTTGTAATATTCTTTTACGGCTATTCTAATTCCATTTAAAACGTGGTCACTATGCGTCTCTAAAAAAATCTGTACCCCGTTCCGGGCAGCAAGTGCGCATAACTCAGCAAGTTTTGACTGCCCCCTTGGATGTAAATGCGCTTCCGGGTTTTCAATTATTATTAAATCATCTTCCCCGGCAGTTAAAATTGACATGACAACAGAAAATACATAACTAACCCCGAAACCAATATTTTTTGCCTTAAAAGGTTTTTTAGGAATATCTCCGGTTAAATAAGAGAATAACGGGATGATTTTAGTTTTATCTGATTGATGATATTTTGGTTCTACTTTTATATTCGGACTAATTTCACTCAACCATGCATTAACCTGGGTTTGCAATAAATCATCTTCTTCGGGAGTATCGGGATGTCTTAAATTTTTCAACGGAATTTTTTTTGTGCTGTTTTGAATAAAATAGTGCATTGCTAAATTACCGTCTTTACCAAAATCTTTGTTTTTAACCATTCTATCATTTGCCGGCAGGTCATCGCGCAGTCCACCTCGCTCTGCCTGTATAAATTGAAATTTCCCGTTTGCAAACAATGCCTCTGAAAAAAGTTTTTTAGTAATATTATGAGATACTAGTGGAATATCAGTACTTTCATTTCCAGTTTCATAATATGATTTTATTTTCCAGAATGTTTCAACTTCGGAAAATCCAATCAAAATTTTAATGTAATCTTTTCCCCTTTCAAAATCCTGATAAATAGCGTCTTCATATGCCCCGATATTGATATAATTTCCATTTAAGGATATATATTTTTCTTTCTCATCCCATGCCCCTTTTATATGTGATTGGCGCAATAATAACAACAATTGAATTAAAGAAGATTTGCCCATGCCATTTCTACCTGTTAATAAATTCAAATTCCGGCAAGGGAAAGAAAGATTTTTCAGGCACTTAAAATTTTCTATTGTAATCTTTTGAATCATTTCAATGAATTTTTAATAACCCTTTCAAGTGTTCCAAAACGTTTTTGGACTGCTTCAATTGTATCCGCGAAATTAGGATCTATAGATCGTTCAAATTCTTTATCTGCTTCCATTATTTTTTTTGTTTCTATTAGGATTATGTGCTTTTTAGCTATTAATTTATTTCTTTGGTTCTCAGTAAGAATAGATACTACATATGTCCATATTTCAAAAAGAATGTTTGAAAATTTTTCACTCTCGCCACCAAACATGATTCTTCTATATGCATGATCACCAAAAATCTTATCTATAGTGAAAAGAGCATTGCTGAAATCAGATTTGAATTTTTCTAAATCTTCATCTTTAATTTCTTTTATTTTAGTCATTGCTGAATCTAGAAATTCAGACGCTGGAGGTGTGTAATACTGGTATGGAATCATCCTAAAAGCTAAATGTCGTAAAGCAAGTTCATGTCCTGCCATTCTATCATTTTGCTTCCCTGAGAAGGGATTTACTTTATTCTTAAAAAAGGGAACTTCTGCGAATTGATTCAACCATTCAACCGCCCTTCCCTGATTAAGAGCATATCGGATTTCCTGATTTTCCAGTCTTAATGCACTCGTATTAATTGATTTGAAAATTTTGTATTTTACTTCTTCCGGAGTCCCCTTTTGAATTGAATATGCCACGATTTCATATTCTTCAATATTTCTTTGTAACGAACGTGGCAAACCATCAAAACCTTTATTATTATACTCATTTCTTGATAAATAATACAAGTCACTTAATTTTAATGATTTATCTAACACGAATTCTTTTACCGTACTTAATCGCTGTAAGCCATCCACAATTAACCATTTATCTTCATTGGTGGCATCAAAAAAGAAAGCCGGAATTGGTTGCCTTACTAACAATGCTTCGATAAAACGACTTTTTACATCCTCTTCCCAAAGTCCGCTTTTCCGTTGGAAATATGTACTTGTATCCAAGTTAATCTCTCCAAGAGTAATCCGTTTAATAATTTTGTCAAGCGTGATAACGCCCTGGCTAAACCTGATACTATTATGATCGATTAATTTTTCATCAGGTCTGATTCCTTCTTTTATTCTATCTTCAATATCATACAAGTCCCCAGGAATATAAATTTTTCTAACTAGTTCAATTTTATCCGCACATTCCTTTGTATATATTTCAGTTAAATGTTGCTCTAAGTACTTTTTACCGGCTTGATTACGCAAAAAACTCATTAAATATCCGTATGGACGAATTACAATAATTTCTTTTGATGGTAAAATTTCAAATTCAAAATCTTTATTATGGAAATATAATTTTTTATTGCTTGTATCAAATAAATAATCATCGTATGAAAGTTTTTGCGTTTGAATGTTTTGAAACCTGAATTTTTTTTGCAAACTTATTGTCTTAACAAATTTTGAATCATCAGTAACAGATATTTTATCTGTTCCATTTGCAGGATATTCGAAGTCCCCTTGCTGTAAATATAAAAGAGAGTTTTTATCAGCGCTCTTTTTATTATGAAAGAGATTTCCTTCTGCGCCCGGAATCTCAATGCCTTCAAAAATCCTTTCCGAAATATCTATCAGATACGCCATAAATGTTTTTACTTGTCAAACTTTACAATTTTATTGCGTGAAAAAACCCGCATTTTTTTTAATTTAACATTGCAAAGATAGTATATTAGTTTCCCAGTTATCTTATATTTATTTTGTGAGGGATAAGAATCTTTGGATTTAAATATTCCATAATGGAATATTCCCGTCCGACTTTTTCATTGAATCCCTTATTTTTTCCAGCGCTGACTGAAGTTTTGTTTCATCACCCGGAACGGTAAGTGAAAGGGGTTGGCTGCCAGCCCGGTCAAGGGCGGAAATAATAGTTTCTACGGTAAGCGTATCCGGGTTTTTTGCCGGTATGTATCCATATTCAGGATTGCGGTTCGGGTTCCCGCTTTTATCTTCCGGTAAGCAGCGCGCCAGGATTCCGCACTCAACTAAGTCATCCGCGCAGGAGCGGACAAAATCTTTTTCCAACTTCAGTTCTTTCCTTATTTCATCCAATGTCGGGGCAGGATGATTACTGATAAAATTCTGCACCGCCCTGCGGGTAATCATTAAAGCGATGACATGTCTTTGCTCTGCCGGCAATGACCGGTTCTGATTCAGCCGCACATAAGGATCAAAATTCTGGAAAGCATAGCAATATTCAGCGCCAAGAAGAACAATAACCCAACTGGTTTGAACCCACACGAGAAAGAGCGGCAATGCGGCAAAACTTCCGTATATGGCGTTATAGGATGAAACGCCCACCTGGAATTTTACGTATACCCATTCAACCAACTGGAACAGGGTTCCGAAAATTATCCCTGAAATAAGGGCGACACCCGGCTTTACCCTCGTGTTGGGCATGATCATATAAATGAGCATGAAGAGTATCCAGTAGAGCAGGTAGGGTAAAAATTTCAAAAGGGAGAAAATAAAAGGAGTTACCGATCCGATCAACTCAACTTCTTTAGATATTTTTTCAATCTGCGATGTGACAAAAATAGTTGTACCGCTCGCCACTATCAACAGGATGGGAGAGGTGAGAATGATGGCGAAATAATCGGTAAATTTCCGCACCAGCGACCTGCCGCGCTTAACCTTCCATACCGCGTTAAAGGATTCTTCAATATTGCCGAGAACCTGCATCACCGACCATAAGAGCACTACCACCCCTACTCCGGCAATCACACCGCTTTTTGCATTGGACAGAGAATTTTCGGCAAACGCAAGGATGCGTTCCGCCACTTCTTCATGACCGGCAAGCGCTTTGAACAACTGTTCCTGCAGCATTGTTTCCAGTCCGAACCCTCTCGCCACTGCAAAGATCATGGCGACCACGGGTACCACCGAGAGCATCACAAAAAAGGTAAGCGCTGATGCGCGCAGCAGACCGTAGTCCTTTTTGAAACCGGTGACCGAAAAAATGAAAAGCCGCACCTGTTTAATGAACATTGACTTCCAGCGAGGCATTGCATTTATATCGCGATCCCAGATTAGTTTTGCCGGATCATAATATTTTTTCAGGAACATTAATACAAACATACGGAAAATTCATGCACAAAGGGATGCCATCCTTTAAAGTGATGGCATCCCTTTGTGCAGTGTAATAAGGCGTACTGCATATCAAAAAAATCTGTACCTTGCATAATAATTAACGGATTTAATATTATTTATTATGAAATCAACCTTGTTCCTTTTTTCAATTACCTTACTGGCATATTCCGTTAATGCCCAGTATCCCCCCATTCTCCGGTATTGCGGAACCACGGAAGCCGGACAAGACCTGCTACAGAAAAATCCGGATCTCGTTCCTGCCATAAATAAAGCGAAACAGGATATTGAAGAATTTACTTCCTCTTACATGGCTCAGGAAAAAAATTCAAAAATGGGACAGGTGTATATCATCCCTGTAGTGTTTCATATACTTCACGATTACGGATCAGAAAATATCTCGGATGAACAGATTTTTGATGCCATGCGTATTTTAAACGAGGACTTCAGGAAAAAAAATGCCGATTCCATTTACACCGTACCGGCTTTTAAATCCATTGCCGCTGATGCCGAAATCGAATTCCGGCTTGCCCAAAAAGATCCTAACGGAAACTGTACAAAAGGCATTGACAGGATTTATTCGCAGGAAACCTATATCGGTGACGATGGTTCCAAATTAAACCAGTGGCCGAGAAATAAATATTTAAATATCTGGACAGCGAAGGATCTCAGCAGTGGCGCTGCCGGTTATACGTATCTTCCGTTCAGCGTGGCAGGATTCCCGAGCGATGACGGAATCATGATACGATCCGATTACACGGGCAGCATCGGCAGCGGTTCACCCTATACAGATGGAGCATTATCCCATGAAGTGGGTCATTGGATCAATCTTTATCATCCGTGGGGATCGGGAAATAACCCCGGAACGCAATGCGGTGATGATAATGTTGGCGATACCCCCGAAACTATGGGTTGGACATCCTGCAATCTGTCCGGTTCGGTGTGCAATCCACCGGTTATTGAAAATGTTCAGAATTTTATGGAGTATTCATACTGCGAGACCATGTTTACGGCTGATCAGGCGGCAAGGATGAGGGCGGCACTGAATTCTTCAACTGCATCAAGGAATAATCTCTGGTCTTCTTCAAATCTCCTTGCTACGGGTACCAATGACGGCTATATTCCCCAGTTATGCGCTCCCGTTGCCGATTTTTTTGCCGCTGCCAAAACTACCTGCACCGGGTCGGCAATTCAGTTTAATGATGTTTCATTCAACGGGACGGTCACAACGCGTACCTGGACATTCACCGGGGGTTCACCTTCAGCGGCAACCGATTCAACTCCGGTGATTACCTATAATAACCCCGGCACCTTTTCGGTCACTCTTACCGTTTCAAATAGTGCCGGCAGCAATACCAAAACAAAATCAGCATACATCACCGTTCTCCCTGCACCGCTGAAAACCATACCCTATTCCGAAAATTTTGAAATTGCCGCCATTCCCGGAACCGAATGGACAATCATCAATGAAGATAACGGCAAAACATGGGGCCTTGTTACGACTACCGGTTACAACAGTTCCAAATCACTGCGGATGAATAATTACGGCAATGCAGCCGGGAATATAGATGAAATAATCAGTCCTACTATTGATATGAGCGTAATTTCTTCCGATGCGACCGTGAATTTCAGAGTAGCGTATGTTCAGCGGGCTTCTTCCAATAATGACCTCCTGCGTCTTTTTGTATCCAATGATTGCGGAAAAACCTGGGTTCCCAGGTGGGCGAAAACCGGTGCTTCGCTTGCTTCGGCTCCCATTCAGAGTTCTTCCTTTGTACCTTCCGACTCTTCCAAGTGGACAACCTGGTCCGGAATCAGCATCTATTCATCCCACTATGTTGCCAATTTCCGTTTCAAATTCGAATTTACGGGCGGGGGGGGTAATTATCTTTATATTGATGACATCAATATAAGCGGGACATTTAACAAGGTACCTGTGCTGGTATTTCCGCCCAATTTTTCTGCCGGGCAACCCGCACCTGACCTTACACTTGACTGGAATGCCGTAAGCGTAGCGGATACCTACGAAGTTCATATAGATACTGTTTATGATTTTTCTTCACCCGCCCTTGTCACGGCAAAGTATGCCTGGCTCTCAACTGACAATAACGGCACCGATAACGAACACAACCTGGCAAATCTCCAGACGCTCCGGCAATATTTCTGGAGAGTAAGAAGTAAAACGGGGCTTACCCCCTCAAACTGGAGTGCAGTATGGCGTTTTACTACCGACACTACTCTTGGCACGCCTGAGAATCCTGCAGGTAATTTAACCTTTTCGGTCTATCCGAACCCGGTGGAAAAAAATTCCATCATTGTCGTCATGGTACATACGAAAAATATCTTTACCATAGATATTATTGATGTTTTCGGAAAAAGAATACCAGTTGCCGAAAATAATGAATTGTCCGCAGGCCGCCATATCTTCCGGTTACCGGAACTTAATTCTGCCGGAATTTATTTTGTGCGGATAGCGATTGAAGATGATGTGATGACCCGTAAAATTCTTATCGTCCGCTGACCGGAAAAAAATGAACTTTTCCTGATTTTTTATCTTCTATTCCATGAAATCAATAATTAGTGGCGTAGCGGTTTTTTACTTCCTTGCCGGAATTATTCAATTCCATGCTTCGGCACAGGCGGGTAATGCGATCGCTCAGGGTGGATGGTGCGGGACAGAACTCTTATTATCAAAAGAATTTGCAAAAAACCCTGAAGCAAGAAAATTTTTCGAAGAGCAATACATTAAATCTGGATCCTTAATTCAGAAAATGAAGACCTCCGGAAAAAGCGGGGCGGTCCAGATTATACCTGTAGTTGTTCATGTTCTGCATTACAACGGTGACGGCAATATCAGTAAAAATCAGATTGAAAGCGGCATTGCGGTTTTAAACAGGGATTTCAGAAGATTGAATGCGGATACTGACCAGACCCGATCGGTTTTTAAACCGTATGCCGCAGATCCGGAATTTGAATTCCGCCTTGCAAATATTGACCCTTACGGCAATTGCACCGAGGGTATTGTACGGGTTAATACACCGCTTACCTACAATGCCGATGATTTTAAAGGGATCAAGTCAACTTCCTCGGGAGGATCATCCCCATGGCCCCAGGATCAATATCTTAATTTCTGGTTAGTCAATACCATTGAAGACAATGGCGGTGCCGGAATTATTCTGGGATACGCTATTCTGCCCGGCAGTTGGGGCTGGCCTTCAAATTACGGGGCTGTCGTAAGGAATGATTACTGGGGAACTACAGGCACATCGCTATCGGACGGACGCACCGCAACGCATGAAGTCGGTCATTGCCTGGGACTTTTGCACACCTTTGATTCCGGCTGCGGAAGCAGTTGTTCCGGTTCAGGAGATTATATTTGCGATACCCCCCCTGTATCTGCTGAAACGTTCAGTTGCGTTACTACCCAGAATACCTGTTCAAACGATATGAACGGATCTTCACCCTTTACTTCCGACATGGTTGACCAGATTGAAAATTACCTCAGTTATGATGCATGCCAGAACATGTTTTCGCTCGGTCAGAAAAACTTTATGAAGAATACCATTGCTTCTTTCAGCCAGTTGACCAACCTGGTATCGGGTTCAAACCTCACCGCAACAGGCACCAATACCGGTTATATTCCCTCTTTATGCACTCCCATAGGCGATTTTTATTCAGCGACCCAGGTTATATGCACCGGGTCAACGGTCAGGTTCACGGATGCTTCTTACAACGGCTCCGTAACAACACGCAACTGGACATTCACCGGTGGTTCTCCTTCTGCGGCAACCGATTCAACACCACTGATTACGTATATTAATCCAGGTACATTTCCCGTCACTCTTACCGTTTCAAATAGTGCGGGAAGCAATACGAAAACCAAATCGGCATATATAACCGTTCTTCCCTCGCCCCTGAAAACAATACCCTATTCCGAAAATTTTGAAACTGCCGCAATACCCGGAACCGAATGGACAATCGTCAATGAAGATAACGGCAAAACATGGGGCCTTGATACGACTACCGGGTACAACAGTTCCAAATCACTGCGGATGAACAATTACGGCAATGGCGCTGACAATATTGATGAAATCATCAGTCCGACTATTGATATGGGCGTAATTTCTTCCGGTGCCACTGCCGGTTTCAGGGTGGCGTATGTACAGCGGACTTCCTCGGATAATGACCTCCTGCGTTTTTTTGTATCCAACGATTGCGGAAAAACCTGGGCTCCCCGGTGGGCTAAGACCGGTGCTTCGCTTGCTTCGGCTCCCGTTCAGAGTTCTTCCTTTGTGCCTTCCGACACTTCCCAGTGGAAAACATGGTCCGGGATAAGCATCTATTCATCCCATTATGTCACCGATTTCCGTTTTAAATTTGAATTTACAAGCGGGGGGGGTAACTACGTTTATATTGACGATATAAATATTACAGGAACATTTAACCAGATTCCCGTACAGGTTTATCCGGCCAATTTCTCAACCGTACCATCCCTTTCAGCACTTACGCTTGACTGGAATGGCGTCAGCGGGGTAGATACCTACGAAGTTCAGGTTGACACCCTTCCGGATTTCTCTTCCCCCTACCTTATTGCCGCATCGTACGCTTACCTGTCACCTGACAATTCCGGCACCGATACCGAACATTCAATAACTGATCTTCAGAACCTCAGGCAATATTTCTGGAGGGTTAGAAGTAAAACGGGGCTTACCCCCTCAAACTGGAGTGCGGTATGGCGCTTCACTGCCGACACTGCTCTTGGCATGACGGAGAATCCTACAGGTAATTTGACCTTTTCGGTCTATCCCAACCCGGTGGAAAAAAATTCCATCATTGCCGTTATGGTACATATGAAGAATATCTTTACCATAGATATTATTGATGTTCTCGGAAAAAGAATACCGGTTGCCGAAAATAAAGAACTGCCGGCAGGGAATCATCTCTTCAGATTGCCTGAACTTAATTCTCCCGGAATTTATTTTGTGCGGATAGCAATACCGGGTAATGTTATCACGAAAAAAATCCTGTTCATTCATTATTATGATGCTGAATGATTTTGGGCTGACGCTTCGGTACAGCATTCTGACATTTATCATCAGAACACTGACGCTACGGTCAGTACTGACATTTATCGTCAGCAAATCATTCAGATCAGGATATACTGATGAATTTGACCCTGACGAGAAATCTGTCAGGGTCAAATTCCGTCAGTATAAACTCAGAAAATAATCCGGTTTATCAAACAAAAAATTATGCTTGAACAAATTAACATTGAAAACATCCTTTTTATAGATATTGAAACGGTTCCGGCATTTCCTGCTTACGCTGATCTGCCTGATGTGTGGAAAAAATTATGGGATAATAAATCATCCTTCATACGGAAAAAAGAGGAAGACACGCCTGAAACCCTCTATGAACGTGCCGGGATATATTCGGAATTCGGCAAGGTGATCTGTATTTCAGCCGGATTTATTTATGTGAAGGAGGGAAGTTCCGCACGTAATACCGACCGTGAAATACGGGTTAAATCATTCTCCGGGGATGATGAGAGAACGGTACTCTCTGAATTTGCAGAACTGATCACCCGGAACTATCACCGCGAACATCACCGCCTGTGCGCACATAACGGGAAAGAATTTGATTATCCCTACCTTTCGCGAAGAATGCTCATCAATTCCATCAAACTGCCGAAGATGCTCGATACAGCCGGAAAAAAACCCTGGGAGATCCAGCATATTGACACATTTGAATTATGGAAATTCGGTGATTCAAAAAATTACACTTCGCTTGAACTCCTGTCCAACCTGTTTAATATACCCACCTCGAAAGACGACATCACGGGTAAAGACATCGCAAGGGTTTACTGGCAGGAAAAAAATCTGCCGCGCATCGTAACCTATTGCCGGAAGGATGTAATATCCCTGATGCAGTTGTTTTTATGTTTCCGCGGGGAGCCGATTATTGCTGAGGAAAAAATTGCGGTGGTGGAATAAAACATCCGAAGTTTTAAAAACTTCGGATGTTTTATTTCGGCACTACTTCCAGCCGCGGTCCGTTAAGCGCTTCGTTGAGGCAATGAAGGAGAACAAAAAGCACAAAAAAGGTTATGCCCCGGTTATCATCCATCTGCGGAGCGGGATTGCCGGGTTCGCTTCCAGAACCTGAACCGTCACTGCCTACAATATCGCCTGCCAGTTCATTAAAAAGGTAAGCCATCAGCACGGGCTGCGATTTGAACAGCGATGCTTCCGGGGAATTGAGGATGCTGTCGGGAACACCTGCCATTTTTTTATAAAAATTCTCTATAGATTTTTCAAATTCCATTAACTTGTTTTCGGGAATTTTTTTCAGGTCAATCTCCGGGTACTGAAATGCTTTCCACAGGACAGACGCGTAATAGAAAAGGGTTTCCCGGTCATCCGCTCCTTTAAGTTGTTCGCTCATTGCCGTTGCATAGGCAAGGAGCACGGGTTGCTTCCGGCTGAAATCATCAAAAAACCCGGTCACTCCTTTTTCATCAAGACCGGTAATGTAATCAACGGCCTGCTTCAGTTGGTTTTCAGAGATGGTAATCATAACAAAGAATTTAATGCATTGTTGTCACAAACATAATGCGTTATAAAAAGCAAAAAAAATCATCCGTAAAAAGTTTTCCCCATCGTTATTAACTTCTTTAACATAACCGAAGGCCTGTACCTGTCTTCATGGTATTCTTCTTTCAGGGAAAGGAGTTTTGAGTATATTGTATGCAGTCCCAGTTCATCAGCCCAGCGAAGAAGTCCCTTAGGATAGTTAGCCCCTGTCACCATTGCGGTATCAATATCATCCCGTGAAGCTACCCCAAGGTATAATGCATCTGCCGCTTCATTGATGAGCATAGACACTATCCTGAAAAAAATCTCTTCACCGGCCGACTCATCTTTAACGGGCAGCGGTTTTTCGGCCCCCCCGGAATAGTCGTAATACCCTTTTCCCGTCTTCCTCCCGAGCAATCCGGCATCCGTCATCCGTTTCTGCGTAATGAAAGGCCTGTAGCGCGGGTCGCAGTAAAATTGCTTCCACACCGATTCGGTGACGGCATAATTTACATCGTTACCGATAAGATCCATCAGTTCAAAAGGACCCATCCTGAAGTTACCGAATTCCTTCATCGCCCAGTCAATCGTGGCGAACGAGGCGATGCCTTCTTCATAAATTTTCAGCGCTTCACCGTAAAAAGGCCGGGCGATGCGGTTTACGATAAACCCGGGAGTATCTTTAACCACTACGGGAACTTTACCAAGCATTCTGATTATTTCCGCAGATTGAGTTACAACTCTTCCCTCTGTCTGCAGGGCGGGGATTATCTCTGCAAGTTTCATAACAGGGGGGGGATTGAAAAAATGGAGCCCGATGAAGCGTTCCGGCAACCGGCACGAAGCGGCAAGAGCGGTTATGGAAAGCGAGGAGGTGTTGGTGGCTAGAAGGGTATCCGGTTTTACGAGGTTTTCAACCGCACCGAAAAGTTCCCGCTTATGATTGAAGTCCTCGGAAATGGCTTCAATAATAAGAGTGCAATCCTTAAAGTGTTGCTGTTGTTGGGTAAAAATAATATTATTAAAAACAGCACCGGCAGAGTTGCCCTGCAGTTTATCATTCTTTTCAAGGTATTCTAATCCATTGAAAATGCTTTTCTCTGCATTCTCAAGCGCTGCAGAAGAAGAATCGCATAAAACAACCGGGAAACCTTTTGCCGCAAAGACCTGGGCAATGCCTGCACCCATTATTCCGGAACCGGCTATTCCAACCTTAAGCGGGTTCATCGTTCGGTTCATCATTTATACGCGACTGTACGGTAATCACCGCAGGTTCTTCGGAGCCGGGTTCGGCCTGAAAATATCCTTTGTAGTCGAGATCGGTGAACCTGGTAAGTTCGCTAATGAAGCGGAGCCGTTCTTTGCCGGTACGTCCGTTGCGGTGTTTCTCAATGAGGATTTCGGCCTGCCCCCTGCAGTCGGTACCATCATCGTCCCATTCGTTCAGTTTATAATATTCTGGGCGGTAGATGAACATTACGATGTCGGCATCCTGCTCAATGGCGCCCGATTCGCGCAGGTCGGACAGCATTGGCCGGTGTTTTTCCTTAGATCGTTCCTCTACCTTGCGGCTCATCTGCGAAAGAGCGATAATGGGAATATTAAGTTCTTTGGCAATACTTTTCAACGCCCGTGAAATACGGCTTATCTCCTGTTCGCGGTTGCTTTTACCTTCCAGACCGGATGTCATCAGTTGAAGGTAATCAATCATGATAAGTTCAATGTTGTTTTTCGCCTTCAGCCGCCTTGCCTTGGCGCGCAGTTCAAGGATGGAAAGCGAGTGGCTGTCATCAATAAATATTGGCGAAGTCATCAGTTTACTCACCTGGGAATGGAATTGTTCCCACTCGTAATTTTCCAGGCGTCCCTTACGGAGGCGCTCAGCCGGGATTTCCGATTCAATGGCTGCAAGGCGCAGAACTAATTGCATGGCGGTCATCTCAAGCGAAAAAACGGCAACCGGTTTTTTAAACTCAACAGCGGCATTCCTTGCTATGGAGAGCATGAAAGATGTTTTACCCATGCTTGGCCTGGAAGCAAGGATGATCAGATCAGAAGGTTGCCATCCACTGGTAATGCGGTCAAGGTTGCTGAATCCGCAGGGAACACCGGTGAGATTGTCTTCGTGCGTGCGGGCTTTTTCAATCTGTTTTTTAAGATCGTCAATGAGTTTGTCAATTTTATCGGGATTCCTGCGGATATTTTGTTCTGCAATGGCGAAGATGTTTGCTTCGGCTTTATCCAACATCTCAAAAACATCCTCCGTATCGCTGAATGCCTGGCTCACAATATCGCTGGAGGTGCGGATAAGTTCCCGGAGCAGGTATTTCTCCAGAATAATGTACGAATGCCGCACAATATTTTCGGAAGAAGCCACTGCATTACAGAGGCGGGTGATGTAATAGGGACCGCCAACTGCTTCCAGTTCTCCAATCCGTTTAAGTTCCATAGTAACCGTTATAGAATCAACCGGCTCGGGATCCGGGCGCATGTAGATGTTGCGGATGGCGGTATAGATTTTTTCGTTTGCCGGCTTGTAAAAATATTCGGGTTTAAGGATGTCAATTACTTCGGCAAGAGCGTTTTTTTCAAGCATGATGGCGCCCAGCACCACCTCTTCAAGGTCAACGGCCTGGGGCGGCAACTTGCCGGGTTCCTGCATTATCTGTTGCAGGGGGGGTTGTTTGCTTGCCTGCCGGACAGGCAGGGAGGATTGTTTTTGAGGCATAGCGGAAATAGGGTGTAAGGGATAGGGAATAAGGGATATAGATTTATGGCAAAAACGAACGCAAAAATAATAAAGGCAATACCGGATAAAAAAGTCACTTATGAAAAGATATAAACAGGATAGTAACAGGGTTATGAACACTGTATAAAGACCCAAGTCCCAATCCCGATATCTATCGGGACCAAGTCCCAAGTCCCAATTATGTTACTATCGGTGATAGTAATTCAGATGATTCGTATCCCCATCACCGTTACATCATCCGTCTGCTCACCGTTGCCCTTCCACTCATCAAAAGCAGCGGTTATCCGTTCTTTTTGTTCTTTAATTGAAAGATGAGAAACAGACAGGAGCAGTTCCTTCAGGTTTTTTTTCATAAATTTTTTATTCTTCGGTCCTCCGAATTGCGTTTCAAAACCATCTGAAAAAGTAAATACCACATCGCCTTTCTGCAAAGTTACCTTCTGAAGCGAAAACGGTTCCGATGAATCCACCCCGGCACCAACCGGCATTGCATCACCGGAATATTCTGATATTTTCCCATCCCGCACTACCAACATAGGCCTGTTGGCGCCTGCGAATTCAACTGTCAGGGTACTGAAATCGTAGCGGCATATTGCGATATCCATCCCATCCTGTATATCTTTTTTCTTCCCGGGATTGAGATTGCTGATTATTTCTTTGCGAAGATTATCCAATATTTTTTCCGGGCTTGTAATGTTGCGCTCAATGATTATTTCGTTGAGAAACGAGATTCCGAGCATGCTCATCAGGGCACCGGGCACTCCATGGCCGGTGCAGTCGGAGACCGCCAGAAGCACCTCACCCCCAAAGAATGACGATTTATCGCCTCCCCCCATTTGGGGTGAGGAAGGGAGGGGGGCATAACACCAGTAAAAATCACCGCTGATAATATCTCTTGGTAAATACAAAATAAAATATTCCGGCAACCATTTTTCTATGTATTCATCCGTTGTGAGCAGCGCTTCCTGTATTCGCCTGGCGTATTCAATACTGTCGGTGATGTCTTTGTTTTTCTGGTCTACAAGTTTCTTTTGTTCTTCCACAATATGTTTTTGCATTTCAATTATTCTCTTCTGTTTTTGCGTTACCCTGAGCGAACGGAATATAATGAACGCAATTACCGCTACCGCCACTGCCACCGCTACTACAAGCCATAACGCCAGCCACTGCCTTCTGCTCTCTGCCCTTGCCACTGCCGCCTGCTTTTCCAACTCGGCTTTATGCCCGGCATCTGCAACGGCAAGTTGTTTGTCAAATTCGTATCTCGCATCCAACCTCCCTATTTCTTTGGTCTTTTCTTCATTGAAGATGGTGTCTTTCATCTCACTGTATTTTTTGTAATGTTCGTGAGCAAGTTTGTAATACTTTGCCATTTTATCCGGCTGACGGCTTTCTGCCGCCAACCGGGCTAATGTGTCGTAGAGATTACTGAGCGATTTATTAAATTGCATTGCCATCTGTAAAAAACCGAAACTGTCCGCAATGGCAGTTGAACGCAGCAAATACTCCTCCGCCAGTTCAAGTCCCTTTTTATATCCGCTCCCGACAGTTACCGGGAGGGGAGGAAGTGAGGGAGCGTATAAATAAACTGTACCGATATTGCCAAGGATTGTTGAAATATTATTTTTTTCACCGAGTTCTTCAAACGCTTTCAATGCCTTAAAATAGTATCCCAGCGCTTTTGTGAAAACCGTATCCCCCGTTGAGAGAACCCCGGTTCCGCTTTTCACTGCCGGTTGCGATTTACCCTGGTTCCAATAGATATTTCCTATGTTGCCGTAATTTCTTGCTATTCCGTTTTTATTTCCCATTTCTTCTTCAATTTTCAATGCTTTAAAATAGTATTCCAGCGCTTTTGTGTAATTACCCTGATTTTTATATACGATCCCGATATTACTGAGGTGCCTTGCTGTTTCGGTTTTGTTTCCAACTTCTTCATGTATTTTCAATGCCTTGAAATAATACTCTAAAGCTTTACTGATGCATGCCTCCTTCTGTGACGGTTCGGAGGACAAAGTACCCTGCTCTGAATATACCTGCCCGATATTGCTGAGGATGGTTCCGGCTTTATGTTTTTCCCTTGCAGTTATTGCACTGTCACCCGTTACAATCTTTAATGCTTTCAGGTAATAGTCCAATGCCCGCGGGTAATCGCCCTGGCTGAAATAAACACCTCCAATGTTGGTCAGGTGGATTTCAATCCCGCTTTTTTTACCGGAGGATTTACCGATCGCTTCATCTATTTTCAGCGCCCTGAAATAAAATTCCAATGCCCTGGGGTAGTTGCCAAGTTCTTCATAGATGAGCCCGATATGACTAATGGATGAGGAGATTCCTTTTTTGTTGCCCGATTGTTTATAAATTTTCAGTTTTTGCACTATGTTTTCCATTGCTTCCTGGTAGTTCCCTGTCATCCAGTTATACCGGGCTATTCCATCAAGCGATGAGGCAATGCCTTTCAGATAGTTTATTTTTCCCGACAGGTTTAACGCTTGCTGTGCATACAAATATGCGCTATCCGGAGCATAATTAAAGTATTCGCTGGCGATTTCAAGAAGGGTGGCGACCCTGGCAGTGTCAAGCCCCACTCCTGCCCTTAAAGGAGTTCCCTCCAGGGCAGGCCTCCCCAATGAGGAGGGAGCAGCATACAGATTTTCCAATACTTTTTTGAGGGAGTCAATGGTATTGGTTTGATTTCCAAATAAATTATTAACATTAAACAAGACCCCGATAATCATCGGGGGAAAAATAATGACGGAAAATGCAAGTAGCCGGATCAATTTATTCATTATGTGTCCCGATAGATATCAGGATGTTTTTCATTTTGGAAATTAAGAGTCCCCTCTAAAAAGTATTTTTTGCCACAAAAACACAAAAATTGCACTAAAAATAAATCTATGATAATAAAGATTTTGTGGGACCTGCCTGCCGGCAGGCAGGCAGGTTTCGTGTTTTTGAGATTTAGTGGCATTTTACTAAATTTGACTTTTTATAGTGGTCTCAATTATAAGAATGGTGATACGTGCCCTGGTGAATGTACAACCTTCGCTAAACTGTTCTCAAATTATATTATATTAACTACGCTGAACGGGTGGAATCAGGAGTCAGTTTTGCCGGTGTCAGTTGCTGAAGCGGCTTGTTCAATATCTTGCCCGGAAACATCCTTTGCCTCATCTCCTTCTTTTTCTCCAACCCTCACCATTCCCATAGAGCAATATTTCTTAATGCGCAAGTCAATTCTTTCGTCCGTATTTAGGGCATCCAGTTCTGAATGGTGTTTCAGGATTTCCTGCTTTACGGTTTCAAAAATTTCAGGTGGGTTTACATGAGCGCCTCCAAGAGGTTCTTTTATGATGCCGTCAATCAGGCGGTTGTTCAGCATATCTTCCGGAGTAAGTTTGAGTGCGGTTGCCGCCTGTTCTTTGAAATCCCATGAACGCCAAAGAATGGAAGAGCATGATTCGGGAGAAATAACAGAGTACCAGGTGTTTTCAAGCATCAGTACACGATCACCGACTGCAATGCCGAGCGCACCGCCTGATGCGCCTTCACCGATAATTATGCAAATAATGGGAACGCGTAGTTGCGACATCTCATAAAGGTTGCGGGCTATGGCTTCGGCCTGTCCGCGCTCTTCGGCTTCAAGACCGGGATAAGCTCCGGGAGTATCAATCAGGGTAACAACCGGTTTGTTGAATTTTTCAGCCAGTTTCATCAGCCGGAGCGCTTTGCGGTAACCTTCGGGGTTTGCCATTCCGAAATTGCGGTACTGGCGCAACTTGGTCGTAGCGCCTTTTTGCTGGCCGATGAACATGATGGTCCTTCCATCCACTGAGCCGAATCCGCCAACTACCGCTTTATCGTCTTTGACGCACCGGTCGCCATGAAATTCATAGAAATTCTTCCCGGTCAGGTACTCAATATAGTCAAGCGTATAGGGGCGGTCGGGATGGCGCGATAACTGAACCCTCTGCCACGGAGTAAGCGATCCGGAGATTTTTTTGCGTGTCTCTTTTATCTTTTCTTCCAGGTCACGTATAGCACCGGATATATCAATGCCATTTTTTTCGGCTGTCTTTTTCAGTTTGGAGATTTCTTCAAGCAGGTCCTGTACCGGTTTTTCAAAGTCAAGAAATGTCATGCTTTATTTTTGGGGAGCGTAAAGGTAAGGGTTTTTGGGATATTTTCGCTTTTTACTCTTTCGGGTAATGATATCCTTTCCAGGCGCCAAAATCAACATCGGGTTAAACGTGCTCAAAAAACGGGCTGACGGATACCATGATATTGAAACGGTTTTTTACCCCATTCCACTGTGCGATATTCTTGAGATAGCCGATACGGGAAAACCGTTTTCCTTCACCGCGACAGGGTTCAAAATTCCGGGCAGTACGGATGACAACCTTGTTGTAATAGCATACCGCCTGCTTAAAAATGACTTTCGGGTAAAACCAGTGGAGATACATCTGCATAAATTGATACCTCCCGGCAGCGGACTTGGGGGCGGCTCTTCGGATGGCGCTTTTGCGCTGAAAATGCTGAATGATTTGTTTCAACTGAATCTGTCCGAAAAAAAACTTCTGGAATATGCCCTGGAACTCGGCAGCGACTGTCCTTTTTTTATAAAAAACAGACCGGTATTTGCAAGCGGGAGAGGAAATATTTTCCGGAATGTCCCACTGGATTTAAGTAATTATTTTATTGCCGTTGTAATACCGGAGATTTCTGTATCTACCACCGAAGCATTCAGGAATATTGCTCCTGCAAAAATCAGACAATCTTTATTTACTCTTATCAGGAAACCTGTATATCAATGGAAAAATAATATCCGCAATGATTTTGAAAAGTGTGTTTTCAATAAATATCCGGTTCTTAGTGAAATCAAAGAACAATTATATTCATCAGGCGCTATCTTTGCTGCCATGAGCGGCAGCGGCTCAGCGCTTTACGGTATTTTCCGAAAGAAAGTAAACCTAAAAAATAAATTTAGTTACTGTTCAACTAGTTTTTTTTCTCCCGCTGATTTCGCAGATTAACGCAGAAAAAAATCAATAAAATGTCTCCCCTCATAAACCTTGAATCCGTTTCTGTTTTCTACAAAGATTTTCCGGTTCTCACCGGGGTAAATCTCAGCGTGGAAAAAGGAGAAATGGTATATCTTATCGGTAAGACCGGCAGCGGGAAAAGCAGTTTGCTGCGTACGCTTTACTGCGATCTTGCATTAAAAGAAGGAAATGCTCACATTGCCGGTTATGACCTTCGCAAAATAAACCGAAGGGAAATTCCACATCTCCGCAGGAAACTGGGTATTGTTTTCCAGGATTTCCAACTCCTCACCGACAGGAATGTTTACGCCAACCTTCATTTTGTTATGAAAGCGACCGGCTGGAAGAAAAAAAATGAGATTGACGAACGGATCAAAACCGTACTGGCGGCTGTAGGTCTTGATAACAAAATAAACAAGATGCCTTATGCACTATCGGGTGGTGAGCAGCAGCGGGTAGCCATTGCCCGTGCATTGCTTAACGAGCCGGAGATCATTCTTGCCGATGAACCTACCGGAAATCTTGACCCGGCAATTGCCGAAGAAATAATCCGTATCCAGTCGGATCTTTCTCACAAGGGACGAACGATCATCATCGCTACTCATAATTATTCGCTCATCGAAAAATTTCCTTCAAGAACGGTGCGGTGCGAGGAGGGGACGGTCAGGGAGGGAGAATGAAGTTCCAAGTCCCAAGTTTCAAGTCCCAAGTTCCAAGTCCCAAGTTCCAAGTCCCAAGTTCCAATTCATAGAGCCGATAGATATCGGAATGGAATGCTCTTTATCGTTATTCCGGCATAATTTTTGCAATCGCCCGCACCCCTGAAAAAATTTTTCCGGCCGTCATTTGTATTATTTAATTTCATATATTTACGGGGATTCTGAATAACGGGCTATTGATTCTGCTTTAACCAACAAACCAACCAATAACTGAATTCCCATGAAACCATCATTTACCCACCCCCCCCAGAGTACAGTAGCAGTAGCAGTAGCAGTAGCAGTAGCAGTGGCAGTAGCGGGGCTTTTATTTAACTCTGCAATATATGCACAGAGCGGACCAAAACATGCCACGGATGGAAATTTCTATCAGAATGGCGACTTCCTCGGAAGCAAAAACAGCCAACCCCTGATAATAAAGACGAACAATACGGAATGGCTTCGCATAACGCCCGCTGGCAATGTGGGAATAGGAATCTCAACGCCAGCAGCGCCCTATAAACTTGATATTGCCGGTCGCACCCGCGGCTACGCTTTTTATGCCGACTCGCTGATGCTCTCGCTTGAAGTAAGGGCTCAACTTTTACGTGCCGGATACATTGTTGCCGATTCGGCAGAGATGACAAAAATTGTTTCAACAATAATAAATGCTTCAAGAATTTACGGAGTTGATATTTATTCCAGCCGGATTGAAACGGTTAACATAACCGCTGACACAATCAATGCCGGAACGATTACTGCCCACCTGGTAAATTCACAACAGGTTACAACCGGCCATATCAACACCGATTCGTTGCAGGCGCTTTACGGAACGGTAGAGACGTTGCATGCAACATCCCTGCATGCATCGTCTCTACTTGCCGATACATTTTCGGTTACCGGTTCATCAACCCTTCACACCTTAACTCTGACCGATGGAGTAAAAATAAATCCGCTTGCAGGCAGCAATGAAGGGATTATCAGGTTTGACAATAGCGGAATATTAAGACGGTTGGATTATACAGGCAACTCATCACATTTTCTATCGGGCAACGGCATATGGAAAGACCTTGATACTTTAATACAAACGCAAAGCGGCTGGCAGTGGTATGACACAACGGTATTGCTAAGCACAGCGCCAGTAGTAGCAGTGCAGAATAATCTTGTTGTAGGCGGCAGGGTAAGCATAGGCGCAATAAGAATGAGCAACGGAACGGGAACCGACTCCATGAGAACGGCACAGAACTTCGCCATTGAAGCGCAGAAAATATTTATGCGAGCCGACACAGTGAACATAAAACGGAGAATGGAAGCGAAGCAGATTGCAGTTGATACTTTGACGG
>JACPRZ010000008.1:25920-27960 GCA_016193485.1 Bacteroidota bacterium | reverse complement strand
TGCGGGGTAAGATTATCGGCAACCGGTTTTGATTCGCCAAAATACTTTGTAATAATTCTGTTTGCCTGAATACCCCGTTTCACAAGGGCTCTCTTGACGGTTTCAGCGCGTTTTTCGGATAGCAGTAAATTGAAATTTTCATTCCCTATATTGTCAGTGTGACCTGATACCTGGATATGCCATTGGGGATTGCTGATCAGCAGGCGGCTTATTTGTTCAATATATTTGTATGAATATAAGTTAATCACAAACTGACCTAAATTAAATTCCACATTCCGTACGGCAAAGTCAACAATTTTTTTTTCAACTTTATCCAGGTTCACAGCAATGAATTGCTCCTTCAGGGAATCAGCAATAACCGCATTTGCTTGCTCAGGGAATTCATAGCGGTACCGTGCTCCCGATTCCTTTTTTGCAATAATTTCCTTTATTGCGCCATTACCACTGATAATTTGTACCGGTACGGTTTGAAACATCCCAGCGTCACGGGTTTCCAGTAAAAAAAAATAATTATTTACGGTTGGAAGTTCATGAAAGACAAAATATCCTTCTTCATTCATGAATGCAATATCAAGGGTGTCATAATTCTGGTCAAGACGGTACAATTTTGACTCTTCTCCGGGCAAAGGCCTGTAGCGAAAAAATGCTCCTTCGGTTTTAACCAAGGTAATTATTCTTTGCCTGCTTTTATCATCCGGATAGAGTATCTGAATTTCATCAGCGATGCCGGCATTGTCAGCATCCAGCAGGAAAAGGTAATTATCCCTGTAGGGCAATCCGTTTTTAAAATCAAAAAAACCGTCATTATTCATGAATGCCGTTTGCAGCGTGTCTCCGGTTTCATTCATAAAGTATAACCTCGTTATCCCTTGCGGAAGTTTTACAAAGCGGAACAGATTGTCAGTTCCCTTTTTAATTTTCCTCATTCGTCCGTTTACAATAACATTCATTTCATCAATGGCGCTGGTATTTTTTCCGCCAGAGAGAATGAAAGTCAAATTGGAATCATCCGGCAGAAGGTCAAAAACATAAAAGCCGTCTTTATTCAGATGGGTTAATCCAAGAGTATCCATAGAAGCATCGGTAACCCATAATGCCAATGCCTGAAAAGGCAGGTATCTATATCGGAAATAACCATCTTTACCTTTTCCAATGGGGACAATTTCTTTATCTGTAATATTACCCACATATATTTTTCCGATGTTATGCACAGGAACATCCTTTACATCTTTAAGGATAAACAAATAATTATTGTAAGGCGGTAATTTCCTGAAAACGAAATTACCTTTTCCGTCAATCCTCGTTACACCAATAATTTCCCGTGATTCATTTAATGCGAATATTTCTGTACCGGGGTGTACGGGTTCGGAAATATTTCCAAAAATCTGTCCGGACAGGCGTGGGATAACCGGTGAAGTATTGCCAGGTTCAATAAATGAAATCCCTGTTGAATCGGTGACCTGTTCAAACCCTAAAGTGGTATTTTGCAAAGCGAGTTTATTGAATTCATATTTACCGGTTTTATCTTTTATCATTACATATTTTAATTCCGGATTTTTTTCAGTGATGCTGATTATTGCATCGCAGGTGTCATCTTTCAGGCGGAAAATGCAGGAACCCCCTGTTTGCGGAATACCGATTGAAAAATTGCCCGATGAATCAGTAGTGGTTGTGGAAAGTACAATTCCGTTATTATCCAGTAAAAGTAATTCCATAGCGGGGTGAATATCACCCGGAAGGTTGCGGTGAACCTGTCCGAAGAAGAATGTAAGCGCCAGGGTTTTACCGTAAGATGGTTTAAGCGTTGTATCCGGTGATGGTGATTCCCGCTCTGTTTCCAATAGTTTGACGGAAGAATCTGCCAGGGTATTAATCTCACTTTCCATAGCAATTTGCGCTGCCAAAGCAGGATGCTTGTACCCTTTTGCCGCCAGTGTCCTTAAATTAAACTTTTCATTGCCGCCATGGGGATTATGGCAATCGGTGCAATTAGCGGTTCCGATTTTTTTATGATTCAAATTCCTCATAACATCACTGGGT
>JACPRZ010000008.1:17147-25884 GCA_016193485.1 Bacteroidota bacterium | reverse complement strand
TTCCTGTCCGCTTTTTACAAGTAATTTCTCATATTCTGATGAGTGATGCTGATGGCACATCAGGCAATAACCTGCCCCCACAGGTCCATGCAAAAAGTCATAACTATTCCGAAAATCAGAATGGCATCTGTAGCAAAGCACCGGCACTGCTGCCTTAAGCATGCCGATTGCTTCATTGTCATGGCACCTTGCACATTCGTTTCTGCCATAAGGCGGATGAAAATAAAATTCAGGACCGGTGCTTTTTACTGCCACCGGTTGGCCGGATATCAGGTTACCTCCTGTTGAATCCTTCCCTGCAACAAAGTCGGGATTTGGAACCCCGTCAAAAAAAAATGATAATGCCTTATATCTGCCGACCGGTGAGCATCCGTCAATAATTGAACTTAAAAAAACCGCAATAAAAAAATAAAAAAAAAATTGCTTCAGAAAGTAAAAACCGGCTGTTTTTTTCAGGATACTATATTGTTTTCTTTTATTCCCCGACATCTGGTTCCGGATAGTTCAGTTTATTTTTTTCTGTCCGATCATTGAAATCTGCTCTCTCTGAATATCTTATGGAACCCCTAAATTAAATCCAAGGGAATAATGCAATTATGATAGCGATCATGTTTTTTACTGATGTAATTTTTAGGTTCTATGATGTTTTGTATGGTTATAATTGCCACGACCTTCAGGTCGTGGATTGTTTAATAGAGTTGGTATTGGCTTTAGCCAAAATAGTTTCAAAATGATGATCAGTCAGGAATTTTTCGTATTCTTCGCTAAACGTTTGCTTTTTGTGATGTTCTTCCTGGCCTAAAATGTATGCTCTTACTTTGTCAATAGCGGAATAGCTTACTGATAATGCAATATATTCGTCCTGCCATTCAAATTTAGTTTTAAGTATTTGTTGTTTATTGACCCAAAATGAAGATTCTCCTTTTATTAGCATGGCTGTTTTGGCTATGGTTTGTTCAGTTCCAAGAGAAACAAGCAAATGGATGTGATCTGAAACACAGTTTATGCTATCGATAAAAATTTGTTTTTTTATACTGTTTTCTTTGATGTGCGCAAGCAACAATGGTTTCAATTCTTTGCCGATTAAATGCTCCCGATTTTTGGTTGACCAGATATAATGTATCAATACTTTGGTGTAAGGCATGTTTAGATTTATTTTTGGCTAAAGCCGTGTTACATATTATTTATTTCCCACGACCTGAAGGTCGTGGCAATTCGTGGCAATTCGTGGCAATTGTTTGCTCAAATTAAAACCCACAGTATCCGTCATAGAACCAATTTTTATTTATCCAAAAACCCGGAATCCTTAATCTTCTTTGTTTTTGCCGGTTCAACAAAACCATATACATTTATTTTATCGGGTCCATATTGATTTGTAACCAAAATCAAAAACTTCAGATCAAATTCCGGAGAAACATATTTCGTGAAATATTTCAGGTTATCATAATCAATAGTCACTTTAGCAGGCAGCCACATGTAACCGGGCCCCTTGTACTCTCCGCCAAAAAACATCAGGAGATTGCCATTTTTGCTGAAAATCTGAACATTCTGAAAAACGGCATCTACAACATAAACATTTGAGTCGCGGTCAACTGCAATTCCCTTGTTGCGCACAAATTGTCCCGGGTTTTTTCCATAACTTCCGATGGTCATAAGATATTTCCCGTCATGACCGAATACTTTTACGCTATACCCCCCAATGTCAGAAACATAAACTTTATCATCCGTTACATGGATACTGACAGGCGAATACAGGTACGATTCACTGCCGTATTCAGCATCCGGGAAAGAGTAAAGAAATTTCCCGATCGAGTCCTTATCGTAAACATTTATCCTGTTGTTTTTAATGTTTGTTACCCAGATTTTATTATCCGTGACAAAAACATCAGTCGGCTTAAACAATGCCGTATCGCCAAAGCTAGCCATGTATTTTCTTTTTTCATCAAAAATGATAATTTGTCTTCGCTCGGCATCTGAAATATAGAGGTATTCTTTTTCATCTACGAAACAATTTATCGGTAATATCAATTGTCCGCGGCCTGGCGGAACGAAGTAATTAAACGTCCTTTTTTCGAGGTCAATTATCTCAAGCCCCCTTACACCGGTATCGCAAATGTAAATTTTCCCTTTCCGGATTGAAATGCCATAAGGTTTGCTGAACTGCTTTGCTTCATCACTGCCGAGGAAATATTTTGCAAATTTCGACCGTGGAATTGTAACACTCCGGGAATTACTTATTGCTGTAAGAAATTGTATTCTCGGTGTATCGGGCGGGGGAGGAAAGATTACAATGTCGTCAGGGTTAATCCTATTATGCGTTTTATCGGTCAAACCTGCAGGCCCCTTGCACGAAAAAAATAGAAATAAAATAAGGATGATATAAACGTTACTATTCAGGTTCCATGATTTTTTCTGCCACAAAGACACGAAGACACGAAGTTTCACAAAGAATTCTTCGTGTTTCTTTGTGAATATATATTAAATCCTGTATTCATTTCCCGGCCGGGTAAAAAAAAAGGCGATTAAAATAATCGCCTTTCAAAAGTACTGAAAATAATTATCCGCATTTACTTAATGTGACATGCGAGGCATAACTCGCTGTTGGGGGTTGACATTTTCAAGAATTTTCCATTTGTATTATTGTGCGGATTATGACAGGTAGCACATTGAACCCTGTCGTTATACAACATCCTTGCCTGGATTGTTCCTGCACCATAAGCAGCCGGGGCTGCCTGTGTGGCCGGATCATAAAGTCCTCCATCTGCTGTTGACAAAGCAGTATTATATGTCATGGAGATGGGATGATCGTTTGTCAGCGTTGTACTCAGTAAATTCGGACCGGCAGGCATAAATGTTGTGCTCGTATTAACCGGTTTAAAATTATCAAGGGCAACTGTACCGTCATGACAACTCAGACACATTATGGAGTTTCCGCTCGGAGCAGCATCATTGGTTGCCTGATAAGTAGATGACTGTGCGCTTGAATACATGGTATAGGGACCAGCGCCCTGCGCGTGGCTCCAAAGAGGTGCATTAACAATTGCATAAGCATCATGCGGAATATGGCAAACCCCGCATAATTTATTTATGGTTGCCGTATTCCATGCCGCTCCACTCATATCATGCAGCGTGCCGCTGATGGATTGAGCAAACCCGCTAAAGGATAGTGCGAGTCCTGCCATTAAAGCGCCAATTGAAAGTTTTGTTTTCATGGTTTCAGTGGGTTTTAAATAACGATTTTCGGAAAATTATTTTACTTGTTTTACAGTGCAAAATTGATTACGATAAAACAATTATTTTATGATTTTAGTTATTGAATTTTATTGATAATTATCAACCTATTTATTTATTCAATAAATAAAATAAATTTCTTGAATATAATCTTTTATGCATCGTACGGAAAGTTCGTAGTATTTTTAGTATGTAAACCTGATTAAACCAGGCAAACTATAACTCAAATAACGGGACCAATGGGTTATGTTTAATGAGATTTTAGATTGTTCTCCTTTCTTGTTTTGGTATAAATAAATTTGGGCTCATGGTTGAAAAAAATTAATTATCCCAGCAACTTTGTGCTGCACTGCAATGACCATCGGCATTTCCCCGGAGAAGGCCGGGCGCCATAGTGCCTGGGTCCGGAGCATAATCAGAACGTTGCGGCTTGAAATACGTTTGTCCGTCCACATGATAAGCAGTGCCATAAGTGCCCTGATATTTCCAATCCGTAGGAGTGATTGGATTGGGGTCTGCATTATGGCACCAGAAACATTGCACGCTGACTCCGGCATCTGTTCTCCAACCAAGCCCGGTTAAATAATCATTGGATAAATGAGCTCCCCTTTGGTGCTGACCCGTTGGCGGATGACCGGTGGCTGGTCCGGCAGCAGTAATAGTATAAGGATTGGTCATATTTCCCACAACCGGATTAGCCCCCGCCTGATGACAGGAATTGCAATCTGTAATGGTGCCGGTAGTCCAATTGGGAGTAGTGGCATAAACCTGAGTTCCGGTTGAAAAAGGAACAGAGCCGGCCCAGGAATAAGTTCCATCCGTTCCCCTATCGGCTTTCATTGCATTGCTATGACAATATATATCAGTGCATGTTTTTGTGCCGGAATTCCAGGCAGGCGTAACTGCGGGATATCCATTGACAACACCGCTATATTTATATGCTAATCCTGCCGGGTCAAAGTTCACATCTTTCACCGCATTTTCGTGAAAAGCAGTCCCCGCTCCCCGCTGGTAATGACAAGTGGAGCAAGGAAATCCATATTGTGTTGCATGTTTTTGATGTGCATCGGTGGAATATTCGGGGAAATTAGTATTGTGGCAATTGGTACATCCGGCAAAATTGGACTTGTGCGTATGACAAGTCGTGCAGTTGGCTCCCGCGTTATGTGCATGATCTCCTCCTGCGCTGTTTTGGTGCTTGTTGCCGGGTGTCGCGGTATGGCATACTTCACAAATACCGTTATAGGTGGCATCGCCATCTGCAAATGAATTGGGTCCGGTTTCAGCAGTAAATACTACCGCTCTCAATTGACCGCCACCATCGCTTGGAGGTGTGCTAATCGTATTTCTTATCATATAGATATTCGCCTTGTCGGTATTGTGCGGCTGGTGGCAGCGGGTGCAGCCCATATTATTGTGCTGACCATAAGTATGACATTTTTGGCAAAAAGAGGACTCATTATTATTTGCTGCGCGAAGAATATATCCATCGTTAAAAGGTGCATAATGGATTTTATGGCAACTGGTACATTCTACATTCCCGCCAACCACGAGCACCGAGTCGGTGGGAGCGGCATTAAACCGTGAGTCCGCAACAGGATACGCTACCCCGACCGGGTGAGTGCCTCTGTTATTGACCGGGTCGGAACTATAAAGCCCTCTGTCGCGGGGAGAGTGGCAATCTTTACACATCGCGTTCCCTCCATTTGAAACCCTTAAAAATGGAGGATCATCCACAGGATAATGCTGATCATGACAGGTTGAACAGATAATTTTTCCGCCTGGGAGCCGGAGCCGCATACTGTCTTTTTGGATTGTTTGCGCATCATCAGGGGTTACTGTTTCACGAAGAGCATTAACAGCCAGTTCATCCCATGTATGGGAGTTTCCGCTCACTCCCGGCACTGCCTTATTGCTATTATTAAATGGTTTTTGGGATGCAACACCGGCAGGATTGTGGCAACTGATACACAAATTTGAATTACCAGGGCTTGCATTAATGGGACCCCCCACAGGATCGCCATGAAGCATGTGGCAGCCATTACAATTAGTTAAAGGAGTAGTGTGAGGTTGACAAGTGGAGACAGTAATTACAAAATTCGGAGAAGCATTTCCGCTGCCGCAACCATTAGTACCACTTACAGAGAGGTTACCGGATGTGGCGCTGCCGGAATAACTGCCATCCATGGAAGCGGTGGGTCCCGAAAATGTCAAACCGGTGCCTGAATAATTCCAGGTATAACTTGTTGCCCCTGAGATGGGTGATACGGAATAAGGATAGGTTTGCGTCTGGCATGTGGATGCATAACCGGTAATGGCGCCTGCTGCTGCAGGAACAGAACTGGAAACCGTAATTGTATAATCAGGAGAAACCGTTCCATTGCCGCATCCATTTGTTCCCCTTACAGTGAGATTACCGGAGGTAGCAGAAGCAGAAAAATCAGCCGTTATGGAATTTGTCCCTGCTCCTGTAGCAATGATGAATCCGGTTCCGGAATAAGTCCATGAATAACTTGTGGCCCCTGAAATGACTGCAACAGAATAAGCGACTCCCGTCTGGCTTTGGCAAACGGATGAAGTACCGGTAATTGCTCCGGATGCCGCAGGTACGGTATTTATTGTAAGCGTTGCGCTGTTGGAATTTCTTGAACATCCCCCTGCCATAACCACGCAACGATAATAATAAAGCGATAGTGCAGATGTTCCATTGGCAGTAAGAGTAGCGGTGGTTGGGTTGGTATAAGTAACACCGGCAGGAGTGCCATTGGCAACATTTACCCAGGATGCATCATCAGAACTCATTTGCCATTGGTAAGCAGGGCTTCCGGCAGAAGTAACTACATTAAAATTTGCATTGACAGAGATGCAAACGGTTTGATTTGATGGCTGGGTTGTAATAGTTGGCGATGCGTTTACCGTTAAAGTCGCTGCTGTTGACGTGGCTGAACCATTGATATTGGTAAAAACAGCACGGTACAAATAACCGTTTATAGGTGTTTCAGAGCCGGTTAAGGTAAGCGTTGATGTAGTAAAATCGCTATAAGTAGTATTGGGAGCATCTAATCCGGCAGTTATATCTGTATAACCCGGGTTACCGCGTTGCCATTTAACAGATGGTGCAGGAATTGAAGTTGAGGTACTTGTGAATGTTGTATTGCTTCCGGCACAAATTGTACTATTGGAAGGGTTGGTGGCGACAGTAATTGTTCTTGCTTCACCAACCTGGAATTGTCCAAAAGCAGTCATTCCGGTTGCCTGGGTAGTGGTGGCTGTTCTTGTACCGGTAGTGGTTATTGCCCAACTTCCAGCATCATATTTGCGCACCACAAAATTGGCTGTATTTGCTCCCGCGTCTAAATCAACGGGTGAGCCGCCAATGAATGTGAATGTTCCGCTGTATGAAGTAAACCCACCCACAGGTATAGTGCCTTGAGTCACTGTCCAGGTGCGGTTCACGCTTAACGTTGAGTTGATACCCGAATTATCAATATCGGCATCATCCCCGGAAGTTGTATATGCTATAAGAGAGCCGGAGCCGGTTGTGGTACCTGTAAAAGCAACAAGCACCGGTGTGTAATTGGATGCATCTCCGATAATAAAAGTTCTTGACGGTCCTGCAGCATTGGGTATAAAAATTTCAAGATTCCCATAAACATATCTGCCTGCCGCTGCACCTGCGGTGGTTGCTGCTGA
Organism: Bacteroidota bacterium; assembly: GCA_016193485.1. GTDB lineage: Bacteria > Bacteroidota > Bacteroidia > JACPRZ01 > JACPRZ01 > JACPRZ01. Next base: position 18,960 of record JACPRZ010000008.1, on the reverse strand, counting down.
ACCTAAAATTAATTTATTAGCGCCAGTTGTGATTTTTCCATTGGTAAAAGTTAAGGTTCCGTTAATGGTAGGAGAAGTGGTGATACTAAGTCCGGCAGCATTGTTAAGAGTTACATTATTAGAAAATGTTGTTGATGAAGAACCTAAAACAGTTTGCGCTGCTGTTCCGTTAAAAGTTACAAGCGAACTACCCTGAGTAAAAGTACCACTATTTGAAAAATCACCACCGATATTTAAAATGGGATTCCATGTTGAGCCCAGATAAGTAGCTCCGGTATTGATGGTAAGATTTTTTGAAAGCGTGACTGTTTGTGCTGCAGCAGTTCCGATGGTCTTAGAGCCACCGGTTAAAGTAAGATTGGCATAATCGGTGCGGTTGGTTGCTGTTTGCGCTGCCGCTGCATTGTACTCAATAGTGGAACTGCCTCCCAAAGTTATTGTCGGTGTATTGGTGGAGCGAATGGCTGTTGCTGCCGTTCCCGAAAATCCATTGGTGTTAGCGGTAATAAATGTGCCGTTAATTGTTACGGAGGCAGTCGTACCCATCAGGATTGAAGTAGTGCCGGCATCCATTGTAGCGCTTAAAGCGACTGTAAGGTTTTTTGAATTTGCCATAGCCATCGCAAGGTTATTAGTCATGAAAAGGCCGCTGTTCACGCTTATGTTTCCGGTAACATTCGTTGCAGTAACGGCTGCACCCAATGTGGCTCCGGTTATGGCTTCGGTGTTGTTGGTTGTAAGATTTGCATAAGTAAATTGCGTAACATTTACGGTTTGCGCAACAGAGCCATTATAATTCACCGTGCTTCCGGTACCCGGTATGAACTGTCCGTCCGTTGTATTTCTTGTCATATTGTCTGCAACATTAAGTGTGCTTGCCAGGTTAACTCCATTACTCATGTCAATGATGGCTGAATTACCTATCGCTGAACCGGAACCCAGTTGGAGATTTCCACCGATGGTTAATATTCCGGTGGCGCTTGTATAGAGGATTTTTGTCGCTCTTGTTGCAGCAACGGCTGAACCATTCAGTGTTGTATTCCCGGAAACTGTGAGGGTAAATGCGCCAATACTCAATTGGGAAAGAGCAGCGCCACCTCCCGTTTTAGGGTTAAAAGTCAAACTTGCACATTGGCCGTTTGTGTTGAGAGTCACAGTAAACCCGCGTTCAATAATTACATCATTGGCAGAAGTGGGAACAGAGGCGCCTGATACCCCCCCTGATGTCGCTGACCATGTAGCCGTGGAATTCCAGTTGCCCGTAGCAACAGAATAACGGGCTTGTCCATAGGTCCTGTTTTGCAGTCCGCACAGTAATACTGCGAATAAGAAACTCAATTTCACCAGCGGTCTCATTTTACTTGTGCGTAATTAAATTTATCAATTACCCAAAATCAATTTAAATGTTCTTGTAAATTCCCCGGTAATCAATTTTACAGGATAAATTCCATTTGGAAAATCACTCAAATCAATTTGCTCAATTACATTTTCTTTCCTGAAAACTTTGGAATAAATTTTCTGACCGATTATGCTTCTTATTTCAATAATTAAATCTGATTGAGCCGTGTTGTATATTTCAACTGTAATGTGACCTCTTGACGGATTAGGATATACTTTTACAATATTTTTAATGTTAATACCTCCTGACTCTATTATCAAAATGGTGATAGTATCGCTGATACTAACGCTGCCGCATTGTACATTCGTTGCTGTTAAGGTTACAATATAAACGCCTGTAGCAGGATATAGGTGAACGGGATTTATTGACGTGCTTGCCGTACTATCGCCAAAATCCCAAAGATATGAACCTGCA
>JACPRZ010000008.1:0-17134 GCA_016193485.1 Bacteroidota bacterium | reverse complement strand
GCCAAAATCCCAAAGATATGAACCTGCATTCAGGGAATTGTTTACAAAGGTTATTTCAAAACCGTTCGCAGTATAAGAAAAGTCAGGTACAGGAACCGGATTTACGGTCAATGTGAGCGTCACAGTACTATCACATCCGCTTACACTATTGAATATCTCATTGTATACTCCGGAAGAATCTAATGTTTGCGTGCCGAAAATATAAGAGTTGCCCTGGCAGATAGCGGCAGAAGCCGTTGTAGTAGCAGTCGGGTTAATAGTAAGGATAAGAGTTACCACGGAATCACAGCCGTTGGCGGCAACAAAGGTTTCATTGTAAATTCCAGCAGATGTTAATGTCTGCGTCCCGAAAGTATAGGCGTTCCCCTGGCAAATCGCTGCTGCATCTGTTCCTATCAATATGGGATTTACGGTAACTAAAACCGCATCGGTATTGGTACACCCGTTACCGTCTGTTCCGGTTACATTATAAATTGTTGTAACTACCGGTGTAAAGGCAACTCCATCTGTTACTCCATTATCCCATAAGTAAGATACCGCCCCGCTGCCTGTTAATGTTACAGATGTTCCGTTGCAAACTGCATAGTCAATACCTGCGTCAACTGGAGGCAAAGAATTTACTGTGAGCAGAACCGCATCGGTATTAGTGCATCCATTTGCATCGGTACCTGCTACTGTATAGGTTGTTGTGGATGCAGGGGTAAATGCAACACCGTCCGTTACTCCATTATCCCAAATATAAGATACCGCTCCGCTGCCCAATAATGTTATGGATGTTCCACTGCAAACTGCCTGGTCAACACCCCCTCCCACTACCGGCAATGAATTTACGGTTACGAGAACTGCATCGTTATTGGTACATCCGTTTCCGTCTGTTCCTGTAACATTATATATTGTTGTTGCAACAGGCGTAAAGGCAATGCCATCCGTAACTCCATTATCCCAAATATAAGATGCCGCTCCGCTGCCCGATAATGTTACGGATGTTCCAATGCAAACTTGCTGAGCAATGCCTGCGTCAACTGCCGGCAACGAATTTACCGTGAGTAGAACCGCATCGGTGTTGGTGCAGCCGTTAGCGTCTGTTCCTGTTACATTATATATTATTGTAGCAACCGGTGTAAAGGCAACTCCATCTGTTACTCCATTATCCCATAAATAAGAAACCGCTCCGCTACCCGTTAATGCTACAACTGTTCCGTTGCAAACTGCATAGTCAATGCCTGCGTTAACCGGAGGCAAAGAATTTACCGTGAGCAGAACCGCATCGGTGTTGGTGCAGCCGTTGGCGTCTGTTCCGGTAACTGTATAGTTTGTTGTTGCAAGAGAAGTAAATGCAATACCATCAGTTACTCCATTATCCCATAAGTAAGAAACCGCTCCGGTGCCTGATAAGGTTAATGTGGTTCCGGAACAAATAATTTCGTCAGCGCCCGCCCCTACTGTTGGTAATGGATTAACGGTTATTTCAGCGTTTCCGGTAAAACTTGTTCCCGTACAACCGGCTCCTGATAGCGCTATTACTTCGTAAATTCCGGCACCGGAAACGGTCAAAATGTAAGGATTCCCCATTACATTACTGACTATTGTCGGGGTTAAACTGTCAATTGTGTATGTGAAAGTCCAGGGGGGGGTTCCTGTAAAATTAATTGTAATACCGGTTGTTTTTCCTGAACAAATTGAATCGTTTCCACTGATGATGTTTGAGGCAGGTAAAGCAGTGTCGACACTTATTTTAGCGCTCCCCATGAAACTTGTTCCTGCGCAACCGCCACCCGATAACGCTATAACTTCATACCTCCCGGCATCTGAAACAGTTAAAATGTACGGGTCATCAACTGTATTACTTACTGTTGTCGGGTTTAAACTGTCAATTGTGTATGTGAAAGTCCATGGTGATATTCCGGTAAAATCAATTATGATATCAGTCGTTTCCCCGGAACAAATTGTATCATTTCCGCTTGTGATGGCAGAGGCGGGTAAAACGCTATCAATAATTATAGTGGCGCTTCCCGTAAAACCTGTTCCGGTGCAAAAGGCATCTGACAGGGCGCTGACTTTGTAAGTTCCGGCTGCGGAAACAGTCAAAAGATAAGGATTATCGGGTGTAGCACTGACGGTTGTCGAATTCAAACTGTCTATCGTGTATGTGAAAGTCCAGGGAGGTATTCCCGTAAAATCAATTATGATATCAGTGGTTCCTGAACAAATTGTTTTATTTCCGCTGGTGATGCCAGAAGTAGGTAAAGGATTAACGGTTAATGTCAATGCAACCGCTGAATCGCAACCATTGGCAGCAGTAAATATCTCATTGTACGTACCCGATGTTGTCAAGGTCTGCGTGCCAAAAGTGTATGTACTGCCTTCGCAGATTTGTGCCGCGACTGTTTCGGTGATGGCAGGATCAACGGTTAATGTTAATGTAACCGCTGAATCGCAACCATTGGCAGCAGTAAATATCTCATTGTATGTGCCCGATGTCGTTAAAGTTTGCGTACCGAAAGTGTATGTGTTGCCATTGCAGATTGTGGCAGAATCGGTCCCCGTAGCTGTATTTTTGACAGTAATACCGGCACTTCCGGTAAAACTTGTTCCTGTACAACCTGCACCGGATAGGGCTGTTATTTCGTAAATACCGCTATCAGAAACAGTCAACATGTAAGGGGTAACGGATACATTGCTTACTGTTGCGGGGTTCAAACTGTCAATAGTGTAAGTAAAAGTCCAGGGAGACACTCCCGTAAAATCAATTGAAATACCTGTTGTTTCTCCTGCACAAATTGTATCATTTCCACTTGTTATGGCAGAGGCGGGTAAGGTAGTGTCAATAGTTATTTTTGAACTTCCGGTAAACAGGATACCGGAACAACCTGCACCGGAGATCGCAGTAATTTCGTAAGTTCCTGCCTGAGAAACAGTCAGCAAATAAGGATTATCGGTCACATTACTTACTGTTGTCGGGGTTAAACTATCAATAGTATAGGTTAAAGTCCAGGGGGGGGTTCCTGTAAGAGCAATTGTGATATCAGTAGTTCCTAAGCAGATTGTTTTATTTCCGCTTGTAATATTAGAAGAAGGTATCACAGTGTCAACAGTTATGGTTGCGCTTCGTGAAAAACATGTTCCTGTATTTCCAGAATCCGAAAGCGCTGTTATTTTGTAAGTTCCGGCTTGGGTAACAGATAATATGTAAGGATTATCGGATGTATTACTAACTATTTCCGGATTCAAATCATTAATGGTGTATGTAAAAGTCCAGGGAGGCGTTCCGATAAAATCAATTGTAATATCTGTGGTATCTCCAGAACATATTGTCGTATCGCCACTTGAAATATTTGAGGTTGGTAAAGTACTATCTGCAATTAGGTCAACGCTTCCTGAGAAACATGTTCCTGTATTACCGGAATCCGATATCGCAATTACTTTGTAGGTTCCGGCTGCTGAAGCAGTCAAAACGTAAGGATTATCCGTTACATTGGTGACGATTGTCGTGTCTGAATCATTAACTGTATAGGTAAAATTCCAAGGTGATGTTCCGGTAAAATCAACCGGGATATCAGTTGTTCCTCCGAAACAAACTGTTGCATTTCCGGTAGTGATATTTGAGGTCGGTAATGTATAACTGATTTTATAAACATCAAGCGCCCCGTTATTCATTGAGGTTATCCAAACGCTGTCATTTGAATTTATCTCAATATCCAGTGGAATATTTAATTGGCCTAAGTCATCGCCCCATGTGCCGAATTTAGTAATATAGGCGCCATTTTGATTAAATACGCTGACTCTGCCAAGATAAGGATCGGGTATATAAATATTCCCGCATCTGTCAACATCCAAGCCCTGAATTCGATAAAATTTACCGTTTGTACTTCCGTGCGAGCCAAAACTACCGATTAAATTTCCAGTTAAGCCAAACATCCAAACTTTCACAACCGGATTTAAAACGCCTCCCATACCGCCATGCTCTGAAACAAGCAGCCGGTTGTTTTTCGGGTTAAAGGTAATCCCTGCCGGGGAAGTAAAGGTACCGGTGCCAATTCTCCGGACAACACTTCCCGATTGATCAAGGACTATGACTATTCTGAGTTCGCTGTCAACAACATAAACGCTGTCAGAAATGAATACCATATCGGACGGAAAAAGGGTTCCGGTATAAAACACTGCAGGTGTTCCGTTTGAATCAAGTTTCAAAATATAACCGGTTTCTCCATCGCCAATAAAAATCTGGTTATTTTTATTGAAAGCAATGGAGAGGGGAGCGCCACCAAGGGTTATTGTTCCAAGAAAACTACCGCTTTTATTATATTTTGAAATAAGTTTTCGCGAAGCGTCAGATACATAAATAATGTCCGTGTTGTCTATAACAATACGAACAGGGGTAACCAAATTTTGAGTTATGCTTGATAAATAAACAGCGTTCTGTGCATAAATGAAATTAATGCAGGCAAATATGGTAAGTGAAAATAAGTTAAAATATCTGTAAAATTTTGTCTTCATTTTTTATCACCACAGATATTATCCGGGTGTCCTCCTGAACCTGAAATCAAGACGTTCTCGAATGTCAAATGTACGAAAGCAAAATAAAAAGTAACATGATTAAAATCAATGTCTCCGGTTGTTTTAATTAACCATAATCCGTGATTCGTATCATAATTGGGTCACAAAATGATATTGGTATTATTTTTGCATTCTTAAATTTCCCAAAACCAATTAACAATACAAACCATGAAAACACAAATGAAAAACACAATCCTGCCGCTGACCATTGGAATTTGTTTCTGCGCTTGGCTGGCAATCAACGGATTTAAAAACATCAACCAAGGAGGCGACAAAAAATGGGTTGCACCCGATGCGGAGAAAACCGTTAAAAACCCGGTTAAAGCGGATGATGCCAATATCGCTGCCGGTAAAGTTCTCTATACAAAGCATTGCAAATCATGCCACGGAACCGGAGGTAAAGGCGATGGGCCCAAAGCAGCAGAACTTGAAACCTCCTGCGGTGATTTTACCACCAATGATACCCAGAAGCAAACCGATGGTGAACTGCACTATAAAATAAAAAAAGGAAAAGACGATATGCCTTCTTTTGAAAAGAAAATTCCTGATGATGAAGAAATCTGGACGCTCGTAAACTATATGCGCACTTTCAAAGCAAAATGATCCCCCCGGTAACACGGGTTCAATAATAACGCTTTCTGATAAAAAAACCTTCCGGGTGATACGATCCCGGAAGGTTTTTTTATTATCTATTGGATCGGTCAATGGCCGCCTGCCGGAAGTATAAAGGTATTGCTGATAATACAAAACAATTAAATTTATGATGTTGGTCATATAATTGTTATTGATTTATTCTTAATATCGCACCATAAAGGATCAAACTTTCAAAAATATTACATTGATTAATTGCCCATTAAATTATTAATCTTTAAACCATCAAACCATTAAAACACTAATCTCCATTTCTGCAGTTGCGTTAACACAGGTACTTTTCCAACAAAGTTTTGGTCAGACCATTGTGGGTACCGCACATGATTTCTCTGCCGAGGCATGGAATACCTATGAATATGGTGCCGGGGTTGGAGGCGATCAGATTTGCAAAGTTTGCCACACTCCTCACAATGCAAGTTTAATCGGTGACCAAAAACCTTTATGGAACCATACCGCAACCACAGCCGTTTACACCCTTTATTCCAATTCCACATTTAACGGATCAGCGACCATTACGCAACCTGACGGGGCATCAAAATTATGCCTCAGTTGCCATGACGGTACCGTTGCCGTTGATCAGTTCAATCCTGTCAATACATCTACAAATTTCATTGCCGGTGCCGGGAATATCGGAACCGATTTAAGTAACGACCATCCGGTATCATTTGATTATTCGTCAAACCTGGCTGCTACAGATGGCGGTTTATTTGATCCTACGATAACGCCTTCAGGCCTGGGTAACACCATCTCCACCGATATGTTATTTAATAATAAGTTGCAATGCGCCTCATGTCATAATGCCCATGATAATTCCAATGGGAAGTTTTTAAGAAAAAGCAATACGAACAGCGCCCTCTGCCTGACATGCCATGATAAATAATGAGCAAAATCATGTATTACTGTAAAGGGCGGAATATCGCCCTTTTTTTTTGTAATTATTGAGTATCTATTATATGAAAAAAAACGCGCTTACAAAAATTGCCTGTCTGTTTCTTCTGATAATTCTCGGTTCATGCTCTGCCGGGAAACTTAGTAAGAAGAATAAATCCGGTATTATTATTTATCCCCCTCCTCCTGACACTGCCAGGATACAATTTCTTACCAGGATAAGCAGTGCTGCCGATATCAGTGGCAGCCGTAATTGGTTTGTGAACTTTCTGTTGGGTAAAGAAACGGGAATGCCCATATTAAAACCATACGGAATAGCCGTGCAAAAAGGTAAAATTTTTGTATGCGACAAGGGATTAGCGGGACTGGAAATTATTGACCTGGAAAAACGATCTTTTGATTATTTCATTCCATCGGGTAACGGAAAATTATCAATGCCGCTGGGCTGTTATGCAGATACCAGCGGATTATTATACGTTGCCGATGCAGGCCGGCTTCAGATTGTTGTTTTTGACCGCGATGGTAATTATGTAAAATCCATCGGTGATACGGCTGATTTCAAACCAACCGATGTTTTTGTTTATGACCGGAAAATATGGGTTTCCAATATGGCCGGCCATAAAATTGATGTGTACAGCACAGACCCGCCCTATATCCTGCTCAACTCATTCACACAATCGGAACCAGGGAAGATTGACTATTTATATTCACCCGTAAATATTTTCGTAAATAATGAAAAAGTATTTGTTACTGATTTTGGCGATTTTAAAATCAAGATGTTTTCGCATGACGGGAAATTTTTAGATACGCTCGGAACCTACGGAATAAACATGGGGCAATTGGCTAAGCCAAAAGGAACCGCAACGGACCGGGAATCAAATGTATTTGTTGCTGATGCCGCCTTTGAAAATGTACAGATATTTAATAAGGAAGGTAAATTACTTATGTTCTTCGGAGGTCCTTACAAGGGTCCGGGCGATATGTGGTTACCGGTGGAAGTTGTAATTGATTATGATAATATGAGTTATTTCCAAAAATATGTGGCGACCGGTTTTGAGTTGAAATACTTAATTTTTGTTTCAAACCAGTTTGGGCCCGATAAAATTACCGTTTATGGACGGATAGTACCGGTGAAATAAAAAGAATCAGCCCCCCTACCCCCCGAAGGGGGGAGTTTACAACTGTGCGTTGTTGTTCCCCCATTTGGGGGAATTCAGGGGGGGATGTATCAATCAATGGTTCGTAAAATTTATCACGAACTATTAATCAATCATAATTTTAACTATATTGTCCTGTAATAACCTGTGAATACTTCGTCAGAAATAAAATCTCCCATCACAAACAATATTCCGCTTATTGTATTCTTAGTAATCTCCGTATTCACCGGTTGCTCACCTTTGATTCGTTATAAAGTATTATCCTTTTTCTTTGAAGATGTTCCCAATCCATCAGGGCACATATCAACAGCAACCGGTGATTCCTTATTAAAATCCGATACCTTAAACCGGAAATTAAGCGCCAGTTTACCGGCAAAACCCGGTTTTTATTTCCACCCCCCATACAGTGAAAAAAAATGCGTGAGTTGCCATGATGTACGCGGTGGGAATAAGCCGGTGAAGCCGGTGCCGGAGTTATGCTATGGATGCCATGAAGGATTCACAAACGGGTTTAAAACACTTCATGGACCGGCAGCATCGGGATATTGCCTGAAATGCCACAATCCGCACCTTGCAAAGCAGCCAACATTACTTCTGCGGTCGGGAAATGATTTGTGCCTTGATTGCCATAATTCCGGGCAGGTTTTTCAGAATAAAGTTCACGAACGTGCCGGGCAAAGAAATTGTTCCGATTGCCATAACCCGCATGGCGGAGAAAACAGCGGAATGTTACGGGAAGGCAGTTGTTATTATTGTCATGATGATTTTAGCGGTAAATTCAAGGTGCTTCATGGACCCGTGGCATCCGGGTATTGCACGTCTTGCCATAGTTCCCACAGTTCGAAATCGGTAAAATTGCTATCACGCGATAACCGGCAATTATGTCTTTATTGCCATACCTTGTCACAAGTTGAGAAAAATCCGGCTCACGCCAATAATAAAAAATCTGATTGCACGGCATGTCATTACCCGCATGGCGGAGAAAACCGGTTTATGTTGATCAAACAGCAGTAAAAAATTATTTTGTATTGAATAACATAAAATTCATATTACTCTTTATACTTCTGTCACGCCTTAACGGGTTTGCACAGAATGGGTCAAACGGATATTACCGGAACGGTTCAAACGGATTTAAGGTCTGGAAACTCACATCATTGTCAGGGGAAGTAACGGCAAAAGGTTTTTACAGGGAATATGATCTGGATTATGGAGCATCCACAACCATTTTATCCGATAAGCAACAATACACCTACATGATGGGTGGAGCCCTTTTAAATGCAAAAAGTTTTTTTCTTCATCCAAGGTTTTTTAAGTTGGACATCACAGCCGCCTACTATCCGGAAACAAACCGTAGAAACTACAATGTAGTTCCCGACCTGGCCGAAGTGACAACCCTTAACAAATTAGATATAAGGGGCGCCCTCTTTGAACAAAAAAAGATTACCATAACTTCATTCTTTAATCTCAATGATTCATATCAGAACCGTGAATCCATAACCGACATTAAATCCGATAGCAGGCAATGGGGCAGCGCACTTTTTTACGGCAACGGTTTTTTACCTTTTTCCGCCAGTTACTACCAGAGGCAATGGCAGCAAACGGTAATGGCGACAAACCGCAGAACCGGAATGGTTGAGCGGGTTCTTCATGGAAGAACAAACAAATCATTTTTTACCCGCGATAAAAATGAACTGACTTATTCGCATAACGAATCGGTAAATCAGAATATTTTTTCCACGGAACAGAACCAAAATCCATACCGCGTAAAGAATATTATTGATGAAATACGTCTCAACAATAACATTCCGTTTGATTCAAAAAGGAAATACCTGTTCAATTCAATTATTTCAAATTTTAACCAGGATGGAACAAGAAGTTTCAACCGGTTCCAGGCATTGGAAAATCTTTCTTTATCGTTACCCGGAAAACTGGTCCTGCTCAATCACTATAATTTAAATTCAATCCGGCAGGAAAAGAACAATTCCGACAACCAGAGAATATTAAGTTCCTTGAGTCATAAACTCTATAAAAATCTGAATTCAAGATTGTTTTTTGAATTTAACCGGACAAAACATGATGTTTATACTGAGAATATCAGTAAAACAGGCATTGACCTCCAGTACACAAGAAAAATACCCGCCAGCGGAAGGTTAACGCTTTCGTACCTTTATTTCAGAGGGAATCAAAATATGAAAAGCGCTTCGTATTCAATTGCAGTGACCAATGAAGCATATACGTTGTCAGACGGTCAGATTATTTTGCTCAAAAGACCCTACGTTGATCAACAAACTGTAGCAGTCAGAAACGCGGCAGGAACTTTTACTTACCTGGTTGATTTTGATTATATCCTGGTTGACCGGTATCCCTACCTGGAGATTGTACGTGTTCCGGGCGGACAGATTGCAAACAATGCGACTGTCTATATAGATTATTCGGCCACAAGGCCGGGATCCTACAGGTATGACACAGACCACCATTCATTCGCAGCGAATATTATTTTATTCAACCGTAAATTTGAAATTTATTATAAGTTATCCGCACAGGACTATAAAAATGTCACCGAAACGGAATACCAGACACTAAATTATTTTACACAGAATACAGCAGGAAGCCGGCTGGATTTCGGTATCATTAACGGAGGAATTGAGTTGGAGGACTACAAAAGCACTCTTATTCCGTACCGCAGGATTCGCTACTTTCTGAATATTCAAAAAAAGTATCGTGAAAATATTTTATTTACATTAAACGGAAACATGCAGGTCTATCACCTGGTAAATGAAAACATCAACCAGGAATATTCCGATGTTGCCGGAAAGATTGCCTGGACCGTTTTCAAACAAACCAAACTTAATTTCGATTTGATGTACAGAAAGCAAAACGGGACCGGAATTGACCTGGACATGATCACTGCAAAGGGTGAAATTACCTCCGTCATCCGGCAGTTGTACCTGACAGCAGGATTGGAATGGTACACCAGAAATTACATCGGGGAAAAAATAAATTTTAAAGGCGCCTATTTACAACTATCAAGAAAATTTTAATCATGAATAAAATATTTCCCTTCCCGCGTTGGGTTAAAGAAACCGGAGTATTGAAAAGCAACGTTTTAATTATTATTCCGGGTTTATTGTTGCTGCCTGTTTTGTTCGGAAACCGGAATATTGAGGGCTTGAATTATACAACGGTTGAAAAAATCAACCCCGATAAAAGGTATAGTTCTGACGATAAGAAATGCCTTGATTGTCATGCGGCTTTATTTGAAAAAACCATAAAACATACTACCTCAACCGGTAAGGAGTGTGAAGATTGCCATAAGAGCAATGGAAGTGAACATCCGAAAACCGGAATAACATCATTTTTGCTGGCGGAAAAATTACCTGATTTGTGTCTTTCCTGTCATGATAAAATTAAGAACGCTATTTCAAAATCGCATTTTATTCACGGATCGCTAACTGATAATAAATCATGTTTAAACTGCCATTCACCGCACTCCTCCAGCGAAAAAGGCCTGTTGACAGCCATTAAAAGGGAAGTATGCTTCAGTTGTCACAATAAAACCATTACCGGCAAATCCGGAACAATTTTAAATATTGAGCAATTATATACTAACAGCGAAGTAAAGCATCCGCCCGTTAAGAAATGTTCGTCCACATGTCATAATCCCCATGCTTCGGATTTTAAACATTTATTAAGCAACGCCTATCCTGAAGATGAGTATGCTCCGGCAAACGCTGATTCTTTTGCTTTATGTTTTATATGTCATGAAGACATGGACCTGATCGAAGCCCCAAAAACAAATGCAGCCACCGCTTTCCGGAATGGAGAAGGAAACCTTCATTATGTACATGTTCATGGGGAAAAAGGCAGAAAATGCACACTTTGCCATAGCCCCCATGCCACAAAAAATGAGCATCTAATCAGGGACGCGGTAAAATTCGGTAATTTTGAATTCAAATTGAATTATAAATCCGACTCCACCGGGGGTTCCTGTTTCCCGGGATGCCATGTGGAAAAAAAATATAACCGGTTAATGATAAAGAGCGATTCTTTATTAAACAAATAAAGTTACTATTCACCTCACCCCTGCCCCTCTCCTAAAAATAGGAGAGGGGTGAGTTCCCCCTTCTCTTGTTTTAAGAGAAGGGGGAGGGGGATGAGTTAATACGGGTGAATAGTAACCAAATAAAAACAAAATAATCCAATTAATCCCGATTCAAATGAAACTCATACCGCTTATTTCCGTTATAGTTGCTTTAATGCTGGCATGCGGGTCTAACCCGAATTCCCAACCTGCCGGTTTAAACCAAACTGATGTTCATAAAGTTTTAGCGCAGGAGGTTATTCAAACAACTAACTACACTTACCTGCGCGTAGAAGAAAATGAGATCGAACAATGGCTGGCAGTTCCGAAAATGGAGGCATCTGCAGGCGGAACATATTATTACAAGGGAGGAGGCATGCTGATGAAGGATTTTAAAAGCAAGGAATTAAACAGGACTTTTACGGAAATTCTGTTCCTCGAGCAGGTACGTTCAACTCCTGAATTTGCCGATAAAATAATACCCCCCCCTACTCCGCATGGAGCGGATCCTCACAATACAATTCCTGTAACAGAATCTAAAGCCAACACCAATGTCGCCACCGATAAAAAATCAGTAAAAATTGAACCTGTCAAAGACGGGATTACCATCGCTGAATTATATAAGAATAAAAAATCATATTCCGGGAAAACGGTAAAAGTAAAAGGAGAGGTTACCAAGTTCAACCCGTACATTATGGATAAGAACTGGATACACCTCCAGGACGGCACCGACTACTCAGGAAAATTCGACCTGACCGCAACCACCAATTTCGAAACAAAAGTTGGCGACATTATCACCCTCCAGGGAATAATTGCTTTAGATCAGGACTTTGGCTATGGCTATGCGTATGAACTATTAATGCAGGATGCCAAACTGGTAAAATAGCAGGAAATTAATGGCAGAATTTCTTAATGGAGTCGTAAGCATTGTTAAGGCCATACTCACCCGCCTTGCTTAAATCAAGGCAACCACCCTGTTTATCCCCGCTGTAAATTTTTGCCAGTCCCCGGTTAAAAAAAGAAGCGGCAAATTTCGGATCAATTTCTATTGCCTTATTGTAATCCTTTATCGCCTGGCGGTATTTTGTTAACCGCGATTTAGACCATCCCCTGTTATAAAATGCATTTGCAAAACCGGGATTTAACTCTATTTCTTTTGTGAAATCATCAATCGCCCCGTAATAATCTTCAAGCGCTATTTTAGCCGAGCCCCTGTTATAAAAAACATATTTCTCCTTTGGATTCAGTTCTATCGCTTTAGTATAGTCCATAATGGCTCCTTTATAGTCATTTTTGTTGAATTTTAATGTTCCGCGCTGATTAAAACCGGAGGCATTGCCTGTGTCAATTTGTGAATTGTTTTTATGCTGCATTACAGCCGGTAAGCAATTTTGGGCGTTAGATAAAATCTGAAATAAGCAATTCAGACCAATAATCAAGGATGCTATTTTCATTGTCTCATTCGAAATTTTAAAAGGCAAACTTCTCACCCTCTTGTGAAGAACAAAAATACGAAGATATGCTGACGCTGAATGAGCCTGCCTGCCCTGCCTACCGGCAGGCAGGCGGCAGACAGGTTTGCAGCGCATTCAGGTCAGCATATGCTGATGAACTTGAATTTGTGCAGACCATAAGCGTCAGCATTTGCAAATTCAAGTTCCGTCAGTATAGATGGTACGGATCAGTAATGACTGACCTGGCAGGTTTTTGAAACCTATCAGGTCTTCTCCATCTCAAAAAAAAAGGCATCCCGATTGCTATCGGGATGCCTTTTTAAAGGTTTCACCACCCAATTACGGGAACGGGTTCGCTAAAATATATTCAATTGCATTTCTCAAAAGTGCATTTGAATACTTTGTATTATGAACGCCTTTGCTGTATTCCCTTACGTTTGCCTGGAAAGCCATCAAAACTGCAAATTGACCCTTCGTCATGGTAGGCCATTTATAGAAACCATCGGTACCCGGACTGCTGGTGGTGTTTGCTTTAAATACACCAGGACCGGGATTGTAGGTTGCATCATAAATATTTAAATACCCGTTAAAATGTTTCGTTGTCATGTAGTACCATAAATTGCCTTCTTCTATTTCATAATCATAAGGAACATTATCTATCATCATCAGGTATTGTCCCTTGCTTGTCAACAATTCACCCAATGAATCAAGCAATGCTTTTTGGTTGGTTGTTGCAGGAACATAATACGTTGCATTCGTGGCTGACATACCGGTATGACAATTCACCGCATCGGCATTACAGCCATTAAAATTTCTTCTTGCTGAGAAGGTATGTCCACCGGAACCATAGATAACCGCTTCGCCACTGGAAACATCTGAGCCGGATTTTGGGGGTGCCATGTGACAATTCACGCATGATGCGACAGTAGTATGTTCTGAGTTTTCATACACTGTTGAACCGGCAATTTCAGGAGGTCCATATCCGACACCCAGCAAAATATTACCGGGCCATCCGTAGTGACCGCCTGTCCTGTAACCTACGCTAAGTTTATTACCCGTAGAGGTAGTTTTTGTGCTATCCCAGATTATATCTGTCGGGGATAACAGTAAACTATCCAGAACATTATTGCCGTAACCGGATGTAGTGTTATAATTTATAGGACGTGCCTGATGACAGGAGAGGCACAAATGAGCGCTTCCTCCATCTTGTGGAAGTTTTCCCCACTTATAATTGGTGGGCATTGCCCATAAAGTAATCCCGACAGAGTCATTATTATAAAACCCCGAGTCACCGGCAGCAAAACCCGAAGTAAAATACCCGGAAACCCGTGCCATTGAATCAGCCGGTGCACCTTTGTGACAGGTGAAACAGGAAATACGGCCAGGAAGTGACGGCAGAGCAGAAGAAACCGAAGCCGGGGCACTAAAGGAATATGTCCATTTACCGGCAGCCAATGTGTGTGTCGGTTGAGCATTATTTTGAGCTCTGTAAGTGAAACCATCATGAGCGTGACAGTAAGCGCATCCTGCATTCTGTCCTGCATAAAGGTGGTGCTTGCCTTCACCATGCACGGAAAGTTCGTATGCATCAGAATTTCTATCGCGCGCTTCCATCAGTGAACCGGAATAACCACTTCCGGGACTCCTGTCATGGCTATGGTATGGCATTCAAGGCAATTAACTGTTAATAGCCCTGGTTCGCCTTGCGGGCCTTGAGGACCAACAGGGCCAACTGCTCCCGTATCTCCCTTTGGACCCTGCGGACCCGGTGTTCCGCTTGCCGCCCAAAATGCATAAGGTACGCTTAATAATTCTGTCGTCCCTGTAATGGTATAGGTTGTTCCCCCGGTCGGGTCGGTTTCGGTTTTTATAAAATAAGGACCCGCACTCCAGTCAATGGCTCCGATGGTTCCCGTTACCGGGGTCCCTGTTCCGATTTCAAGGGTCACTAAACCATTAATGTTGGTTGTCGCAGTATGTGTCTCTACAAATACGGCTGTTCCTGTTGATGAGCCCTGCAGTATGCTGACCTGCATACCAACCGGTAAACTTGTTACCAGCAGGTTGCTGCCGTCCCTGATGATTGCCTGGTAAGTCATTTTATTTGGCGCCTGACCAAAGAGACCGGTCATTGTAAATGGCGATGCAGCCAGCAAAACGGCTGCCATACTCAGTTTTAGTTTAAGTGATTTCATGTTTGGTTTAGTTTATGGTTAATGATTAAAAAATTGATTGATATTAACGTACGATTATTTTAAAGGTTTTCAGTTCTTTGGCGCCCTCATTTACTTTCAGAAAGTAATTTGCCGATGGCAATTGCGATATATCCAGGACAGTTTCGTTTGCCGTTATCCTCTTCTCATCTATCAGTTTACCCTGCTCATCGAAAAGTTTATAGGATAAGTTTTCATATTTTTTGCCATCAACTTTTAAAGAAAGGATTTCATTAGAAGGGTTCGGGAAAAGAGATGCGGACAGATTGATCTCTTCAATATCTTTACCGTCTTCAACTAAAATTTCAAACGGCTGCTGTACGCCCTGGGATGCAGTTCCGTTGGTTCCGGAAAGGGTCAGGTAATCAATTTGCCCGATCGTGTAACTTACGCTTCCCGATGGGTCGCTGGCATTTCCACCGGCAGCGTTGATGCCCTGCTGTGCGAATATGGTCGCTGATCCCAGTCCCAGAAGATAACATCCTGAAATGAGTATGGTTTTTTTCATATAAAAAATTTATTAATTCGGAGGCAATATTATGATGTAATAAGAGCCGATACAATGACATTGCTCAAGGTTGTAACATGATAATAGTTAAATTTTGACGGTTGTTTGCCACCCTGTAAGGCACTCCCCTGCCCTATTCCTAAAGGAACGGAATATTGCCGCAGAGGTAAGAATGAGATAAAAAAAAGGCATCAACGTTAATTGATGCCTTTTTTAAAAAGACAAATAAGCCGGAAGCGGTTACGGTATCGGATTAGCCGTCAGGTATTCAATTGCATTTGACAAAAGTGCATTTGAATACTTGGTATTATGAACGCCTTTGCTGAATTCCCTCACATTCGCCTGGAAAATGATCAGGCATGCAAACTGGCCATTCGTCATGGTAGGCCATTTGTAAAAACCGGCACCGGGTGACGAGTTGGTCGCTTTGAATATTCCGGTGGGGTTCGAATTGGCATCATAAAGATTAAGATACCCGTCAAAATGCAGGGTTGTCGCATCATACCACAGGTTTCCTTCTTCCGTCTCTTCATCATAAGCGATAGTATCCTGCATCATTATATACTGTCCCTTGCTTTTTAACAATTCAGCGAGTGCATCAAGTTTTGCTTTTTGATTGGTAACTGCCGGCACATAATACGTTGCTTCTGTGGCTGACATCCCGGTATGGCAATTCACCGCATCATCATTACAGCCATTAAAGTTACCCTTAGATACAAAGGTATGTCCACCGGACATAGCACTGCCTTTCGGTCTCGCCATATGACATTGAGGGCACGATGCATCCGTTGTATGCGCGGAGTTTTCATATACCGTAGAACCTCCAATTTCAGGAGGAGCATATCCAACGCCTAAGAAAATATTTCCCACCCATCCGTAGTGGCCGCCTGACCTGAAACTTAAACTAAGTTTATTTCCCGTAGAAGTGGTTTTTGTGCTATCCCACAAAATACCAGCAGGGTTCGGGTTAATTAATAAACTATCCATAACATTAGAACCGTAACCGGAAGAAGTGTTATAATTTATTGGCCGCGCCTGATGGCATGATAAGCACAAGTGACTTTCACCACCGTCCTGAGGGGCTTTTCCATACCTTTCATTGCCGGGCATTGCATATAATGTCAGTCGGACAGAGTCACTATTATAGTATTCAGTCACCCGGGCCATTGAATCAGCAGCAGCGCCCTTGTGGCAGGTAAAACAGGAAATATTGCCGGGAAATGCAGGTAGAGCGGAAGATACGGAAGATGGTGCGTTAAAGGAATAGGTCCATTTACCGGCAGATGATGTGTAGGTCGGTTGAGCATTATTCAGAGCCCGGTAATTGAATCCCTCATGCGCATGACAGTAAGCGCATCCTGCATTCTGTCCTTCGGAAAAATTGGCTTCACCTTTACCATGCTTTGAATGTTCGTAACCTACTGCAGCCCTGTCACGCGCCTCAGCCATAGAGCCGGCATAATCCGGAGCGTTTATATCATGGTTATGGCATTCAAGGCAATTAACTGTTAATAGCCCTGGTTCGCCTTGCGGGCCTTGAGGACCAACAGGGCCAACTGCTCCCGTATCTCCCTTTGGACCCTGCGGACCCGGTGTTCCGCTTGCCGCCCAAAATGCATAAGGTA
>JACPRZ010000022.1:37119-54204 GCA_016193485.1 Bacteroidota bacterium | reverse complement strand
AGTTTTCTGTTTTGGCATGATTTGCGGTAAGAATAAAACGGTGACCGTGGCGGGAATCGAACCCACAACCACCAGCTTAGAAGGCTGATGCTCTATCCGTTGAGCTACACGGCCGGGGAAAAGTTATAAATTCAAAATTTAAAGTTCAAAATCCCAATCCAGATAACTATCGGGACCCGAAATTAAAAATCCAAATCACGAATAAATTCAAATACCAAGGCTTGTTGAAAATAGTAATTTGCAAATAGTAATGGCAAATAGAAAATTGAAATTGGATGTTTTGCCATTAATGTGGTTTTTCCATTTTCCAATTTCTATCGTCCATTACTAATTTCTAATGTCCAATTTCAATAATAAATCTGTTTTATTTTGGCAATCCCGGTTTAGTTATTTCAACTGTTTGTAATTTCCCTGTACCTGAAACAACTAACCATGTGATCGTTCACCATACCAACCGCTTGCATAAAAGCGTAGCAGATGGTTGAACCGCGGAATTTAAAACCCCGCCTGCCCATATCTTCGCTCATGGCATCGCTGAGTTGCGTCCGGGCAGGAAGATCGCTGAGTTTTTTCCTGCGGTTGATGACCGGCCTGTGTCCGACAAAACTCCATACATAATTATCAAAGGAACCGTATTCCTCCCGTATCAATAAAAAACACTTAGCATTATTGATCGCACCTTCAATTTTCAGGCGGTTGCGGATTATTCCTTTATTCTTTAATAACCGGCTGATTTCTTTTTTCCCGAAGCGCGCAACTTTTTCCACATCAAACCCGGCAAATGCTCTCCTGAAATTTTCGCGCTTGTGCAATACAGTCCGCCATGATAATCCCGCCTGGAAACTTTCGAGTATAAGGAACTCAAAAAGTTTTTTATCGTCATGAAGCGGAACACCCCATTCCAGGTCGTGATATTCAATCATGAGAGGGTCATTAAGCGGCCAGGGGCAGCGGTTTTTCATAAAATCAAACGGAATTTTCAGGGTGTAAAGTTAAATCAAAACGGGACATAAAATTATTTACCTGATAATCAATGCGAAAAAATTTTCAATTATATGTATCTACATATAATGTTTTTGTATACATTTGCAGTTACTATTCAGAAACCTGTTCATTATCACACTAAACAGTAAAAGAAAATTTAGCCACTAAAACTCAAAAACACAAAATCCAACAAATTTTTTTAGTGTTTTTGTGGCAAAGAAATTAAAGGGTACTGAATATCAAAGTACAAGTTATTTTTTTGTATGGAACTGGAAAAAGAAATAAAGCAGGATAAGTTCAGAAGTGTGCGGCATAAAATGATGCTCAATATTATTTTTACGGCTAACTGGTTTATGGCCAGTCATGGCAAATCGCTGAAAAAATATGGAATCACCCCTGAGCAATTCAATATCCTGAGGATTCTCCGCGGGCAGCGGCCGAAGCCGGCAACCGTAAACCTGTTGATGGAAAGGATGCTGAACAAAATGTCGAACGTTTCACGGTTAGTTGAAAAACTCCGGCTCAAGGGTTATGTAAACCGGGAGATATGCAGCGAAGACCGCAGGGCTTGTAATGTATTTATTACAACGAGGGGGCTTGAATTGCTTGAAAAAATTGACAAACTTGAAAAAGAATGGCTCGGTGAAACCAACGGACTTTCTGAAAAGGAAGCGATCGAAGTCAACCGGCTGTTAAATCGCCTCAGAGGATAAAATTAACTTAATTATTCACCCTAAATCAACAACAACATGAAAAACATGATCTTGATTTTCACGGCAGCGGTAATCGGATTATCGGCTGCACCGGCAAACGAAGAGACCTGGAAGGTCGATACCAAATTAAGCAACCTCGAATGGTCCGGTAAAAAACCTACCGGTGAACATAAAGGTACAATTAACCTCTCATCCGGCACCCTCTCGGTCAAAGACGGGGCGGTCACTGGCGGAGCATTTGAAATTGACATGAATTCCCTTGTGAATAAGGATTTGACAGGGGAATGGATAGGTAAATTGGAAGGACATCTTAAATCAGCAGATTTTTTTGATGTAACTGGATTCCCAAAAGCGAAATTTGAGATCACATCTGTTACTCCTGTCGCTGCCGGAAAAGAGGGCGGTTTCACTCATTCGGTCAAAGGCAACCTGACGATAAAAGGCAAAACCAACGAGATCGGTTTTGATGCGGTCATTAAAATAAAGGACGGCAAAGCGGCATGTTCAGGAACAGCGGTTGTTGACCGTTCGAAATTTGATGTCAGGTACGGTTCCAAATCATTTTTTGCCGACATTGGTGATAAGATCATTTATGATGATTTTACGGTGAAGATGAATGTGGTGGCGGTGAAATAATGGTAATATTACTTAATAAAAGGGAAGAGACGAGACAGGGTCTCGTCTCTTCATTCCCTGATTCCAAAAATATACGATTTCTATTCAAAATTGTGATCACATGAAAACTTCCCAGGTAAAAATCAATGTCCTGCCCAATGGCCCGCTGATGGTCGAGGGAAAAGTAACTGTTATTAAAAATGACGGTAAGCAGGAAGAAAAGGATGAGAAAACCTTTTTATGCCGTTGCGGTGCATCCGGCAATAAGCCCTATTGTGACGGGTCGCACATGAGGATTAATTTTGTCGGTTAATATCACTTCCCCACCTTCACCCTCACCCCCTCCGAATGACTGGCAAATTCAGGGGCATACATGCACTGAATTGTTGTGATGCCGTTTGAAAAATCACCGCTGTGCGAAACGAGCAGCGGGTATTCAAAAACATAGGTCCCCTTCGGCAGGTGCGGAAAAAAGAAATTTGTTGCCGCATCGCGCGTACTCTCGTAATAAGCCAACCCATCCTGGTATTGATAGGATGAAAAAACATTCACCGGCTCAAAACCCGATGCGCGCATATCTTTCATGTGCACATATTCCATGTCGCGGTCAACGCGCAATTCAATTCGCACTTTCAGTTTATCTCCGGGTTTTAACGTAGTTTTTCCGTCAATCGGCTCAATAACGGGACCCGAAGGAGTATTCCTTTCAATGAAAAGTTTTTTCACAATGCTCAATGGCGTTTTGTGCGGTGTGATCTTATCCAACTGTTCAAAATACTGCCAGTAAACCGCGCCCCATGACACCCCCTCCCCTGCTTTGCTTACCCTGATATTACCCATGTCGGGACTGATGTTCCTTCCGCTCCATGATGTCTTGAAGTACCCGGTTCCCGCTTCAACTTTTACATCTTCCATCTTTTTCGGATCAATTACTACCCCCCCCAGGGATATTTCAACATCTGATTCCGTTGCCAGCCAGTCGGTGCCGCGCAGCAAGAGGGCATATACCGCTTCGGTAGTGGCTTTTGTGGTTTTCCAGTTCTGCGTCTGCTTCGATTTGAGCAGCCATACCCGCAGGTCATCCACCGCTTTTTTATCGTTCACTACTTCATCAAACGCTTCAACCAGCAAAGCATGGTTTTCTATCGGTGATTCCCACCAGTAATAACCTTCATAATCATCTTTCCAATACATTCCCATCTCTTCACTTACAAGCGCATTTTCTTTAAGGGAGCGGATTATTTCCATTGGCGTTATCTTATCCTCATAACGGTGCAATGCAAGTGCTATCATCCCCTGCATGTAACGGTTATTTGAAAGCCAGTATTTTTTTGCCTGTCCTCTGAAATATTCAAAACCATCTTTACAGTTGCCTGCAACTGCAACCTCGCGGAAGTAACTTCTCGCGTACAGGTACTGTATCTGAACATAACCGATGTGGTTTTTATTAAGATTCTCTTTATCATGTTTTAAAATCCATTCATAGTCCTCACGTATCCGCTGGTCAAGATATTCAACCCCATCGCGTATTATTTTTGATGTCTTTGAGTCATCTTCTTTTATCACTCCAAGGTGACGAAGATGTCCCATCCCGGTTATGATGTGCTGGGTGATATACCTGTCGTCTTCCATGCTTTCAAACCAGGGCCAGCCGCCATTGGGCAACTGCATCTTCTGAAGTTTTCTCAGGGCATTTTCCAGTTCACCTGACATCCGGTTCAAATCAAAGAGCAGCGCTACGCGTTTTTTGCGTTCCGATTCATCTTTTGCATCAAGCACCCAGGGTGTTTCCTCTAGAAGAAGGGATTTGAGTTCCTGGTTTTTTTCAAGGTTGGAAAGGAGAGCCCCCTCCCCCTTCCCCTCCCCTGAAAGGGAGGGGGAATTTTTCCATGAATCAAATACGGCTTTGATTTTGGGAGAAGAATTGGCAATGTGCGCTGCAATTGAATTGGCGTAGTAGCGGCTGAAAACCTGCTCGGCACATTCATACGGATATTCCATTATATAAGGAAGCGCCTGTACGGCATACCAGGCAGGATTGGAAGAAAATTCAAGGGTGAATTTGTGATTTCGCAAGGTCTCGGAACCATTATTCTGCGATATGAATTTTTCGAACTTGAAATTTTTTGTCTGTTTGCTTCTTACCGGTAAAGGCAGCGATTCGGTTACCATCATACGGTTCGTGAGAACCGGTACAACCGCTTCCTCCCCATCGGAAAAATTATCGGCTTTTGCAACCACGCGATAGGCCAGCGCTGAAAATCCCTCCGGTATCGCCAGGTCAAAGGAGAGGAGGGCTGATGACCCCTTTTTTGCCGTGAATACCCCCCTCGGATCACCGTAAGAAACAGCGCTGGTCACATCTTTCATGGAAATTGCATCAAAAAAGGAAATCTGTGCATTTCCGCTAAGATCTTTATCGGACAGGTTAGAGACCTTGGCGGTGAATTTTATTTTATCACCTTCCCTGAAAAACCTCGGAGCATGAGGAGTAACCATCAGTTCTTTCTGGGTTATGACTTCCTTTTCAATTTGTCCGTACTGCAATTCTTTTGTATGGGCGAACCCGAGGAATTTCCACCGGGTAAGCGCTTCAGGCATGGTGAATTTTATTATAACACTTCCCTCCGCATCGGTTTCAAGTTGAGGATAGAAAAATGCCGTTTCATTCAGGTTTACCCGTGCCGGGATACCCGATAAATCAGCGCCCCGTTTACCGCCAGCGGTCTCACCCGATTTACCCGGTGTTGCGGTTGCAAGGAAATCAGCGCTTCCTTCTTTCTTAACACCTTTATCACCGGCAACATCACCGCCCGTATTTCCATTTTTGCTTTTTGCGGTTGTTTCCGCTTGTTCGGAAACCGCACCGGCTGCAGGGGTTGGCTCTTCTAAAGCCATATCGTACGCCATCGCTTCATCCGCAAGATATTCCCGCCTGCTGTGATGCCTGTACCCGTAATAATCATGGAAATAGTATCCGAACCAGTTTAACATGTCGTAGTGTCTTACCTGGTAAGGAGGCAGGTTGTTCCAGTCCTTCGTAAAAAAGTAAAAATTTGCGTCAAGAAATGAGCGGTTCCACTGCCATACAAGGCGGTTATAGTATGTATCATAAATATTAAAGTACCATGCGTTGGGACGGAATGCATCCAGCGAAGCATCATACATTGCAGCCACCATTTCCGATGCCACCTTTTCGCCCTTCTTATCCCGGATTTTTACTTTCCATTCTTCTTTCTGCCCGGGAATAAGTTTATTCCGGAATGTCTCAAATTCAATGTCTAATTGTTTATTCGTGAAAGGTACCGTTATTGTTTGTGAATAAGCATAGGCGCGGTTGTCCATGACAAAAACGAGATGATACCCGAAATTTCCCCTGTGAGTTTCTTCAATGAGGATTTCATTAAATTTCTGGTTATTGTTCAACGTAAACCATTCTTTTCTGACGATTTTATTCTTGTGTTCAACTTCAAATAAGACCTTTACATCATTCAGTCCGCTTCCGATAACGAAACCCGCCTTACCGCCCGGCTCACCGGTACTTTTGACTGCAGTAAACCATGCGGATACAGGGTACGGAACAACTCCGTTTTTTGCAGTGAATAATGTAAAATATTTTGTATCTTTAACTTCTTCACCGAACCGGTCTTTGGTCACCGCTTCCATAACATAGAGGCCGGTTTTCCAACCGGAAATATCTTTCAGGAAAAGTTCCTTATTTTTTTCCGTATCAAATGCAACCTCAGCGGTTTTTTCTCCCTTTTCCCATTTATAGATGTTGTCCTCATCGGCATAGACATCCGATGGAAAATTGGAATAATATTCCTCTTTTGTCATTACAAACCTGTCGGGATTTTTCCATAACCGTTTGCGGAAAATTTTTGCCGGTTCCTTCAACTTCCATACTTCAATTTTCCCTTTGGATGGTTCATATTCACCGGCAAGGTTTGCAGATGAAACTCTGAATTTTGCTATGCTGTCGCGGCAAACTTCAGCCGGAACCGCAACATCAATTTTCATCGCTGCATACCCGACCGAGACATACGATTCGCTGCTGTGGGTTTCACCTGTAATATCGGTTACATCCGCATAGACGGTATAGGTATAAACCGGTTTCCATGATGCAGAAATTGACAGGTCAGGGATTGCCCTGAAAGTAATGAAGTATCCACCGGTATCATTGGTTGATGTAAAACCATTGGTGATTTCCATTTCTGGCGATGTGGGATAATATCCCCTCCACCAATAGCACCGCCAGGGAAATGTTGCGTTGCGTACCACCCTGTACTTAACTTCCGCGCCATCAAGGTTCGCACCGGAATAGGATTGCGCCTTTCCGGAAACGGCAACATCCGTGTTCAGTTTAAATGCGCCTTTCACCGGGTTAAATTTCACCTCAAACCGCGGACGCTTGTAATCCTCGACTGAAAAATAGTAATATCCATGTCCATCAGATAATTGAAATTGCCCGTTTAGCAAACCTATCGGCAGTGAAAAAGTTCCCTGGATTGTTCCGTAATCATTGGTGATAAGATTAAGAGAAGATACTTTCTGATAGTTGACATCATAAAGTGTAACAGTAACACTTTCTTTTGTTTTTATTTTATTGTTTTCCCCGTTTGTCTCAATGACGATACCTTTGTAATAGACCGTTTGTCCGGGCCGGTATATCGCCCTGTCGGTAAAGAAAAAAGTCCGGAGGTATGTGCGCATTTCGGGAGGATACCTTCTATACTGGTAAAACATATCGCGCGTATTGAGTTTATCATCACCATACGTAAATTCCACCATGAAATTCCGGTATTCGGACGGGGGGGGGACGGTAAAATAACCGTTTTCATCGGTTGTGTATGCCGCTCCCTTTTTATATTCGTAGTCCCTTGTAATATAATTGTATTTTTCATAGAGGAGTTGTGCTTTTACCCCGGACAGCGGATAACCCCGCTCCCTGTCAAGTACCGTGAATTCATAGCCATCCTCTTCGGCACCCCGCTGTATATAACTGATATTTGAAATCCAGGTATTGCCGTACGCGATCCCGTTATCCTTTATCGTAAATTCCTTATTGGCGGAAGCGAGAATAATGTAATGTCCTAATGGGAGATCGGGGATTTTGATTTCAACGGAGTGCTGCTGGTAATCACTGTCATCCGGCAGGTCCACCTGCCATTCTTTAACTGCCGGAAGTTCAATCAAACTTTTCAACAGTTCTTCACCGTACATTTTTCCGGTATTCCTGTTATATTTTTCCTGGTCAATTTTTACAATTCTAATGAATATTTTATTCAGATTGCCATATTCAAGAAACGCCCGGAATGGTTTCATGGGAACATTCACTTTCTCAGTCGTAACCTGCAGCAGTTTTTTTCCTATCTGTCCCTGGAGATATTTACAGTTAAGCGCACCGAAGGATTCAGGAAACCTCTTAATTGCTTCATTGCATTTTTCAAAAGCCGTTTTTTTATGCCATTTCAATTTTTCACCTTCAAGAGGATTGTATTTAGAACCCAGGTTAACATAATGGTTGGCGATTTCATAACTGATTTCAGATGAAGCAGGGTTATTGATAAATTTCTTTTCCAGTGTTTGCAGGGCAGTAAGAAATAAACTGTCTTTTGTTTCAATAACTGACTTCTCTTTTACAAACTTCAGCCGTTTCAGGTCTGCATCAATAAGGGCTTCAGGGTTGGGGTCTTTCAGGTGAAATGCAACCATGTCCTGCAGTATCCTGATTGCATAAAATTTCAGCGAAAGAGAATCATGTGAAGCCAGCCGGAGAATCACAAAATTTTCTGCAGGGCGGATAAAGACCTCCGAATTAAGTTCAAACCGTTCTGCAGGGCGGATAATACCTGGTTCTTCGTTCATAAAAAAATCGCAAGCGCGATGAGCAAGGAAGTCATAAAGAGCAGGGCGGAATTTCCGTGATCCGGAAGGGTTTTCTTTTACAGGCAGGTTGTTATTGATGATAACATCATCATAGATGTTCAGGGGGGTGCGCTTCAAACTGTCAACACTCTGCAAGGAACTCAGATAATGCTTTACTGTAAAATGGACAATAGTTTTCAAATCCCATGTATTTATATCGTCCAACTTAAAATTAACGGTTTGAGTTCTGTCCTGGAATTTCCAGCGGTTGTTCTGATAGAAACGCCAGTATAATTCTGCAAGGATGGAATGAAGTACGGGTTTCAGCGGATAGTGAGCGGTTTTTATTTCCTCATTCATCCGGTCAATGGATTTTTGCAGGGATGATTCTTCGCGGTTGGCTTCAAGTTTCATCCTGAAAATAACCGCTTTTACCGTCTGTGCGGCATTGTTATCCGTTTTGGCTTTTACATATATTGATTCAACAACTTTCAGGGCAGATTGCGTTAATCCTTTTGAAGTAAGGGAATCCACTCTCTTCCATTCTTTGTGGTATGAACTGCCCTTTGGAAAGATGAGAGGCGTATCATCGATTGTTTCGATGACTACCGGGTCAGGCAGTACGGGTTCTTTTTCAGAGCGTATAAATGAATAAACCGCTGCCACCATGGCTGCGGAAATCATCAGTGCGAAAAAAATTCTGTAGGTTTTCATAGATATTATGTTACCGATTAGCGCCCAGGTTTCTTGCCACAGATTTCACGGATTTTTTATTATAAAACAAAAAAATTAGATTTAATCCGTGTAATCAGTGGCTTCATTTTTGGATATTGAGTAATAACATATTTTTCAGATTAACAAAAACCGGATGCCGGTGGAACTGAATTTCCACAAAGCCCCACATATAAGTTTTATGTGCGGGGCAAAGGTGGGAATAATAGGAGAAAATTAACCTGGAGATTGTCATGGTTTGTCTTTTTATACCTACATTTGTATCGGTTTAATTCATTAAATTCAACTTAACTATGAAATTAGAAGTCATTATTGAAAGGGACCAAACCGGTTATTTTGTAGCAGAAGTACCGGCATTACCGGGTTGTTTATCGCAAGGTAAAACGCTTGCCGAGGCGGAAGAAAACATAAAAGAAGCAATAGAATTATGGCTTGATGTAATGAAAGAAAAAAGTCATTATGGCGCGATACATAAAAAAGATAAAAAATATTTCAGGAAAAGAATAGCGGTGGAAGTATGAGCGTTAAATTAAAATTATGCTCAGGCGCTGAAACCGTAAAAAAATTCCAGCGAAAAGGATGGAGTATCAGCAGGCAAAAAGGATCTCATGTTATGCTTATCAAAAAAGGTTATTTATACACTCTTTCCGTACCGCAACACAAAGAACTTGGAATTGGATTGGTGCGGAAATTATTACGGCAAGCCCAAATCAGCATTGAGGAATTCAATGAAATATAATTAAATCCATTGATCTAAATCCAAAAATAGTATTACCCCTTCAATCCATTAAAACAATGCCAACATTATTACACCTGTTACTGCCACTGCAACTACTGCTGGAACTTTCTCCGGCTCTTGCCCAGCCCTTAATTCAATGGCAAAAATCTTTGGGAGGAAGTAATAATGATATGGCATATTCAATTCAACAAACCAACGATGGTGGGTATATCATAGGAGGCGTATCAAATAGCAGTAATGGAGATGTTACTGGCAATCGTGGCAATAATGACTATTGGGTAGTAAAACTTGACAGCAGTGGAAACATTTCATGGCAAAAATCTTTTGGAGGAAGTAATAATGATATGGCATATTCAATTCAGCAAACCAACGATGGTGGTTATGTAGTGGCTGGCAGGTCTGACAGCGATAACGGGGATGTTACAGGAAATCATGGCTTATCGGACTATTGGGTAGTAAAACTTGATAACAGCGGAAACATTTCATGGCAAAAATCTTTTGGGGGAACAAATTTTGATGAGGCATATTCCATTCAGAATACTTCTGAAGGTGGGTATGTGGTTGCTGGATCATCTAAAAGTCCAAACGGAGATGTCACAGGAAATCATGGCATGGAGGATTACTGGATAGTGAAACTTTCACCCGCAACATCCGTTGCTGAAATTAGCGGTTTAACTCCCAGTGTAACTATTTACCCCAACCCCGGCAACGGCACCTTCACCCTTGTATTTCCTTATTCCTTATCCCCTATCCCTTATTCCCTAAAAATTTACAATGTGTTCGGTGAAGAAATTTATTCATCTTCTTTTTCTAATATCAGTGAACGATTAACGCTTAATATTTCCCAACCCTCTGGCATTTACTATTACAACATCAATGGTGAAGATGGAAACCTGCAGTGTGGAAAGTTGTTTTTTACGAATTGAACCACCTAACCTGAAGGAACCCACCCAAAGGCGGGTAAATAGAACCAAAATGGTTTCCCGCAGATTTCGCTGATGACCGCAGATATTCTTTTTTTCAGCGATTATCCGCGCAATCTGCGGGAAATAATGATATTTGCCGGCAGAAATACCCGCGTAAATTTTTTTATTACTTTGGCAGGTTATTTCGTTTATGAACAAGGTTTTGTCATCTGCGGCTATTCTTGCCATAAATTTCTTTTTCCCCTTTTTATCCAGCGGCCAGGATAGCGTACCCCCCACTCCGGTAATTCCCCGTTCGTACAAAGTAACACCCGTACCTTCAATCGGGTTCGGAACAGGGTATTTTTCTTACCTGGGAGATATCAAAAACGAAGTAAAAACCCTTCCTTTCATCAATCACTTCGCATACCGGTTCACGCTCTCCTATAATCCCGTATCCTACCTGCATGTGTATCTCAACGGCATGCGCGGCAAAGTGCGTGCGGATGAAACTACGCGCCATCTCAATTTTGAATCGCGCATTGTTTTCGGAGGATTGTCGGCCGTTTACAATTTTGACCATTTTCTAAAACCGGAACGCAAACTAAGTCCTCTTTTTTCGATAGGAGTCGAATTTACCGATTTCCGCGCAAAAGGCGATCTCTCCACAGAAATCAACGATACTGCCTATTCTTACTACTACTGGAATGACGGTTCCATTCACAGCGTTCCGCAGGGATTATCAACGAACGGCAAAATATTGTCACGCGATAATACCTATGAAACCGACCTGCGCGATGCCGACATTGACGGCTTGGGAAAATATCCGCAAACCGCAATGGCGCTGCCCATCGGTATAGGATTACGCTATAAGATCAATGAGAGGATGCGGCTGGAACTGATGCCGGTTTTTCATCTCACTTTTACTGATCTTGCTGATAATGTAAGCGGCAAAGGTTCGGGAACCAGGAAAGGAAACAGCGGTAATGATAATTTTCTTTTTACCGGGATCAGTTTTCATTATGATCTTATCAAAGCCCCCCCTCCTGTTCCGCCAGTTGATTCAGCGCTTCTTGCACTCCTTGAAGATGAGGATAAGGACGGGGTGGTAAATTCAAAAGACCTTTGCCCCGGCACACCTGTTGGTGTATCCGTTGACACTACCGGCTGCCCTATTGACACTGATAAGGACGGATACCCTGATTATATTGACCATGAGATTCACAGCCCTCCTGGCGCAACGGTTGATGAATTCGGTGTTGCGATAAAAGACACAATAAATTACCTTACCTATTATGATACCGTAAAAAAAGCGGTTCCGGAAGATACTACTCCCGTATTCAGGGTGCAACTTGCCGCCTTCCCGCCCGGAACAAATCCTTCTGCCGATATTGTTGACAAACTTTTAAGTTATGAAGGCGTGGTTAGCGATAATGCCAGTGACGGTACTACCGTTTACATGGTAGGAAATTTTCCTAATCCCGAAGAAGCGGAAGTTGAAAGAATACATCTTCTTGAAAAAGGAATCCTCCCCGACCTGAAACTCATTCAATGGGTGCCGGTTTACAAGACCGACATCGTACCTGACAGCGCAAAGGTTGCTCAACTTTTAAATAAACAACCGGAAATAAGCCCTGTTGAGGAAGATGTTCTCTTCAGGGTTCAATTGGGTGCATTCAGATTTAAACCCCGCTTTAATATTTTCGGTAAAGTTGGTGACCTGGTCACCTTCAAGGGAGATGATGGCCTGACCCGGTACTACACCGGTGAGTTCAAAAATTACGATAAGGCGGTTATTCACCGGGATGAAATGCTGGGTGAGGGCTTCAAGGGCGCTTTTATTGTGGTTTACAAGGCAGGTAAAAGAATACCGGTCGGCAGTTATGGTTCAACGGGCACAAGTAATATTATAGTAACGGAAGAATCAACTGTAAAAAATCAGGTTAAATCAAATGGACTGGAAGAGGTCAAACATAACATACGGTTCAAAGTACAATTAGGGGCTTTTAAACAGGGAGTACCACCGCAGGTACAGGAAAAATGTAACAAACTGGGTAATATAAATACTTTTGTAAATGCCGAAGGATTTACAGTGGTAACAACCGGATCTTTCACCAATTACCGGTCGGCAGTTGATTTAAAGGAGGAGATAATAAAGGATCCCCTGCTCAAAAATGCATTTGTAGCCGCTTATGATGGTGATAAACCCATTCTGCTGAAAGAAGCATTTAAAATTATCAGGGAATCTAAATAATTGTTAAAATCATTCTCGCATATCGGATTTGCTGATATATTTGCGCTCACATAAAAGTAATTCCGTTGATAGTTTCTTAACCTTAACAACTTTAAAATGAAAAAATCCATTTCCAGTTTCATTTTCTGCGGTGCTTTCTTCATTGCGACCGCATTATTTGGCCAGGAAAAAGCAACCACAACTCCTGCCAAAACCACAGTAGAACCCAAAAAAGCCGAAAAGGTTGAAAGCGTTCCCGAAAAAGTCGCCATTAGCGAAAAAGGCGCTGTAAAAGATCAACCCGCCATGAAAAAAGCATGTTGCAGCCATGGTCAGACAAAAACCCATTCATGCGGTGATAAAACTCAAACCGCCCATGCAAAAGATTGCACTATGCCATGCTGTGCGGGGAAAACAAAAGAAGAAAAATCAACTCCTGTTTCCGACTAATTATTTTGACGGAAATAAATAACTTTTTATTAGCATTAAAATGCGAATAATGAAATTTTTCCTGAAATTAAATATCGCAATACCAATGATACGAATAAATATCGCCACGTTGCATTTATATTCGTCCCGATAGTTATCGGGATTAGTATTGGGAATACGTAAATCCGTAGATATATCATTTTCATTCGCATTATACAGTCCATGACAAAAACCAATTTAAGTCGTTCATATTAACATGAAAGAGGAAATAAAAATCGGGTTGCTGGCGGTAATAGCCGGCACCCTGATCGTGCAGACCTATCTCCTTTGGGATGGTTCAGGTTCAGAACTATTGAAAGGCAATGAATCATTGGCTTCCACTACAATCAACCCCCAAACCGATGCTAAATCAGATCATGACCATATAGCCGCTCAGGTGGCAGATAACAAACCGGAATTACCAAAAACAACAATTAAATTCTTTGAGGATGCATTTGATTTCGGGAATATCAAACAAGAGACCGAAAATAAACACCTTTTTAAATTTACCAACACAGGCGCCAACCCGCTCGTAATTGAAAATGCCCATGGTTCATGCGGGTGCACGGTGCCTACCTGGCCGAAAGAACCTATCCCTCCCGGAGGAACCGGTGAAATTGAAGTTGTTTATAAACCCGGCAAGCAGCAGGGAAAACAAACCAAAACCGTTACTGTTGTTGCCAATACCGATCCCAAAGAAACGCGTGTTGCTATTAATGCCGATGTTGAAGTTCCACCGGGAAGTTAACAGGAATTGATAATTTTTTCCGGGAATATTCAGGGGGCCGAATCTTTCTGAAGAGTGTTACTGCTGTCCTTCGTTAAAGATTTCCACAGGGTATCAGGGTTTAAAGTATCCAACCGGACTAGTGATGTTTCTCCATCCATTTTCTTTACCGTATCTTCTATAAACTCTGCCATCACCAGCTTTTCGTACCCTTTTTGGGGAACTTTTATTACAAATGACGAACCGCTGTCAACCGTCAGAGTGTTACCCAATATCCACGGATTAAGGATTTTAATCAGTTGGACCTGCAGATTAAATTTCCGCGCTAACCCTTCGAGATTTGATACATTGGTATCAATGGTAAAATACCGGACAGGTAACGGGTGTTCTTTCATTTTCCCATGGGTTTTGAAACCATATTTTGCAGGATTTTTCATGAGTTCCCTGATGGCCAGTATCCGGTAAATATGCGTTGTTGTTTCTTCATTCAGTTTCAGATAATAGAACTCAGATTTTTTCTGACTTGTCATCTGGTCTTTCAATCTCTGTACACCTATATTATAGGATGCAGCGGCAAGCGTCCAACTTCCAAGTTCTTTAAAGGCAAACCGGAGGTATTTGCAGGCGGCAACCGTTGATTTCTCAATATTGTACCGTTCATCCACCTCGTTGTTCACGTTCAGCCCGTACTGTATTGCTGTTTCCGGCATAAACTGCCAAAACCCTGCAGCGCCTTTGGATGATATTGAATTGGAGAGTTCGCTCTCGGCAACAGCAAGGTATTTAAAATCATCAGGAATACCAAATTTTCGTAAAATAGGTTCTATCACGGGAAACCATTTCAACGATCTGCGGGTGAATATGTACGAATGGGAAAGCCAGGAACCGTGATAATAAATCTGCCGGAGAAAACGGTCTTTTACCTCAACGTCTTCAAGCGGCACACCTTCACCGGCAAAAAAAAGAGCCGGTTTCTTATCGGTGAAAATATATCTGATCGGAGTGAGAGAATTCCTGTAAAAGAAAATTATAAAAACAATTCCGATCAATAAAATGATTGCGATAACCAGGGACGTTATGGTCCAGTACGTTTTTGACCTGAAATTAGCATCGGCAGGCGGCATCACCTATTCACTTTTTTATTCCGATCCTGGTTACGGAAAGAAGTATCCCGAAAATCACAAGCCCGATTAGTAAAGGGGCGGTAAGAAATAATCCGTAGAAAAAATCCGATAATAAAAGTAAAATACCAATGAAGGAAGAGAACATGGCAGTTAACGTAAATATCAGGAATACTTTATTGTCTGAAAAACCAAGCCGCGAAAGATGATGTGACGTGTGATCCTTACCGCCAATAACAGGAGAGGATCCGGATAAAATCCTGTTCCATGATACGGTAAATGTATCGGACAGGGGAATAATATAAATCAGTGCAACCGCAAGTGCCGGAATAAAATCAGATGCGTCCGTACCGCAGTCGAAATTCCATAAATAATGAATTCCGCCATAAGCGAGCAGGTTTCCAAGGAACTGACTGCCGGTATCTCCCATATATATTGTTGAAGGATGAAGGTTATATTTCAGAAATGCAATGAGAGAGGCAACCAGAGAAACAAAAAGAATTAAGTGAATATCACCGGACAACCCGGAAAAAACCATGATTAAGATAATGGCGAGAAGGATGCTAATAGATATTCCCCCGGCTAATCCATCCATATTGTCAATCATATTAATGGAATTCATCATACCGGCAACCCATAATACGGTCAGTAAAAAGTTAAGGAGTTCATAATTAAAAAAGTGAATTACGGTTCCTGTCATGATCATAATGATTCCGCAGATTACCTGAGTGACAAATTTCAGCATTGGTTTTGTACCGTAAGCATCATCCGCAATACCCATCAGAAAAGCAAGCGACCCGGAGGCGAGCAGCCCGGTGTAGGAACTACCGGGAACCTCATTACCATCATGAATAAAAAAAAATGAAAAAACAGAGGAAAGTAGAAAAACAAGGTAAAATGTCAGACCACCGGTAGCCGGTTTTGAGGAGGTTGCCCATCGTTCCTGTGAATTTCCGTTTTTTCTGATTCCCGGTGACTTGATAAATTTAAGAAAAACAATATTTGAATAATAAGAAAATGCAAAGGAAAATGCAAAAAAAAGAAGTAACCGGGCGGTATCGCCCATAATGATGTCAGTCATTGGATGGCATTAAAAACGGAGAATTGAAATTTCGAAAAGATATCCCCTGCCTGTCTTTTACTGAAACAAGAGGTTCGGTAATGCCCCATTCGATATTCAGTCCATCATCGTTCCACAGAAGGGTCACTTCCGATTCTTTGTTATAGTAACCAGAGCACTTATAGGTAACTACGGAATTATCTTCAAGGGAAAGAAAACCATGTGCGAATCCGGCCGGGATATAAAGCATTTTATGGTTCCTGGCGGATAAAATAACTGAAAAATGTTTTCCGAAAGCAGGTGAATTTTTGCGGATATCAACCACAACATCCAGTATGGATCCGTTCACCGCACGCACTAACTTTGCCTGCTCCCGTGGCGGCCGCTGAAAATGTAATCCCCTGAGTACATTTTTTGAAGAGCAGGATTCATTATCCTGTACAAAATCTATTTTTACACCGGACGATATTAACGTCTCATCACGGAAGGACTCAAAAAAGTAACCCCTTTCATCGGAAAAAATCTTCGGTTCCATCACCAACAATCCGGGAAATCCATCAACCTCGTTGATCATGGTTCTGTTTTGAAAAAACCGTACTGATGTTCATTACTTGAGGGTAAGAAATGACCAGATAAAAACAATATTTGTCAGAATCCCCACGATGGGTGTCAACTCGCCCCAGATGGATTGGCTGAGCCGCAAAGAGGGTTCTACATAAATTATATCATTTGCCTGTAAAATTAGATTGGCTTCTTTAACCCCCTTAATTGTGGCAAGATTGATCTTAAATATTTTCGGATTTTTTAAATCCCCCCTGATAAGTTTAATATTTCTTGCTTTCCCGAATTGAGAAATACCACCGGACATGGCTAGGGCTTCAAATACTGTTGTGTTTGGATTGTTCAGCGGGATTACTCTT
>JACPRZ010000022.1:9713-37099 GCA_016193485.1 Bacteroidota bacterium | reverse complement strand
GCCGTTCCGTCCCCGCCAGGAAAAATAATCACCCTGCGGTTTGTTACATTGACCATCACGAACGGTTTATTGTAAAAAGTCGAATATATTCCCTCAAGGAATTGTTCTGCTTCCCGGAGCGTCATTCCCGCTAATGAAGTTTTACCCAACAGGGGCAGTTTGGCGGTGCCGTCATTATCAATCACGTAGGTCTGGTAATTTATCGCCTGCTGTGATCCCCAGTTCGTGTTGTCGCCAAACGCATTAAAATCGATCAGTTTGAAACCGTCATTCGATAAGATCCTGAATTGAATAATGTCATTCGGAGCAATCCGGTATGTTGGGGAGGCGGTATCGGTTATCGGTGCAAAAGGGAAATCTCTTCCGGCCCTGAGCATCAGTGATGGCCGAAAAACAGAACAGGAAGATAATCCCAGTGCGAAAATCAGCAATATCCTGGTGTTCATAATATGTAAAAAGGTCACAAAGATATAAATAATAAGTTCTATTAACGAATAAGTGAAAAATACAAATCCCCGGTTTCCCTGACCATTCTATTATAGTGAAACCGTCCCGTTGAAAAATCACGTCCGCTTTTCCCCATCTTAATTCTCAATTCTACGTTCATTACAAGAGATTCAAGGTTAGATGTGAACACGGAAATATCTCCGGGGGGTGCAAGTAGTGCGGTTACTCCGGGGTCAACAATGTCACCTGTCCCACCCGCTTTCACCGCAACAACCGCTTTACCGGCTGCCTGAGCTTCAATGATACTCACCGGGGTCCCTTCATTAAGGGAAGTCATGGATACAATATCCAAACCCGCCATAACCTCATCCATTTCCTTAATCCACGATGTAAATATGATATCTTTTCCATCCGGGCTCTCATCCGGGCAGCCAACGGATAATCCGGAATGTTGCGCCAGTTGAATTATTTCGTCCCTCATGGGACCATCCCCTATAATAAATGCGCGAACGGGTACGGTAACCCTTTCCCTGACAAGACGGAATACTTCAATAAACATCCTGTGGTTTTTTACAGGAACCATCCTCCCGATAATTCCTATGGCAACGGTCTTATCATCTGTTTTAAAACGATTCCGGAACGCAATTCTTTTTTCAGCCATATTATTGGTGAATTTTCCAAGATCAAAACCCAGAGGAATAACTGTAATTTTTTCAGCGGAACATATCCTGTAACGGGATGTTAATTCCTCTGCCTGCTTCGCACTGATAGCGATAATTCGCGAACTGATTCGCGAAAGAAGCCGTTCAATCCCAATAAAAAGGCCGGTTATGGATTTGTTGAAATAGGAATGAAATACATGACCATGAAAGGTGTGGACAATGGTGTTGATTCCTTCCATCCGGGCTGCTAACCGGCCGAGAGTTCCCGCCTTGGCTGCATGGGTATGAACAATATCCGGTTTGAATTCCCTGATAATCTTCCTGATTTTCAGCAGTGAAAAATAATCATTCAACGGGTTAAGATTCCTTCTCATTCCGGGGATTACCTCAAATGGTATATTCATCTCATTAAAAATAAAAGAAGCACTTTCCTCACCCGGTTCATGTAATCCGCCAACCAGGCGGGTTTCAAAATCAGTTTGCAGGTGTTTGGTCAGCAGTGCGGCATTTAAAACTGGGCCCCCGAGATTGAACCGGTTTATTATTCGCAGAATTTTTGGCATCAGGTCTTTTGAAACTGTTATTTGCCCCTATCCCTCATTACCTCATTCCCTCCTTCTCTCACAAATGTATCACTTCTCCTATCGCAGCGGCCGTTGCTTCCATGATCGCCTCGCTCATGGTAGGGTGCGGATGAACGGATTTAATGATCTCATGTGCCGTTGTTTCCAGTTTGCGCGCTGTTACTATTTCCGCAATAAGTTCAGTAACATTACTGCCAATCATATGAGCACCCAGTATTTCACCGTATTTCGAATCAATAATCACCTTTACAAAACCGTCCCTGTACCCGGATGCATTCGCCTTACCGGAAGCCGTAAATGGAAATTTACCTACTTTAATATCATAACCCGCTTCTTTTGCATCTTTTTCGGTATATCCGACTGAAGCAACTTCCGGCTGACAATAAGTACATGCGGGAATATTATTATAATTCAGCGGTTCAGGATCCATCCCTGCAATTTTTTCAACACAAATAATTCCCTCAGCCGATGCCACATGTGCCAAAGCAGGTCCCTGAATACAATCACCAATCGCATGGATCGATGGTATGTTTGTCCGGTAAAAGTTATCCGTTAATATCCTGCCCTTATCAACCGCTATTCCGAGATCCTCAATTCCGATATTTTCAATATTGGCAGCAATTCCAACGGCAGATAATACGATATCACATTCAACGGTTTTCTCCCCGCTCTTTGTATTGATTTTTACCATGCACCTTGAACCTGAAGTATCAACGTTTCCTACCGTTGATTCTTTCAGGATATCCATCCCGTTTTTGAGTAAATGGCGTTCCATGTATGCCGATATTTCTTCATCTTCAAGAGGCAAAATGGTTGGCAGCATTTCAACCAAAGTAACCTTAGTACCGAGCGTCTTGTAAAACCAGGCAAATTCCATCCCGATTGCTCCGGATCCCGCGATAACCATTGATGCCGGCAATGTTTCAAGTGCCATCGCTTTCCTGTACCCGATAATTTTTTTGCCGTCAATTTTCAGGCCCGGCAGTTCACGTGAACGGGCTCCTACGGCAAGAATAATATTTTTTACTTCCATTATAGTTTCCTTACCCGTGTCATCGGTTATGGCAACCTGTTTACCGGATTTAAGTTTGCCGCTTCCCCTGATTACCTCAATTTTATTCTTCTTCATGAGAAACTGGACTCCCTTGCTCATTCCCTCAGCGACATTCCTGCTTCTTTTGATAATCGCCTTAAAATCCGGATCCGGATTATTAACCGATATTCCAAAGTCACGGGCATGTTTTATTTCATCTAAAACCTGAGCACTTTTAAGAAGAGCTTTTGTGGGAATACATCCCCAGTTCAGGCATATTCCGCCTAATGACTCGCGCTCAACAACTGCGGTTTTCAGCCCCAGTTGTGACGCCCTGACGGCAGCTACGTATCCTCCCGGTCCGCTGCCTATGATAATAACATCGAATTGCATTAAATAAAAAAAGTGTTGATAAAACCTGAATAATATTAGTGAATTAGTAAGGACGAAAGTAATAAAAATCACAATTACGGAGTGGGCAAATTAATTACATTTGCGCAAGTGACATTCCCAAAAAATATTCACTAAACAAATTTCCCTGTTATGAAAAGGATTATTAAAAAAGCAGCGGTGCTCGGATCGGGCGTAATGGGTTCCCAGATAGCGCTGCATTTTGCCAATACCGGGACATCTGTCCTCCTTCTCGATATTGCGCCTTCTGAACTCACACCCGATGAAAAAAAGAAAGGGTTCACGCTTAACGATAAAGTGGTAAGGAACCGTATCGTGAACAGCGCCTTTGAAGCCGCATTGAAATTAAATCCGTCACCTGTCTACAGCAAAAGTTATGCTTCACGGATAAAGACGGGTAATTTTGAAGATGATTTCCAGGCGGTTTCCGATTGCGACTGGATCATTGAAGTGGTGATTGAAAACCTTGAAATCAAAAAAAAGATTTTTGAAAAAGTGGAACAATACCGCAAACCGGGAACCCTCATAACAACAAATACTTCCGGCATCCCGATAAATATGCTCATTGAAGGACGCAGTGATGATTTTACCAGTAATTTCTGCGGTACGCACTTTTTCAACCCCCCCCGTTACCTGAAACTGTTTGAAATTATTCCTTCAAAACAAACCGATCCTGATGTCATCTCCTTCCTGATGAATTATGCGGTCATTAACCTCGGTAAAACGCCCATTTTGTGCAAAGATACACCCGCCTTTATTGCCAACCGGGTGGGAGTCGCCTCCATCATGGCGCTATTTCACATGGTTGGAAAAACGGGACTTACGGTTGAAGAAGTTGACCGCCTCACCGGGTCTGTACTCGGCAGGCCGAAATCGGCAACATTCAGGACTTGTGATGTAGTAGGGCTTGACACCCTTGTGCATGTAGCCAACGGGTTGAAAAAAAATCTGCCGGACGATGAACTGAATGAACTGTTCAACCTTCCCGGTTATATCAC
This sequence comes from Bacteroidota bacterium, assembly GCA_016193485.1. Lineage (GTDB taxonomy): Bacteria > Bacteroidota > Bacteroidia > JACPRZ01 > JACPRZ01 > JACPRZ01. Next base: position 32,964 of record JACPRZ010000022.1, on the reverse strand, counting down.
AAAGATGGTTGAAAACAAATGGCTCGGAGCCAAAACCGGGCAGGGTTTCTTCAAGAAGGTAAAAAAAGAGGGAGGAGAAAGTGAAATTCTTTCGCTTGACCTCAGCACAATTGAATATAAATCGCAGAAAAAAGTTAAATTCCCTACCCTCGAAGCGGCAAGAAATGTTGATGACCTGAAAAAACGGCTGAAAATCCTGGTAAAAGGCAATGACAAAGCCGGTGAATTTTACCGGACGGCATTTTACGGACTGTTTCAATATGTCTCAAACAGGATTCCTGAAATCAGCGATGACCTCTACAAAATTGACATGGCCATGAATGCCGGTTTCGGATGGGAACTTGGACCGTTCGAGTGCTGGGATGCCCTGGGGGTTAAAGATACGGTTGACGAGATGATAAAAAACGGTTTCAAACCGGCACAATGGGTCATGGATATGCTTTCGGATGGCGATACATCGTTCTACGATATTGACAGCCGGACTAAATTGTACTATAATATCCCGCAGCGCGATTATTTTGCTATTGATGAAATAAAAAATTTCATCCTTCTGGATACCCTGCGGCCTACCGATACGGTCTGGAAAAATACAGGTGCCCACCTGATTGATATTGGTGATGGAATACTTAATCTTGAGTTCCACACCAAAATGAACACCATTGGCGGTGAGATCATGGAAGCAGTCAATAAGTCGCTCGATATTGCCGAAAAGGATTTCAGAGGCCTGGTAATTTCCAATGAAGGGGAAAATTTTTCCGCAGGCGCCAATGTCGCCATGATACTCATGTTCGCGCTTGAACAGGAATGGGATGAATTGAATATTGCGGTAAAATTATTCCAGGGTACGAATATGCGGTTGAAATATTCCCCGGTTCCGGTTGTTGTGAGCCCGCATAACCTGTGCCTTGGCGGAGGTTGTGAAATTTCACTTCATGCCGATGTGGTCAACGCCCATGCCGAATGTTACATGGGACTGGTTGAATTCGGTGTAGGGGTGATCCCGGCAGGGGGGGGAACCAAGGAAATGGCGATACGCATGTCCGATTCCCTTCATGAAGGTGATGTGATGATGAATGTTTTCCGCGACAAATTCCTGACGATTGGGCAGGCAAAAGTGTCCCTTTCGGCAAAAGAAGCGTTTGAACTTGGTTACCTGATACCCGGTAAAGATACGATAACACTCAACCGTAACCGGCTGCTTGGTGAGTCAAAAGCCATTGCCATCCGTTTGGCTGATGCCGGATATAAAGCGCCCATGCAGCGGAAAGATATTCTTGTTCCCGGCAAATCAGCGCTCGGATTGGTTTATGTGGGAGCCGATTCGATGGTAGCGGGAAATTATATTACGCCATACGAAAAATTTATATCCGAAAAATTAGGTTGGGTTCTGTGCGGAGGCGACCTCTCCTCTCCTGCACGCGTTTCCGAACAATACCTCCTTGACCTGGAAAAGGAGGCATTCCTTTCCCTGTGCGGCCAGAAGAAAACGCTTGAAAGGATGCAGAGTTTGCTGAAAACGGGGAAAATACTGAGGAATTAAATTTTACTGAAGCGGAAAACGCCCGGAACGGTTCCATTCTCAATCCTGAGGAAATAAATCCCGGTGGACAGGTGTTCTATTGAGATAACACTGGTTCCATAATTGGCGGTGAAGTTGTGAACTTTCTTCCCTATTGAGTTGTAAATTCCAAGTTGTACCGGCCGCCTGGAATATTCAGGATCCCGTACATTTAAAATAAGATAAGAAGCGGAATTACCGGGACTCATTTCAATTAACCGCCTGTCGCCATGATCTTCAATCCCCAGAATAAATTCCACATTAAAAGTTAAGGTATCTGCTGCGGAAATTCCATGTAAAAGCATTTTTAATAATCCTGTTCCGGGTACGGTATCGCTCACCACAGATAATTTTAAAAAACCGGTATCATTGACGGAAATCGAACTCAGATTGGCAGAATCCGGCAATGTTCCCGACCAACAGTAATCATGATCGCAAACCGAATAAGACCATAAAGGATTTAATTGTTTTTCCACAATTTTCCATTTCAATTTCAAATTAACCGGTTCAAGGTTGATGATGTCAATCTTAATTCCGATTGTCTGAAGGTAAGGACCAAGAGTCAGCGCCCCGGATACCGAGTTGGCAGGTTCAAGCTGATATTGCTGGGCATCGCTGTTATTGTACCCCAAAAAGATTATACAAAGTAATATTACCGGGGTAGTAATAAAGACCATTTTCCGGAAATTCATTCCTAATAATTATTGAACAAAGATAAAGAATTTTCCATTTACCCGCCTATTTTATTTTTGTTTCCTCCGCCTGCAATATCCTATAGGTAGGTGCGGGTGGAGTTGCATCATAGAGATACGCGATTACAAAACATTGATCGGTATGTACCGGGTATCCTTTAAAATCTGCAGGAACGGAATAGGAATAATTTTTTAAAAGCGTATCTCCTTCCTGAGGATCAGTAAGTACTGAATCACCCCACGCCCCTGTTATATTAGCCCGCAATATATGGCGGTGCCAGTAATCCTGCACAGTATCATTCGGCACATCATAATCGATCTGGGCTTTCTGAATGCTGTCCTCCATCAAAAGCACGACCAGGTTAAAAGTACCGGTGAGGGGTCGTAACACATCTATCCTGATATTGCAATCAAGTATTTTTGTTGCTTCATTAAAATCATTTTCCATGCTGATAAAAGCTTCCACCGGGACATCCAATAAACTGTCTATCAATGAAGACCAGTTGCCCGGTGTTTTCAGATGGTTGTTCGCAGGATAATCAATCCGGTTTACCAGCGCCATAGGGTGCTGTATGACTCCGAAAAAAGAACCGTATGCCGTACCGGTTGCAGTCCTGAAATCGTATGTGAACGGGGGCGCCTGCGGCAGCGCAAAAAAACCTTCGTGTATGGTCAGCAAAACCAGTTTATCTCCATGAATGTTTTTCAAGCCTGTTGCGCTTTTTGCGGCTGTGGGACAATTCCCGCAGGTATGTCCCGTAAATTCTTCAAGGATAACTTTCCTGACCTTCTGAACGGTATCTGAATTGACATTGACCGGAGTTGGCGGGGTGTAGGGATATTCCACATAATCGCAGGAAAAAATTGATGCTGATAAAAAAATTAAAGCAATTAAAACCCGGACAGGTAATAACCGGTACACCTCTGAATTAAATTTATGCAAACGAATTGTTTTCACGCTTATCTGTCTTTCATTCCCTGTATCCTGTCTTCTGTTCCCTGATTCCGATAAAAAAATTAAAAACTACTAATCACCGTCAGTGTAATTCCGTTGGATGCCGGTATATACCTGCATACCCCCCCTGCGCAATAGTAACCCTGGCGCTGACGGCCATACGCCATAGAAATCCGCGTTGAACTTTTAATATAGGTGATTCCACATGAAAAATAGTGATCGCGTTTTTCCGGTTTTTTATTTCCGTAATTGTATTGATCCATAGCGTAAATATAAAAATGTTCTCCTGCTCCCCATTCGGCAAGAAAATGCGCCCAACTGCCGTCATCCTGCAGGGTATAAAGATGTTCCAGTTCCAATCTCAGGGAATGGGATGATGTCAACCGGTAAATTCCTTCAATCATCCCGGTATGGGCATACACGGTTCCGTAACCCGACAGATTCTGAACCACATCCTTATTATAGATAATATAAGCGTAAACAAAATTGAGTTTAAGTTTTGAAGAAATTTTTTTATTTACTTCAACATTAAAATCATTAAAGAAAAGTTTACCGGCACCGAAAAATTCCGATGAATAACCGAGCCGGTTCAGGGTATCATCGCTTGCCGGGTACCGCGCTGTATCCAGTCCATTAAAGGAAGGACAATTTACCGTGATATGGGTTCCGTACCTCCCGCCCAATAATGTACCCTTCGGGAATTTATAATTGATCTCCGACTGGAAACCGATCTCACCGTTGGGCTGAGTGGCATAAGGATAATATGCCAGAAGCGAATACGTATGCTGTTTGGTAAGGGCCGGAAGGTAATTGATGTTCAGGTCTGTGCCCAGTGCAGTCCGGTCCGATTTGTAACTCATGTTGTCGATTCGTTTTGCCCCGAAAAAAATTCCGAAACCCTTTCCGGAATAATTTGCGGTCAACAATAAACCGGTTCCCGGTTTATAAATATATCTATTAAAATCACCGGGATCATTGATTTTGTAACAATATTCGCCTGAAAGATTCAATTTGCCTATTGATGCAGCGCCCCGTGCAGACCATGCACCTACGTTCCGCGGAACAGCCAAATTGTAACCCAGGTAAACCACTTCAGTGCCCGTTTGATATTTGCTCACAAAACTACCGCCAAGAATTAACCTGATTCTGGATGAATCACGTAAAATGGGTATAAATTCATTTATGGATACTTCAGTGTCAATTCCGCGTACGATACCCGGGCCAAGTGAAAAGAAAAAGCGTTGTTTCCCGGCCAGGGTTTTAATCTGCAAACCATTGTAGCGGTATTGTAACCGCACACCATCAAAAGAATTATCCAAACCTAATCCCTTATCCTCATAGGATCGAAGAATCATCCCGCTGCCGAATTGTTCATAGAAATTGCCGGCTGTCACTGAAAGTTCATCCTTTGCAAATGAAATAAAGCGATAGGGAATTCCGCTTTTTCCGCTGTACCGGGTATCATAACCCTGGATGGAATTCAGATATGCCTCATACCGCAATCCTCCCGAAAACGGGCCTCTTGAATAAAGTAGATTCAGGTAACTGTTCATCAGGATGTTTTCGGGAACGGAAGTGGCGCCAATTGCGGAATCGTCCCGGTAGTATTGCGCATCGACCTGGATGTCGCTGTGGATTTCGCCAGGCGTAATGGTCTGGGATAAACAAACAAGAGGATAAAAAAACAAGAGTGATGAAAGCAACCGTTTTAATGTACCCATAATCATCGTTCAAAAATAAACGATAACGCTATCTATCTGCCGGCAGAAGAAAACCGCTTAATTGCCTGGAGGTACTGGTCTTCATCGCCTTCTTTAAAGCCAACATGTTCCCAGAGAATTTCACCTTTATCATTTAAAATGAAAGCATGCGGAGGCATGTTTACATTCATGGCGCGCTTTAAATCAGAATTTTCATCGAGATAAATTTCGAATTCCCATCCGTTTCCGCTTACAATCGAAGGTACCTTTGAAGAAGACCTGGAGTCATCAATGGATACAGCAATGATTTTCACCCCTGTTTCCTTTATCCAGTCATCATATACCTCTGACAAGGCATTCAGTTCTTTTTTACAAGGACCGCACCATGTAGCCCAAAAACAAAGGAAGACAAGTTTACCATTGTTCCTGAATTTTTCCGTTTTAATTGTTTTGCCGTCCGTAGTTTTCACGTTGACTAAAGGTAACATCCTTTTTTGAGAAAATGCGGACAAGGTGATAACGGACAGGATTATTACCGGCAGAAATGCGGTTCTCATAGATTATCAGTCATAAGAGTCAGCCAGGAGGTCATAAATAATTTTCTCCGGTTATTTACCCATCACTGCAACAGGTACATTGTAAAATTGCGAACCGGCAGTTAAGGCAAGGTAATATGTGCCTGGAGAAACATCCATATTGCCAAGGTAAAGAGAACAATGTCCCTTTTTCGATATTTCAGTGGTCCGAACTGCTATCAACCTGCCCAACATGTCCCTGAATTCAAGTTTCAGGGGAGAAGATTCCTCTAATTCAAATTCAATGAAAAGATAATCTGTTACCGGATTAGGATGCAGTTTTACACCGGGAACTTTTGAGTAAATTCCATTATTGATGTTTGTTTCAATTACCGTAAAACTATTGGTAGCAGTGCATCCCTTTGAATCGGTGACGGTAACTGTAAAGGTACCGGTTCCGAGTCCCGAAATATTCTGGGTAGTTGCCGAATTGCTCCACATGTAGGAAAATGGCGGATTTCCCCCCCAGACACCAATATTCACTGAGCCATTGCTGTTCAACGGTGCGGCATCAGTGACGGAGCCGGTAACAACAGGGTTATTGCTCGCAGTAAGTGTGAAGGAACCTTCGTATGCGCATCCGGAATTATCGGTTGCGGTTACCGAATAGGTTCCGGCTCCAAGATTACCGTTAAGCGATCCGGTTCCCCCGTTACTCCACTGATATGTATAAGGGGGGGTACCGGAAGTCATGGTCAGAATGATATTACCGTCATCAGCCAGGCATGAAGGATTGGTCACCGAAGATGTGGTCGCTATTCCGGTGATACTCACTGTGGTCGCAGTAAAGCATCGCATATTGTCAACTACCAGTACATCGAAGTTTCCGGCAGGCAGGCCGGTAGCGGTTGCGGAAGATTGTCCCTTAACATTATTCCAGAAATAAGTATAGGGTGCCATTCCTCCCGCAGGTGTAATGGTTGCTGAACCGGCTGCTGCCCCGCACGCAGTAGTTGCGGAGGAAGTAACCGTTAACCCGCTGCATTCCCTGCTTATTTCGGACTGAAACACTTCCTGCGTTGTAATATCCTGAACCCATGCCACCACGCGTACATTATTCATCCCTACCCAAAGATCAAAAGAATTCTGTGCAGGGGGGGGTGTTGCATCAATAGTCAGAGTATTGGACTGTGTAAGCGATTTAATGCTGAAGGCATTTACCGTGCCATAAGTAGTCCCGCTTGCACCAGGAAGCATTTTCCGCATCACATGGTGGAATGCATCCTGCGATGTTGAACTTGCAGGGTAATAATAATAATCTTCTATTACCGCAAGAAATAATTTATTATCGGAGGAACTGAAATTCGTATAGGGGACCGATTTAACACTTATGTCAACGGTGGTACCGGTTATGGTATGGTTGGCAAAAAGTTCAAGGAAAGAAGGAACATTTCTCCTCTCATCAATGAAGGTTTGCATTGCACTGGCCGGATCAAGTTCTTCATAATTAATCCCGTCAATATAGGCATCGGGAATACCCGACACACCGTAAAAATTTTTCCGGGTATTGCCATGACTATTATAACTCGGATCATTGCCAGGTGCAGGCCAGTTCATCTGGTATTTCACTGCCGTAGCCCAGCCGGTAGGCATATTGGCTCCGATATCAGTAAGGAACTGGTCAAAGCCGGCCGTTACATTAAAATAGGCGCAGGGATTACAGGTTGAACTGGTAAACTCCTCAATAAGAGGTGTCCGCTGGCAGGATTTATATCCCACGGAACAATTAACCGTAATAGTATCGTTCGATGGATTTTTATCACTCAACCCGTTAATATTGTCAGTCCACACTTTGCAGATATAATCTCCGGCAGTACCGCTCACCCATGGGATATTGTGGGTAAAATCATAAGTAGAAAATGGATCAATATTAATCCCTGTCAACTGGTTTGTAACCGGAATGTTGTTATTAATTGAATAATTTATTTTAAGTGAAGTAATAGCGGAAGTCCCGAAATTCTTAATGGTTCCGGTTATGGAATTGCTGCCCAATATTACAATGGGATCAAGGTCAATTACGGTAGGGCCGGCATCAATGGATGCGGGGGGAGCCAGGAAAACCGAGACCTCCTGGCAGGTGTACTCACTCCCTGTCGCGACCGTATATCCATCTACAATTACACTATAAAACCCGACACCGTACCCGCAACATAATCCATCGCAATAAACATCATCAATGGTAAATTTAAGTGTTGAACCGGTAGGAACGCAGATGGTCTCATAAATAGTATTGGTATCCCCATCGGTATAAGGCCCGCCATTGCCATACATCGGGCTGCCGTCATTCTCTTTAATGTCCCAGGTTATGTCCGCCCCGTAATTGTCCGGTTTAATAAGAATCAATACGGATGTTTCTCCTCCTGCACACTGGGCAGAAGTCAGGAATGGGGTTATCAGGAGAATAATCCCGGTCAGAATAATTTTTATTTTTTCCATGGTAATTCAGTTTTAGAATTTAGTAAATAATTGAATGTCCGGAAAAACTCCACAAATGTAGATGATGTATATCACGTATGCAAATTTATTTTTTAACCGGTTTTTCAACACATCCTTTTTACATATTCCTCCTGTATTGCCCGCCCACTTCAAATAATGCATCGGTTAATTGCCCCAGCGAACAATATTTAGATGCCCCCATCAGGGTTTCAAAAATATTCTTGTTATGTAGTGCCGCATCCTGAACTTTTTTAAGGTATTCCCCTGATTTTTCCGCCTGGCGGGAATGAAGGTCCTTAATGGTTTTTATCTGGTTTTCTTTTTCTTCTGCAGTGGAACGGGAAATTGCCTGGGGGATTATTGTCGGTGATCCCTTTGAAGAAAGAAATGTATTCACTCCCATAATGGGATAATCGCCCGAATGTTTTAGGGATTCATAATACAAACTTTCTTCCTGTATCTTTCCGCGCTGGTACATGGTCTCCATGGCTCCAAGTACCCCCCCCCTTTCGCTGATGCGGTCAAATTCGGCAAGTACCGCTTTCTCAACGAGGTCGGTAAGTTCTTCAATGATAAACGAACCCTGCTGCGGATTTTCATTTTTGGCAAGTCCGAGTTCCTTGTTAATAATTAATTGTATAGCAACCGCCCTCCGCACGCTTTCCTCGGTCGGAGTGGTAATGGCTTCATCAAAGGCATTGGTGTGAAGAGAGTTGCAATTGTCGAAAATGGCATAAAGCGCCTGCAGGGTAGTGCGTATGTCGTTGAATTCTATCTCCTGGGCATGCAGCGACCTGCCGCTGGTCTGAATGTGATATTTAAGCATCTGCGACCGTTCATTAGCATGGTACTTAAGTTTCATCGCCTTTGCCCATATTCTGCGCGCCACCCTGCCGATGACCGCATATTCAGGGTCAATGCCGTTTGAGAAGAAAAATGAAAAATTAGGCGCAAAATCATCTACCTTCATCCCGCGGCTGAGGTAATATTCCACATAGGTAAACCCATTGGCAAGAGTAAGAGCAAGTTGGGTAATAGGATTGGCTCCGGCTTCAGCAATATGGTATCCAGATATAGAGACCGAATAAAAATTACGGACATTTTTCTTTATGAAATATTCCTGCACGTCACCCATTATTTTCAGCGAAAATTCAGTTGAGAAGATGCACGTATTCTGCGCCTGGTCTTCTTTGAGAATATCCGCCTGTACCGTTCCCCTGACCCGGCACAAGGTATCGGTTTTAATTTTTTCATAGATATCTTCCGGCAATACCTGGTCGCCCGTGACTCCAAGGAGCATAAGCCCGAGCCCGTCATGATCATCGGGTAATTTACCGTTGTAAAGAGGCCGTTCACCATGCTGTTGGCCGAAAATTTTATGCATCTTCTTTTCCGTTTCCGCCTTCAAGCCATTTTGAAGAATATATAATTCACACTGCTGGTCAATGGCGGCATTCATAAAAAATGCAGTGATTATTGATGCAGGGCCATTGATCGTCATTGATACCGATGTTTTCGGATCGGCAAGATTGAAACCGGAGTATAATTTTTTAGCGTCATCAAGGCAGCATACCGAAACACCGGAATTGCCGATTTTCCCGTAAATATCAGGACGGTGATCGGGATTCCTCCCATACAATGTTACCGAATCAAAGGCGGTTGACAGCCGTTTGGCAAACATCCCGCGCGAGAGGTAATGAAACCTGTGGTTGGTTTTTTCGGGAGCGCCTTCGCCCGCAAACATGCGGGTAGGTTCCTCTTCCTGCCTTTTGAACGGATAAACCCCGGCAGTAAAGGGAAATTCACCGGGAACATTTTCCTCAAGCGACCAGGACACAATATCTTTCCAGGACTCATACGCGGGGACAGAAATTTTCGGGACCAGAGTATGTGAAAGCGATTCGGATTGCGTTTTCACTTTTATTTCTTTACCCCTTACTTTATACCTGTAAATTTCATCCCTGTAACTTTTTACTTTTCCGGGCCATCTCTCAATAATTTTTCTGCAAACAGGGTCCAGTTTTTTTTCCAGTGACAGGTAAATTTTATGCAAATGTCCTATGGATTCCTTTTTCCCTTTTGACAGAGCCGATTTTTTTACTTCCTCAACTGAATTTATCAGCGAATACATCCTGCCGGCAATGTCGCACTGTTCTTTTACCCATGTTGAATAGTTCCTCACCGTCTCTGTTATTTCAGAAAGGTATCGTACCCGCCCCGGAGGAATGATGTAAATTTTTTCGGATAATTCGAGTGGCGCTGAAAATCCTGTTTCCCAGCCGGAACCTGTTTTAGAATTTATATTTTCAATTACCGCGATATACAGTTTATTCATCCCCGGGTCATTGAACTGCGAAGCGATAGTTCCGACAACAGGAAGGTTTTCATCCTTCACATTTGTTATTTGCCTGTTACGCCTGAACTGTTTGCGCACATCGCGCAGTGCATCCATGGCGCCACGTTTATCAAACTTATTCAATGCAATGACAGCGGCAAAGTCAAGCATGTCAATTTTTTCAAGTTGAGTTGGCGCTCCGTAATCAGGAGTCATCACGTAGACCGGCACATCACAGTAGTCGACAATTTCCGAATCGGACTGACCTATACCGGACGACTCAAGAATGATAAGGTCGAAGTTTGCCGCTTTAAAGATATCGATGGCATCTTTTACCGCACCCGACAGAGCGCGGTTGCTTCCCCGTGTGGCTAATGACCTCATAAACACCCGATCGTTATGGATGGAGTTCATCCGGATACGGTCCCCAAGCAAGGCACCGCCTGTCTTCCTTTTTGTAGGATCAACAGAAATAATACCAACGGTTTTATCCCGGAAGTCGGAAAGAAAGCGCCTTACCAGTTCATCAATCACGGATGACTTTCCGGCACCACCGGTTCCGGTAATTCCAAGGACAGCGCCAAGCCCCACCCCGTCCCTCCCCGAAGGGGAGGATTTTTTCTTTTGTAATGGAAGTAATATTTTTTTGAAATCATCAGGATTATTTTCTGCAAGGGAAATTAACCGGGCAATTGTTTTCCAATCTTTCTCCCTGAGATTTTTTACCCATCCGTTAGACAGGAATTTTAAATCCCCCCTTTGGGGGTCCCGATGGCTATCGGAAGGGGAACTGCATTTCATCAGGAGATCATTGATCATGCCCTGCAGGCCCATTGCCCTGCCGTCATCAGGAGAATATATCCTGGTAATGCCATACCGGTGCAGTTCTTCGGCCTCACCGGGTAAAATAGTACCCCCCCCTCCACCGAAAATCTTAATATGACCGCATCCTTTTTCTTTGAGCATATCATGGAGGTATTTAAAAAATTCAACATGACCTCCCTGGTAAGAAGTGATGGCAACGGCCTGCGCATCTTCCTGAATGGCGCTTTCCGCAATCTCATTAACGCTTCGGTCATGTCCGAGGTGTATCACTTCCGCACCGCTGTATTGAATTATCCTCCGCATGATGTTGATGGCCGCATCATGCCCGTCAAAGAGCGATGCTGCCGTAACTATGCGTATGTGATGCCTGGGTTTATATGGTGAAATTTCCTTCATTATTTCAGAACGAAGTGTATTATTACCATCAAAGTTAAAAAAATTTCTTCTATCCGGACGGACTGCGGTTCTCCTGGAGATATATGCGGATTCAACTCACTGATATAAACCCATTAACCAAAACCAATTAACGAAAAACCCCTCATTAGGTAAAAATGAAAATTCACTTATCACTTTACATACTTCCAGTTTTCACCTGTCTTAATGCGGTGTAAGGTCATTTCGGTAACGCCAAACCGTTTTGCAATTATTTTGTAAGGAGTTCTGCGTTTCGGGTTCAAGATCATTTTTTTTATTACGCGTACTTTCGCCACTGTAAGTTTATGCCCCCCCCGCTGCTTGTTTGCCTTAATAAATTTCTTTAAAGCGGCAATGACGGCAGGGCTTTTTTTGTTATGTTCAATCATTTCGCTTTTTGTCGCCCATTTCAGATTATCTTTCGCGTTGTTTGATTTGTCGTGGTCTAAATGGAGAACAAACCTTTGCAAGCGGCTTTTTTTATGAAGAAAATTTTTCGCCACAAGGTGGTGAAAGAAAAGGTGACGGTATTCCGATTTTTTCCTTTTGTAAATCCTGAAGTTTAAAAGTTTGTATCCGTCAATATCTCCTCCGCTCAGAAGGTTGCCGTCTTTATATTTTTCAGTGAAACTCATCAGCCGTCCGTAATTTGAAACGGCATAACGGAATTTTGACCTGAAACCGAGGGAAAATTTTTTCCATTTTTCGCCTACATAAAATCGTATCATAAATATTCAGTGTTAAAAGGTAAGACAAATCAGTTAACCCGGTGTTTGCTCGTTATGTGTCAGCAAAAGTACAAAATGGACAGTAATGTTGCGTAGCGTATATCTGTGGAACAATGGCGTAGCCCGCAACGGGGTCATTTTTATCTTTTCAGAAACTTCCTGGCGGATATATATTTTGACGTTTTTAAGACACAGTAATAAATGCCATCGTTCAGATCAATGACTGAAACCGTTTGCACTTTTTTACCGGAAAACACATCTGCAAATGTTTTTACTTTTTTGCCTGACTGATCAAAAAATTCAACCCTGATCTTATCGCTGATTTCATTTTTAAGTTCCAGGTAAAGATTATCAGCGGCCGGATTCGGTTTAAGGTAAAATACCATGTTCAGATCCGGTTTAAGATTTTCCTCGTTGATGCCGATAGGCGCTGGAAGGAAGCCGTCAAAAACCGGGATTGAAGCGATTACAACACCCTCCGTATCAATTATGGAAAGGATTAACGAATCATTACCGTAAACATCCACCTTTCCGTAGGCATCTTTATAATTAGTGTTCCCGTTAAGGCCCTGCCCCCCCCCGTTCCAGATGAAGAATCCGAACTGACTCATTAGATTCGCAAGCCGGGAATTGGTCTGTGAAAGATTACCCGACATTAACTCGGGGAAACCGGCATTGGCGCCATCATCAATGGCTGAAGTATGAGAATCGCTTGTAAGGAAAACTACATTGGTAATGTTATTCCTGAAACACCAGTCAAGCAAACTGTCCTGCTCTGCAAGATAACCCGCCCAGGTGTCAACGATGGCGGTAATTACCGGCTTGCCGATAGTAAGTTGCATTGACGGCTGCAGGGCGTATTCAAGAATATCGCGGTAGGCCTTATTGAAAGCCACCCCGGTAACAATGAATTTCCACCCTGCGGTGGAATTTTTCAACCCGTTTTTCAGCCATTCGAACTGCTGCTGGCCGAGCATGGTATGGCCGGGTACGCTGTTAACCGAATATAGATTTCCCGATTCGCTGAGAATTTCAAAATTGGGAGAGCGTTCCGACCTGTTATCGCACATAAACACTTCAATGTTCCCGTATCTGAAACTGTGATAGATACCCTGCGATGTATCGACCAGAGGGTAAGCGGGAAAGAATTGGACATAAGCGCGGATAATATTTTCCCTTGCCCCTGGCGGGTTTGCAATTTCCTGTATTTCATTTCCGCTTGTACCGTCATAGGAAGATGTTGTTGCCGAGGAATTATTGTTCATGAAATCGTGGTCATCATAAACATAATCAATCGGTATTCTCTTCATCATTTCGTTCATATTAGTGTGAGCGCTGTATCGGAACCGGTAGGTTTCAATGATGCGATCATATACTGCAGGGAAGAAATCATTGTCACTGGGAATATTATCGGTTGTATCGGGATATCCCCAGTCACCGCAATTAAGGAAAAAACGCGGGTTGGCTTCAATGATGCGGTCAAATATGGGTTCAACGGCAGGCGCAGCGCTGGGCATCTGGCAGGAACCGAAGGCAAAAGTGAAATTGCTGACCGTCCCGGGAACCGGAAACGTTCTGAATGAGCGGATAACGGTAACGGGATTGCCGCTGATATTAATTTTGTAAAAATATCTTGTATCCGCATTCAACCCGGTAAGATCAACCAGTGCAGTTGTGTCGCTCCCGGCAACCGTAGATGATGAAAAAGTCAGGGGATTTGAAAAAGTTGCCGAATCGGTTGAAAGAACAACATCAAATGCAGTTACCGCATCAATCCTGACAAAAAGACGTGCGCTGTTTTCGGTGACTGCGCTTACAAACGGGGGGTGAGTAAGTGCCTGTCCGTAAAAAGTTAAAGGAAAAATGGAACATATTAATGTCAGGATTATCCGCCAGAGGCGCCTGCCTGTCCCCCGCCTGCCGGACGGGCAGGGGTAGGCAGGGATCTGCCTTTGGCAGGCAAATCCCGACCCGCATGAACACGAAAAATAATTATTGTACATGGCTAAAAATTTTCCCAAATATAGGAAATTTGGAGGGAGTACATTCAGGTAAACAGATTGTGATGTCATGCAACATCATTCTTCTTTTCTGCGGCAGCATATTCGTCCAGTTTCTGGCGGAAATTTTTGTGCCGGAAGAAACTCATGGGCTTGTAGTTGATATCTTTTTCCTTCCCGCGGATGAGCATGTGCAGGAACCATTCGCTGTCGGAATAAGAGCCGAACGGCTTTGGAGTCATGGTCAGTAACTGATACCCGAACTGGCGTGCGATTTCGGGAAAAAGATTGAAATTGGTATCATCAATGTTTGATAATTCCTCAATGATGATAAAGCGCACTCCCTGCCGGAATGAATCGCGTTGGATTACCGACAGGCGCCCTATGCAGAGAAGTGCAAGAGCCGTGTACGCCTCTCCCCCACTCCCGGAAAAACGTTTCTGGGTGTCATCATAAAGGCCAACCCTTAATTCAAAATAAAATTTCGGGTTCAGCAGGTCGGTTATTTCACAGTTTGAAATGGAACTGAAACTCCGGGCGAGATTAATGATCAGTTTCTCCGGTGAATTTTCTTCACCGGGAAGGTATTCTGTGGGAGTAAATAATCCGGCACCCAGCCGCTGGTCTTTTGATTTATCGCGCATTTTTCCGATCCAGTCAATAGCGATATCCTGCCGTTCGTTAAAGTCAATCTGGAAATGATAAAGACCGCTTATGCGGTTATCTTTGAAAAAGAAATTGAGTTCGGTAATAAGTTTTTTATAGGAGTAGTAATGCGTCTCTACC
Organism: Bacteroidota bacterium; assembly: GCA_016193485.1. Lineage (GTDB taxonomy): Bacteria > Bacteroidota > Bacteroidia > JACPRZ01 > JACPRZ01 > JACPRZ01. Next base: position 17,960 of record JACPRZ010000022.1, on the reverse strand, counting down.
TTCCTGAAAAGGTCAAGTATTAAAGTCAGTTGCATTTCACCGAATTTTTTCAACTCCTCGTTAAGACGTTCGAGTTCCGGTCCAAGCCCATCGAGTCCCATCCTGCCGCAAAGGACATTAACGAGGGTGTAAAAGTTAAACGCATCGGTCTGCAGGTCGGGATTACGGTTACCTCTTGTTTCATCAAATGTCTCGGTAACCCGCGTGAACTCGGTATTATATTCTTTTTCGAGGCGTGTGCTTTTTTCAAGGAGCGACATCACATCATCATCGCTGTAATCAATAGAGAGAACAAGGTCATCAAAGCGAATTGTTGTTTCGGATTCGAGGAGCGTTTTCTTTTCGTCAAACCTTTTTTGAGCATCGGAAACCTCTTTTTTCAGCAGCGGTTCCATATTCCTGCACCCTTCAATGGTCCCCTGTGCCGAAGAAAGGATTTGTTCAAGATTGGATTTCTGCGATTGAAGACGGCTGATTCTTCCTTCATATTCCCGGATGACCTCGATAATGCTTCCCGTATGGATTTCAGGAAAACGGGTATTCTCATCCTGATTCTCCGGAACTGAAAACCCGGTTTCTTTTACGAGTTTTTCAATATTGAATTCACAATTCCCGGAAACAATATCAATCTGCCTGATGGCATTTTCAATTTCAATCTGCTGTTTTGCAAATTTTATCGTTTCCTGGTCAAGCGCATTGAATTTTATTCTCAGCGATTCAATACCGGATAACTCATCTTTCAACCGGCTGGTTTTTTCAATTTTTTCACGGGTTAGCCGTTCATCTGTCATGTAAGCATCAATCTCATCACTGTTCAGGTAAATAACGAGATACCCCTCATTAAATCCGATCCTGACCAATTCACTGTTCATTTTACGTATCGTATTCAATTCCCCTTCGGCTTCAGAAATAATAGTTCTGATTTCATTGATATCTTTCTCAATTACCGCCTGTAAATTATCCGGATTATTGAATCTCTGCTTTGCAACGAACGGGACAAACTCCCTGATATGTCCGAGAATAATCCATATTCCTTTTGGGTCTTCTTCAAAACTTTTTATCAGTTCCGAGGGGTCGGTTGTAAACCTTGCGCCTTCCGAAATTTCTGCCGGTTTTTTGATGCCGACTTCTTTCAGATGCATCAGCAGGGTCTCCTGTCCGCGGGTAAGCGGCTGATTTTTCCGGATTGCCCAGTCAAAAAAGGAATCGGGTTTATCGCCCTCAAAGAGGTCGAGAAGTGTGCTGAGGCGCTCGCCCGTTTCTTCCAGTTCACTGATTCTTTGACGGTAATATTTTTCAGCCGCTGGATAATCATCCTCCGCCCAGCGCGACCGGGTAAAATCGTTAAAACAAGATAAGGATCTCAATTGTGCGAGTTTCGCTTTCTTCTCTTTCATCAACTCCTGTTCGTCCAGTTTCTCCGTCATTTTCCCGGCATCACCGTATTTTTCAAAGACAGGATAAACTTCTTCGGCTGACCGCAGAAGGTCACGCAAACGGTTCGCTTCCTCCTTTTTCGCCATGATCTTTTCATCGCTGAACTCATGTCGGAGTTTGTTAAAATGTTCAGAGGATAAGCGGCAAAGACGCTGCAACTGCGTCCATTCGCCAAGCGTTTTCCGGGTGATTCTTTCCCATTCCATCTTATTGCGATCATAGGAGGACAAATTACCCTCCATACGCTTTATGTTCGATTCATCGTGGAGCCGCGCCCCGGTAAGTTTTTTCAGCGCGCAGAACGCATCGGCTTTTAAAAATTCTTCCCGGACAGTACTTCGTTGGTCAAAAATGGATTTCAGGGCAATAAGTTTCGCCTGTTTTAATTCGAGGGTACGGACCTGCTTCAGGTTATCGCGGTATTGCCTGATGTAACTTTCGAGTTTGTCGCGCTGGTCGTCAAAAAGAACGCGGATTTCATCATTATCCTCAAAAAGAAAATTCTGCAAACTTTTTGAGTTGGTGATATCGAGGGTTTTCGCCCTTGAATAGGACTGGAGGATCTTTGCAAACGCTTTCAGGTTTCCCTGCCGCGTCAGGTCAATAGGCAACAGGTAATTTTTATATAAAAACTCATAATAGCCGCTGATGCCATGCTGGTGGTGGAAGTCCTTAAGATGCAGGTTAAAATTTATGCGGAGGTGCTCTTTCAGGTCTTTAAGGTCAAGAATGGTTTTATCAGTACCGATGAAATCGGTCGCTTTTAGCGGGCGGTCAAAAGGAGTCAGTTGTTTGTTTTCAAAATCGTCCGATGCCTGGATGATGAATGGCCGCACCGGGAAGCGGGATGTTTTGGGAATATATACTCCGATCGCGATAAATTTATCTCTTACTTTTTCAATGTTCATAAAAGCATACGCATATTGCACAAAATCCCTGTTCAGGGGGATTCCTTCTATTTTTCTCTCATGCTTGTCAATACCTTCGGTGCCGGGTTTCCATATTTCCCGCTGCGGGACAAAAATCAATTGCATGAGGTCGGAAATAATGGATTTTCCCAGCCCGTTATCACCCGTAAAGTCGGTACGAAGCGGATGGATCAGATAGTCCGTGCAGAAGTGCTGGCGGACACCGGCAGTGGAAAGGGAATAGATTTTAGGATAGGATTGCATAAAAAATAAGATAAAAGGTCAAAGATACAAGTGATGAATTTCTATACAGGAATTTCCGGTTGGCGGTTTTCACCTTCAAGATATTCAAGTATCACGTCCACATGATTGATTTCCCTTGAGTATAATTTTGCAAGGCGGTCAATTCCCGGTAAAATTTCAAAGTGGATTTTCTCCTGATCAATCCACCGGGTCCAACCGAGTTTTTCAAACCAGGAGACCGACCTGCGAATTTTTTTCTTTACTTCATTTTTTTCGTTTGGCGTGTAATTCCTCCGGACATCGCCATAGAGAAGTTTTTGCCAGTGTTCTTTCTGCTCGCTCTCTTCAATAAGGTACTCCAGTTCCTCCCATTTCATCACTTTTTCTTCGAAAAATTTTTCCCTGTAAACATTCAGGAGCAATATCCCGAAAACAACGTGGCGGTCTTCTATGGGTATATTCCGGTCGTATCCGAATTTACCTTTGTTATCTTCGGCAAATTCAAGGTAGAAATAGAGATCCCGCTCATTGGTTTCTCTCCGCAGGAATATTCCGTACAGCCGCTCGTAATACCATGCCAGTCCTTTATTAAAATAAGTATTGACAAAATCCCATATTTTATAATCATCCCCGTAGGGTTGTATATGCCTGCCCTGCTTTAATGCGAAATCGGCATCGGCAAAATATTTTTTTGCGGCATCGCTCTGCAGGAAATCGAAGTTCCTGATCTCCTCCTCAACAACATCGGGGAGAATAAGGTTTTCAGGGGTAACAGGTTGTTCACCGGGGATGGTTACCTGTCCACCGGTTGAAATTGCATTTTCCATAGGGTTACGGGATCGGTTTTTGCCGTGTATAATTCAGATTCAACGTCAAGAGTGAATATTTTACTTTTATTGCAGATCTGTATCATATCATAGCAGACATCTACCGGAACTTCAAGATTCTTTTCCGCTTCAAATATTTTCTCGAACCATTCTTCATATTGTGCGCTGTTCCCCCGCTCAAGAATGCAGATCATTTCATTCACCCATTTTGAAACGGATTCCTGCCTTTGCAGCATACTTATTTTTTCATGTTCTCTTTTCATACGGTACTCTTCATCTTCGGCAAGGTCGGGTAATGCGGATGGGTTGATGTTCCCGAAATAATAAGAAGGCACATAGTAAAATTTTTCCCTTATGCATGGAATTGTTTTTTTACCGATACAATCAGGAAATACAATTTCCCCGTCATTAACTCCGCTGTGCACAAGGAGAAGATTCAGGAATTTTTCAAGACGCATTTTAAATTCCTGTTTGTACCTCAGGGTATCATAGAGGGATTTAAGACGGGAACATGTGTGTTCGATTTTATCGCTTATGGACAGTATCCTTCTGTCCACATTTTCAAAGAAGATCATTATCTCTTCCTGTATCTTCATATATTTTTCCCACTCTTCCTTCGTAGCGGAGAATTTTTCTTCCGCACCTTTTATTTTTTCAACGACTACTTCTTTGAATTTAAGGGTTTTGATTATTCCTTCGGTTTGTTTGCCAATCTGTTCAAAAACTATGATAAAGCGGGTGATCAGGTCTCTCGCTTTTTTTACATCGGTTTTAAGTATCTGTTTCAACTCGGAGATCCTGCCGTCAACAAAGCGCTGGAGAGAATCGGTGTGGGCGAGGATTACTTTACGGGCCGGCTCATAATGGTTGTTAAACCAGTATCCGAACTTCTCAACTGAACTCATGTCGTCATCATAAAGCGGCAGTGTCCGGGTAAAGGTATGGATCAACTCCACCCCCTCATAATGCGGCTGGAGTTCATCTTTCAGGAGTTTGAGCAGATCGCGGGAAAATACGGTCAATTGAAAATGGTAGGCGTCCCCTGCTTTCAGGGTAGTGAAAAAATGGTGGCTGAGCCGCCTGGCGAGTATCTCCTTCTGAACGGATTTTTCCCTGCGCAGATAGAGCGCGACATCGTCAATGGAGTCATGGAAGTCCTTGAGAGTAAACGATTCTTCAATCTCCCGGTTTTCAATCCGGGTAAAAAGATGATAAAGAACAAGAAGCGACTCTTTGTCCTGGGGGATCAGGAACTCAAAGTTACCGGATAATGAAGTAAATAACTCCTCCTGCATAGTGCGCTAAAATAGCGAATGGCTCTATGCAGGTAGGGGAGAGAAGGAATAATTTATAAACAATAGGTTGTTAATGAAATTCACGGGCCGCAGGGGTAAGCGGGATGAAAAACTACGTTGGGTAATTTCATTGCCGGTATTCGTAAATAGCATATTGTTCTAATTCCTACCTTTGAACAGAATAATGGTTTACGATGACCGGCTTCATTAAACTGCTGTCACTTTCTTCACTTCTATTTCCGGTTGCGGTAATTGTTGAAACTGTTCCGGGTTATTGCCAGCAAACCACCAAAATTTCTGCTAAAGAACTTCCCATGCAAATTCAGTATTTCCTGAAAGAAAAATATGAAAAATATTCGGTGACGCTGGTTGAAAAAACCACCAATATCAATATGCCCGGATTCTATAAGATCTCACTGCGCAGAAAGACACGGTTAGTTTATCTTTATTTTGATGAAGCGGGTACCTTAGTCAATAAGGAAAAAGAACGGATTTTTACCTATGACGGTACGGAAACCGAATATAAGAGCAGCGATGAAAAGCCAAATACACTGCCGATGGAACACCTGCACTGAAGAAGTCCCAAGTCACAAGTCACAAGTTCCAAGTACCAAGAAATACCTATATCGAAGAAATATTTCCATAGAATTTGAACCTTGGGATTTGGGACTTGGGTCTTGGGACTTGGGTCTTATTATTGCTTCTCCACTTTCACCAGGTCCATACCGCAAACCGAACATTTTCCGGCTTCGGTATAGGTTTTACCTTCGCACTTCATAGGACATTCCCATACTTCGGCAACCTGTTCGGTTGTGGTGGCGCTTTCTTCAGTAGTTGCATTTTCCTGTGTGTTTGAACAGGAAAGAGCAAAAACAGCAATCAGGCAGATTCCTGACAAGCAGATAATGGATTTTTTCATGGTAGTCGGATTTATGGATTAATTTGGATTGATTGCGGCAAAGGAATGAATTATTCCGATACGGAACTCCATCGCCCTCTTTTCCTACCTTTGCGGAAATAATATACTGACGGAATTTGATTTTGCAATGCTGACGCTTGCTGGTCAGCATCCTGATATTCATCATCAGGAGTTTGCAAAATCAAACTTCATCAGTATATCCTGATCTGAATGATTTGTTCTGACGATAAATGTCAGGATGCTGTACGAGACGTCCTGATAGACGGAGTCTCGTCAGGACCGAAGCGTCAGCACAAAATCATTCAGCATCAGTATAAATTCTTCATAATATGAAACTCTTTATTGACACTGCCAATATCGCCCACATAAAAGAATGTCAATCGCTTGGTATTCTTGACGGAGTAACTACGAATCCATCGCTGATGGCGAAGGAAGGGATTAAGGGCTCCAAAAATATCCTCAATCATTATGTTGAAATATGCCGGTTAGTGGACGGAGATATAAGCGCTGAAGTGATCGCCACGGATTATGAAGGCATGATACGGGAAGGCGGGGAACTTGCCTCTCTTCACCGGAACATCGTAGTTAAAGTTCCGATGCTAAAGGAGGGTATCAGGGCGATAAAAACCCTTTCAGGCAAGGGAATTAAAACGAACTGCACGCTTGTTTTTTCCGCCAGCCAGGCATTGCTTGCTGCAAAAGCAGGGGCGACTTATGTTTCACCGTTCCTTGGCCGACTTGATGATGTATCCACCGATGGTTTGGAATTGATTGCGCAGATACGGAAAATTTTCAACAATTATAAATTCGCCACGAAGATTTTATCGGCTTCGCTACGCCACCCGATGCATGTAGTAAAATGCGCTGAGATTGGTTCGGATGTGGCAACTGCTCCTTATGCGGTCCTGATGGCGCTTTTCAACCATCCTCTTACGGATACGGGAATTGAACGGTTTCTTTCCGATTTTAAAAAATCACAGGGGTAACTTTCATCTGGGTTCAGGGCAAATTTTCACCTCCCCCTTCACACCCTCAATGAGGGGGACAAATTCCAGAATTACAAAGCGAAAATTTACCTCAATTCACCATCAGAGCGCACCCGCTTTACTTATCTCAATCCATTTCCCCGGCTTCCTCGCATTGACCGAGTTATCATACATTGCCTGTATGTTGGCGCAGCGCTTTTTATTGCAGATGGTCCTTCATCCATCCTTGTATTATGGATTTCCCACCCTGATGGGAAAATCTGGGTCAGCGCCATTTCCTTATACCAGCCGCGGGTACCGGGGTTCGAAATGGTTACTTCCGCATAAAAATCGGTGCCCTGGTCCAGGTTTGTCACATCGAGGGCTGTTCCGTCCATCTTCCGGTAGGTAATATCGAGGCCGAGATTGCTTTCCACCGCTGTCTGGTCGCCTGTTTCAGGGTAACCTTCAGTAATAACCCTCACGAACAAAACACCGCTTGAAGCGCTAGTGACCGATACATTTTTCGCCTCTGTTGTTTTCACCGGTATTTCAATCTGAACGATTGGCCTTTTTGTTTCAATTTTCTTTTCACCTGAACCATTTAAGGAATAACTAAATCCTAAATTATCTGATGCCCCGCCTTTGACGGCAAAATCAGAAACCGCCATGAGGCACCAGGCGGTTGTCTGGGTGCCCATCCATGAGTGTTCATTGCTCAGTTCCTGCGAAATTTCTTTTACTATGGGGGCTGCTTTTCCATATTCATTCAGCAGGCAGAGCGCCTTAATGATTATTGCCCTGTCCCGTTCGTCAGAACCATAAGTGTATGACATCTCAACATAGTTTTTTACTTCAAGAGATTTACCGGATAAAAGTTTCTGTGCGGTTTCGGTTTGCCCGGCAAGTGCATAGGCGGCTGCCAACTGTGCAAGGGAAACAACCGGCATATCACCCATTTCTTTCAGGCGGTTCATTGCAGCGAGTTCCGGAGAACGGGCAAGTGCAAGAGTGTAAAGGCGGTATGCCTGTATCAAAGCATCATTATAATAATGCCCGTGATCCCAATAAGCATATTTCTGGTTCGGCCTCCAGGATTGCGCCAATTGCTTCTGGTATCTTTTCCAGTTACTTATCACATGGGCAGGTACGTTGTACCCTTTTGCATCGGCTTCAAGGAGGAAATGTCCGGCATAAGTGCTTCCCCAGTCGCATGCTTCATGATCACCGGGCCAATATGCAAAACCGCCACTTGTTGTCTGGAACGACCTTATCAGCCGGTCAATGCCTGCCTTGATATTGCGGTCTATTTTTGCCCTGAAATCAGAATTAAGTTCAAGAATATCCGCAAGGTAAAGTTGCGGAAATGCCCCTGAAGTGGTCTGTTCAATACAACCATGAGGATAGGTGATCAGGTATTTAAGGCGGTATCCCAGATTGATGGGAGGAATGGTTGAGACCTCAAGAGCACCTTTGTTAGTCCCTGCCATACCGGGGGGGGTAACGGAAGTCGTCCAGGATTTCCCGGGTTCAACAACCGCTTCGGTGATATTGGTGACAAGAGGATTCGGATTGCGAACATCAATTTCAATTTCTTCAGTCGCTTTTTCGGATCCGGATGAGGCGGTTACCGAGACCTTGCCGATACCGAGG
>JACPRZ010000022.1:0-9656 GCA_016193485.1 Bacteroidota bacterium | reverse complement strand
TAATCTGGAGTAAATAACCTCGTCACCTGGCTCGCTGAAAGAAACCGTCTTTGAAGAGCCGTCGTGGAATTCAAAAAATTCATTTTTTTCAACTTCAACTTTTACATTTCCCACTGATTTGTCCATAGCGAAAACGGTCACCGGCAAATCAACGGTTTCACCGGGACCAACAACTCTCGGAAGAGTAGCCAGCACCATAACCGGTTTCTTAACAGGAACGGTGATATCAGCGGAACCATAGGATCCCTCCTCCCCTTCCCTGTGCGATAATGAGTGTGGCGTATTTCCTGCAACAACCATTACCCTGACGGATCCGACATACCGCGGCAAGGTGAATTCATGAGTTGCCGTTTTTCCTTTTTTAAGATGATAAGGACCGAAGAATTTCACCATCGGTTTGAAGCGATTCGCTTTTTTTCCGCCTTTTTCGGTTTCCGCCACATCACCTCCAATGGCAAGCAGTTGTTTTAATTCTGCGCCATAAGCGCCTATTATCCAATCGTAAAGATCCCAGGTCTTAACTCCCAGTGCTTCACGCGCAAAGAAATATGACCAGGGATCAGGCGTTTTAAAACGGGTAAGATCAAGTAATCCGTCATCCACAACGGCAACCGTATAGGTCATCGGGTTATTATTTTTCTCCGAGACCTTTATCACCGCTTTCTCTTCGGGTCTCCAGAATTCAGTTGTTTTAATTTCAGGATAAAGATGGGTTTCGGGATTTTCAACCGGAATATATAATGTTCCGTACATCCGGACAGGCAAGTCATTCTTTGTTTGTGCATGCGGCTGGATGAGTGAAACAAAAACATAAACATTCGGAGAATTTTCAGGTTTTGCTACAAGCGTAACTTCAGTGTTTCCTTTCTGGCCGTCAACCCAGAATGCATCAAGGACCCTTGTGCCGTCTTCAACAGATACAAGAGCGCGTGATCCTTCACCTGTAGGAATGGATAGTTTGATTTTATCGCCCACATTATATGCATCTTTATCGGACGAAAACTGTAACATTTTTGCTCCTTTATCATCCCCCTTGGAAGAGCGCCCTGCCCAGTATGGCCAATCCACAAAAACGATTTTGCCTGCCGAGTGCCCGCTCTCATTATCCGTAACATGTATAAGAAATCTTCCCCATTCGGGCCTGTCCACCCTGAAAACAAACCGGCCTTTTCCGTTAACCGTTGAAGTTGAAAGTTCCCTGTAAGGACTATGGTATTCCTCGCTCAGATAATTAGCCAGGTTATCATCATAGCGGTCCCACCACCACCGCCAGTTGAGTTTGTAAATTTTCACGGTAAGATCTTTACGGTCAACCGCTTTACCGTCTTCATCCACGGTAACCACTTGAATTACATGGTTGGTATCGGTAAAGAGCAAACCGGAATATTTTTCCCCGTCCGGTGAATGCACACCCACATACGATTTATAGGGTGAACAATCCAATGAAAACCTGTCAATGCTGAAATTCCCCCCCTCTTCAAAAACGCGCACGGTAAAATTCGCTTTCAACATTCCCGGTGCGGCATCGGTCGGGGTGATGTCGGGTTCAATATTCGCTTTCCCGGAATTATCCAGGTTCCCGTCAAAAATCGTCTGCTGTTCGGTGGTAAACCGTTTTACCGGGTCGTCAAAAACATAATCGTTGAGATTTTTAAATTGGGTGGAAATTTCCGAAAGGGTTACATCCACCTGCGCTTTCAGGTTACGCGCTATGGCGCCATGCAACCACCGTGATTCGAGCACGCCCTCAACTTTCTTTCCGGAATAGATTTTGTCGGCACCGAAATCAAGTTTGATCTTGAGCCGGTTCGGCATTACGGTTTCAATTTTAAGTGTTTTTGAAAAATATACCCCCCCTACCTGTACCGATGCATTCCAGTTCCCCGTTGGCGCATCGCTGTTTGTAGCGGTTGAAAAATTGTAAAAGCCGTTCACATTTTCGGTTTTAACGATCTTCTTCGCCTGCTGCCCTCGCGGGTTGAACAGTTCAAAAATCACGGGATGGTTTTCCGGCAGTTTATTATCCTTGTCTTCAAGAATAAACGTCAGGTAAAGCGAGTCACCGGGCCTCCATACTCCTCTTTCTCCATAGAGGGGGATGAACCGACATCCATTTTCAGGTAGCCGCGCTGGTCGCCCTTCCTGGCTACAAGCAGGAAGGGTTTTCCTTCCGGTTCAAATTTTGTGAATCCGTCATTATCCGTAGTGCGCGCTGCAATAACCTGCTGCTGGTAATTGAGTAATTCCACCGATACCCCCCCCGTGGGTTTTACATTCCGTATATCGCTTACCGCAACGAGGACCTCACCGTTATTTCCCCTCTTGGCGATAATTCCCAGGTCGGAAGCGATGATGTTGCGGCTTATTTCCTTATTCCTCCCGTAATATGCCTGCTTGCACGGATTGTACCGGTCTTCATAATCATATCCCTCATAATTGTAATCGTAATAATCATAATCGTCATAGTAATAATAATTTTCAGAATAATCATCACGGTTGTCTTCGTCATCACCGGATCCCTGGTTTATCTGCGTCAGGTTCAGTTCTTTTTTTTCTTCGCCCTCGCAATGAAAAGTAGTGTATTCTTTTTTGAAGTTCATCGCAATTTTATATACTGCGCCAGGATCGGTTTTTATTAACCCGGTCAGGTCAAGGTAATAGGTTTTCCATGACTGGTAGTCCAGTTCATTTTGCGCATTGAGGGCGATGGTTTTTTTCAATACGGTTCGCCCCACCCTGTGAAGTTCATAATTGCCGCTGAGGGTATTCACCTGGAAAAACTGTGCAATATTATTTTCAAAAATCCTGACCGCTTTAATGTCCACAGCGCGCACATTTACCGCTTCAAAAGGAAGCACAAGGCCATTGGAAGAGGGCAATATGACACCGTTTCCGGTAAATTTAATCTGGGGTTTTATTTCCTCAAAACTGAGTTCACGCCTGAATGATTTTATCAATTTAAACCCGAGAATATTCTGAACGCCTGTTTCTACCGAAAGTGTCAGCATCCCGATTTGTCTTGAAGAGGGATAGGCGCGTAATTCATTATTATCTATGGTGATTTTAATGGGAACGGGGTTTGCGTTATCGGGAATTACCAGGGAAATCAGGCCATCCAGGTTCTGCTTGCCGGTGAGGGGATCTGAAAAGAGTATCTGAATATATTGTTCCGGGGTCTGGATCACACGGGCATCCATCACTGAGAATTCATTTAATCCGGGAATGGTAAATGGGATTTTACCTTCTTCATTTACCGAAACCGGGTTGCCATCCCATGAGATAACCACTTCACCGGGCGCATCTTTCCGCTGGATGCTGTCAATCGAAAAGCGGTGCCTGTTATCTTCAAGGTGTTCCCAGAAACTTTTCAGGTTCTTCCCATCCTGCCTGGCGGCTACAGTTTTTTCGGCATCTTCTGATGCGACATAATCGGCCATGGCAACGGTTCCGATTACTTTTTGCCATATCATCTGCTTGTTATCAATGGTTCGCATGCCGTCAACAGCAACCGATATGGATTGTTTAATCACCGAAAACTCAAATTCAAATTCTTCAATATCCTCAGGAACCTGCATAATTTCAGCGAGGCGGAAAAGAGCGCGGTAATGCTGTCCTGACGGAAGGTTCTTTGCCGGTTTGAATTCAATGGTGCGGTTGTCTATCCACGATGTCGTACCGGAAATTGACGGTTCGAAAGTGAATAATTCCTTATCCGGTTTCATAATTGCCCCGCTGTCGGGAAGAGCGTTGGCGAGAAGAATTTTTATGGCGCTCCTGTTTGAAATGTAACCGGAAGTATACGCGGAAATATACTCACCGAGCGCAGGGCTTACTTCCCCGGTTTTACTCGGTTTTTTTGAAAAATACAACCAGGCAAGTGCAATAACAGCCAGCGCGGCCGTTAATGCGTAAAAGGATTTTCGTGACATAAGAGGGGTTTAAGTTAATGAAAAAATCAGGTTACTAATCACCCCAACGAAGTACGAACAGAGATACGAACTTACGAATTACGAATTCGTAATTCGTAGGTTCGTAAATGATTTGTACTTCGGTGGAACCCGATAACTATCGGCTGAAAACAAAATATAGGTTTAACAGTAATAGATCCGGGTAAGAATCGTGACGGCTTGCAATTACCATCCCAGCACATAGGCGAACAATAAGGGGACGACAATTGTTGCATCCGATTCAATGATGAATTTTGGTGTATTTACATCAAGTTTCCCCCATGTGATTTTTTCATTTGGCACGGCACCGGAGTAGGATCCGTAACTCGTAGTGGAATCGGATACCTGGCAGAAGTAACTCCAGCATGGCACATCATCTAAGTGCAGGTCCTGGGACATCATTGGTACAACACAGATAGGAAAATCGCCTGCAATTCCGCCACCAATCTGGAAAAACCCTATACCATTGCCTTTTGCATTATCGCGGTACCAGTTGGCAAGAAACATCATGTACTCAATGCCGGATTTCACCAAAGTCGGATCGGTTCCGTCCTGAATACACCTTGCGGCAAAAACATTTCCTATTGTGGAATCCTCCCACCCTCCAACCACTATGGGAATTTTTTTCCTGCATGCTGCAACCACCCAGGAATCATCCGGATTGATCTGGTAATATTTTTCGAGAAGTTTATTATCAATCAGTTGATAAAAAAGTTCATGCGGAAAAAAACGTTTTTTATTACCGGATGCCGATTTCCATATTTCAATTAACTGCCTTTCCACCCTGCGGAACGCTTCTTCTTCCGGGATGCACGTATCCGTTACCCTGTTAAATTTATTTTTCAGCAGGTTAAGTTCATCTTTCGAAGAAAGCGCCCGCCAGTCAGGAATACGCTTGTAAAAGTCATGCGCTACGAGGTTAAAAATATCCTCCTCAAGATTTGCACCGGTGCAGGAAATAATCTGTACATAATCTCCCCGGATCATTTCGGCAAATGACTTTCCTATTTCGGCAGTGCTCATGGCGCCCGCCAGGGTCACCATCATCTTACCTTTTTCATTAATGTGTTTTTTATATGCCTGAGCGGCTTCTTTAAGGACTGCAGCATTGAAATGGCAGTAGTGGCGATCGATAAAGTCAGAAATATAACCTTTGGGCATAAATAAAACAGATGGGAATTTCTAATTTCTGCTACGTATGATGTCAATAATTTTTTCTCCCCCCGCCTTTGGCGGGGCAAATTTACGCTGAATATTTATGAGAGAGGAATCAGCGAATATCAGCGAAACCTGCCTGCCGGCAGGCAGGTCTGCGGGAACATTTTTTGTCAGTATTGTTTTCCGGTTAGTTCTTAATACCCCATTATTGAGTCCCCTCTAAAAAGTATAAAAAACAAAAATGCCACTAAAACTCAAAAACACAAAATCCCACAAAAGTTAAAAAATCAATCATTTGATTTTTGGTGAAATTTTGTGTTTTAGTGATTTTGTGGCAAAAATGACTTATTAGAGTGGGCTCATTATTAAATTTTTAAAAATAACCGGGCGGTAAAAATAAAAAAAGAATTACTACGTAATTCGTTTCAGGCAAGATTTTTTTCAAGGAAAAGAAAAGCATGACCGATTTTTTCAGCAATATCACCGGCAACAAGCGCTTCAATCCCGGTTTCCTTAGCGGCAAGATCGCCTGCAAGCCCGTGAAGGTAAACGGCAAGAAGGCATGATTCGGCAGAAGTATATCCCTGTGCAAGGAAAGATAAAATCATTCCGCACAGCACATCGCCCGATCCCCCGGTCGCCATCCCCGGATTACCTGTTGAATTAAAAAATGTTGAACCGTCAGGAAAAGTAATGCATGTATGCGCTCCTTTGAGTACAACATAGCAATTGAATTTCTTTGAAAAATCAATCTGCATCTGAAGGCGCTCCCAGTCATTACCCGCCTTGCCGGCAAGACGCTCGAATTCTTTCGGATGAGGAGTAAAAACGGAGTTTTTCGGGATAAATGAGAGCCATGTTTTATTTTCAGATAAAATATTTATCGCATCTGCATCAAAAATAACCGGGCGCGCACTGTTCTGGATTATCATTTTCAATGCCTGTGCAGTTTCATTATCTTTTCCCAGCCCGGGCCCGATGGCAATGGCGCTGTAATTTTCAATCCTGACATCTCCTGAAATGTGATTTTCCGACTGGTCCGGTTCGGCAAGAGATTCAGGCACTGCGGATTGCAATACCGCATATCCGCATCGCGGAATCCTTGCGGTCAGCAAACCAACTCCGCTCCGGAGGCAGCCCTTTGAAGCGAGAACCGCTGCACCCATCATACCGTAACTTCCTGCAACGAGCAAGGCATGGCCGTAATTACCCTTATGGGAAAATTTTTTTCTCGGTTTAATCAACCGGGAAATATAATCACCCGTTAAAAAATAATTTTTTGACGGCAACCGGTTAATGAATTCCTCATCAAGCCCGATATTCAGAACCGAGAATTCACCGGTAAATTCCTCATTTTCCCGGAACAGCAGAGAAAATTTCGGCACCTGGAAGGTAAGGGTGTTGTGCGCTTTAATAATATACTTCCGGTTGTTTTCCCCGTTATTTTCACAAAACAAACCCGAAGGAATATCAATTGAAATGACTTTCCCTTTAAGGGAGTTGATATGGTAAATGACATCTGCATAAAGACCGGTGGCAGGTTTGTTCAAGCCGGTACCGAAAAGCGCATCAATGATGATTTCGGAATTGCTGCGATATTTTTCAGGAGAAATTAAGGATTGCAGTGCAGTTGCATCCCTGATATCATGGGCTTTTACCCGTTTTAATTTTCTGAGGCGCTTTTCATTGATAAGAAAATCATCCGAACACTTGTTTGATTGCCGGATAATAAATAGTTCAACCGGGTATTTTCTTTTGGCAAGTAAACAGGCAATAGCAAGTCCGTCACCCCCGTTATTACCGGTACCGCAGAAGACGGTGAACCGGTGGCGCTCATTGTTAAACCTCCCGCTTATCCATTTCACGCATGCCCTGGCGGCCCGCTCCATCAAATCAATTGATTTGACCGGTTCGTTCTGAATTGTCCAGGCATCGGCCTGCCGGATTTCTGATGCGGTAAGGATTTTAAGCATCGTTTATATTGGCTATATTGATCGCTAAATTAAACATTCACCGGCTTTTCATCCATGACTTTCATGAGTTTCTCATGAATTTTCAGAACCTGGGGCAGCACGGGATTTTTTGCATCGTTTACTATTACAAACTCACATCTTTTCATTTTCTCATCGTCCGGCCACTGGTGTTCCATTCTTTTAAGCACTGCTTCGCGGGTCACCCCATCTCTTTCGATAACCCGTTGGATTCTCATCTCCTGGGGGCAAAAAATCATAATGGCACAATCAACATCCGCATCAGCACCGGATTCGAACAAAATAGCGGCTTCCTTAACCGTGTAGGCGGTTTCCCGGAATTTTGCTACCCAAATCCGGTATTTTTTTCTCGTGACAGGATGAAGAATCGCATTTAACCGGGATAAGGCGCCAGGGTTGCCGAAGACGATTTGCGCAAGTTTCTTTTTATTTACCGAGCCATTCTTGTTAAGTACATGGTTACCAAAATACCGGATTACTTTCTTTTTTACCTCTTTATTCTTTTCAAGAATTTCTTTGGCCACTTCATCGGCACGGAAAACGGGTATTCCCAGTTTCAGGAAAATATTTCCTACCAGCGTCTTCCCGCTTCCGATACCTCCGGTCAGGCCTACCTTACCCGGTCTTTCCGCCTTAGGCGGACCCGCCTTTGGCGGGCTGTTCATTCGCCTTTTTTGTAAATTCATGCGATATGGCCGATTTTTCAACTTTCAGTTTTCCCCCCCCTTCAACATCAATAATGAGAGTGGTGTCCTTTATTTCGGCAATTTTTCCGTGAATACCGCCAAGGGTAACGATTCGGTCACCCTTATTCATCCGTTCAAGAAATTTTCGCTGTTCTTTGGTCTTCCTTAACTGCGGCCGTATCATAAAAAAATAAAAGACCACAATAATCAGGAAGAACGCGAGAAATCCCGGTAAAGGGCTTTCACCGGGTTTTGAGGGCATCAACAACATAACGCCCATTGCTTCATTTGCCGGGTATGATAACATTTCCGATAAGTTTAAGGGTTTTGGAATTAGGGATTGTATTTGCAATTAAAGTAACGGTTTTATCCTGGAACCCCGATCGTCCCTCGGTGTCAAATAAAACTCTGATCATCCTTTCTTCACCGGGAGGTACGGGATTTTTAGGAAATTCGGTCACCACGCATCCGCACGATGCAGAGGCGGACGCAATAAGCAAATCGGCATTCCCGTTGTTTTTGAACCGGAAATACCAGGACACCTTTTCCCCCTGGTTAATATTTCCGAAATCATAGACCTCATCCGTAAAAGAGAATTGCGGCATTCTTTTAGATCCGTTTTTACCGGATGCTGTCAATGGATTATGGATGACATCGGCCGGAATTTTACCCGCAGGAGATTGTGATTGGTCATTCCTGCAGGAACAGAGGGACAAAGATAAAGTCAACCCGGTAATAATGTAAAGGTATATTGGTGTTCCCAAGGGTTATTATCCGAATAAACCGCAAAGTTACGCTTAATATTTTATTTTTTTTCCCGGATTTTATCCACTATCCCGTTTATGAATTTTCCGCTCTCCGGGGTACAGAAATATTTTGATATTTCAACATATTCATTAAGGGCGGCAACCGGTGGAATTGACGGAAAATGAAAAATTTCGCAAAGGGCGAGTTTAATAATAATTTTATCTATCAGGAAAATACGCTTCAGGTCCCAGTTGGAAGCGGTTTCCGAAAGCAGATTATCAAGCCGGTCATGGTCAGAAAAATAGTGCCCGATCAGCCCTGTACAAAAATCCATATCCGATATAAGGTCTTTAAAGATAGAAGTAAAAGAAGTATTTCCGGAAGATGAAATCTCGGCAGTAATTCTTTTTACGGCAGGAATGGCCACGGTCAAAGCATCCTCCCACCATATTTCCCTTTCCTCTATTTTATGCCGTAATAAAGGAGCAGCCAGGATTGCTGCAATCACCGAAGCCAGGAAAGAAGAGGATTGCAGCCCTTTACCGGAAGGAAGTTTTTCAAAAAAACCGGGTAAAACAACTTCATGAAAAACAGGGGCGGCAATATCCCTGATGTCCCAGTTGCCGAAAATAAAAATATTTCGTTTTTGACTATCAGTGAAATTGCAAAGATTTTGCGAGCCCCCTGAATGGTAAAACGTTTTTAATAATTCAAGAGATGATTCCGCTGGAAAATATTTTTTTTCTTCATCATCAATATAGGTGCCGATATATCTGAAAAAATAACTGACGAAGCAGGTCAGCAACCGTACCAGTTCATCGGTTGAATGTACACACCGCACCAGATCATCTTTAATGACGGATTGCAGCCAAATTGTACCCGCTTCACCAGCCGTTCCCTTATTGATTTCAAAAGAATAGGCCGATTGGATTATCTTTACGCGTAAAAATCTGCGAAGCAGCATGATGTCAATGAACCTCCTGTGGTGCAAAAATAATTACTTTTGGCCACATGCGGTCTCTCGCTTCGCTGAACAAGTACTTACTGAAATACAAGTGGCGGCTGGCAGGTGGTTTTCTCAGCATACTTTTCTCCTGTTTACTGGGGGTTCTGCCCGCGCCCGTTAT
>JACPRZ010000021.1:69770-85826 GCA_016193485.1 Bacteroidota bacterium | reverse complement strand
TATATCGCCCCACAGTGGGATACCCCGCGTGGTGTTCCATCATGCCGACCTTCTCCAAAGGGGTCGTGGCAGTGAGTTTTGTGGTACACCGTCAAGTATTTCCGGATTAAGTTATTCACAATTTATTGTGAATTATGGTTATCTTTGCCCCGCACATAAACCTTTATGTGCGGGGCTTCGCAGCGCAGTTTCGGAAAAGGTGTACATTGAGGTATTTTCACAACCTGCCGTTGGGCGTCATTGTAAAAAACGGACAGTCAAACACGACATTTATTAATTACATTCACAATTAAACTAAAAATAAACAACACTATGAAAAAAATTCTACTCATCGCTTTATTTGCATTTGGAATGAATGCAAATGCCCAGATAACTTTGGAGCAGAGGTATTCTGTAAATCCAGTTTTTGGACATGACTTTAGTTTGGTTAATTTTACATCTGCTGGTTTTAAATATGCGCAGGTTAATCCAGATAGCGGTTTTATTAGATTGTTCAACCTAAATCATTCATTATATAAAACAATTATTGTTCCACCACAACCAAAACCACAGTATGGGTTCTTGGTATTTTATCTGTCGGATGAATTATTTAATACTGACTCATCCGACATTGAATATGTATTGGAGAATAGAGATTCTTCCAACAATGAACAAATTACTATTTATGATGAATTTGGCAATACGCTATTTAAGAAAACTTACATTAATTGGCAAGTTGGCTGGGAGTTCGGGTTATATACCGGACCTATTAGATACACTTCTTCTGGAATTAAATTGATTTTATTTTCTGCTTTTGATTCTTCATCTTATGTATATAGTTTGCCAGGCATTTTACCTTGTCATGATTGTACAGGTGGAATTGTTTCTGGTTTAGCGCCAAATGGAGGTAGTTCATCATATTATTTTGGAGTTCAAAAACCATATCCCAATCCAACCAACAGCACAATGCGTATTGATTACACTTTACCAAAAGGTGTTAATCAAGGCGAAATTGTTTTTTATGACCTACAAGGAAAGGAAATTAAACGCTTCAAGGTGAACAGCGTATTCGATCACCTTTTAATATCCACTTCTGACGTTTCTGCCGGAACATATTATTATCAATTGCAGACCGCTTCACAAAATAGTGAAGGAAAGAAAATAGTTGTAGTAAAATAGATTTATCGCTTGCAGACAATTTTGCACGGCCGACAGTTGCGCAACTGTTCAAACCTTATGTAAACGAACAATGTCCGCCAATAATGTCAATGTCAATCCCCGCAAAATACCACCTCCCCTCCCCTGCCGGCCCCGGTCACCTCTTTTGCGCTCCCATCCCTGACGCCAATTTCAAGCAGCCCGCTGCTGTTCATATATGCTGCAATAACGCCAACAGGTACCGATGAAAATGTTTCCGATATTTTTTCAATCGTAAATGAACCTGTTTGTACTCTTCCCTTAACCGGCCTTCTCACCCTTATATTCGTTACAAGGTTCCCGAACCGGTCAATATAAATGATCCTGCCGGCAGATTCCTTTTTACCATCCGCTTCAATAAAAATTCCATCCGGCTTAGATAATGTTACCTGGGGCCCAAACTCCTTTAACCGGATCCCGCGTGACAGGTAAGCGGCTGCCGGTGCAAAAATATCGCGGCCGTGAAAAGTTGCGCTCACATACTTCAATCTTAATTTCGGGTTTTCCACTGAATATGCCTTGTAATGCCTGGTGTCGGCAAGAACATAATCCAGCAAACCGTTGTCAGGAGCCAGGAAAAGGTGGCGGTCGGTCTGGAGCAGGATGATACGCCTGGCGGAACCAACACCGGGGTCAACAACTGAAACAAAAATGGTTTTGGCCGGAAAATAGTTATACACATTCCATAAAATAAACGCCCCCTCGCTGATGTCCTGCGGGGTGATATCATGCGAAATATCCGTAACCCGGCAACCCGGATTAATGCGGTGAATGACCGCTTTCATGGATGCCACATACCAGTCGTGCGTGCCGAAATCAGTCAATAATGCAATAAGAGCCATAAAAATTGAGGATTGCGGAATGCGGAATGCGGATTTGGAATTACATCCGTACCGATAAAAACAGAAAGGTTTTTGATTTTTAAAATAGTAAAATTGATTGGCGAAAGTAGTAAATATTTATCGCGATGCACTCACGATAGATCCAGGGCTGATAACTTTCATAAATCAGGATAACCATGATTTTCTATTTTTGCCGGACTAAAACAGGAACAAAATCGTATGAGCGCAGAAAAAATCACTGTCCGCGAAGGCAAACTCCAGGTTCCCGATAATCCCGTCATTCCATTTATTGAAGGTGACGGAACAGGTCCCGATATCTGGAGGGCATCGGTGCGCGTACTCGATGCATCCGTTGAAAAATCGTACCGTGGAAAACGCAAAATCTTCTGGAAAGAAGTCCTTGCCGGAGAAAAATCCTACAATCTGAACGGCAACTGGCTGCCGGACGAAACACTCGGTACATTTCGCGAATACATAGTGGGAATTAAAGGTCCACTTACAACTCCGATCGGGGGGGGAATACGGTCGCTCAATGTAGCGCTCCGGCAAATGCTTGACCTTTATGTTTGCCTCCGCCCGGTGCGTTATTTTAAAGGTACCCCGTCACCCGTTAAAAATCCGGAAAAAGTGGATATGGTGATCTTCCGCGAAAACACCGAAGATATCTATGCCGGCATTGAGTATCCTGCCGGTTCAGCCGAATCACAGAAATTGCTTGATTTCATTTCGTCAAATTTTCCTAAGGATTTCGGAAAGATCCGGTTCGGAACCAGTGAAAAAATCACCGGTTTCAGCCGCCTCACCGGTGCAAAGGACAGCGGCCCGGTACAGGTGGGAATAGGCATTAAACCGGTTTCGCTGCAGGGCTCTGAACGGTTGATTGAAGCCGCCATAAATTATACCATCAGGCACAACCGGAAATCGGTCACTTTTGTTCACAAAGGAAATATAATGAAATTTACGGAGGGTGCATTCAGGCAATGGGGGTATGACCTTGCGGAAAATAAATTCGGTGATAAGGTCTATACCTGGAATCAATGGGAAAAAACAAAAAAGGAAAAAGGGGAAGAAAATGCAAATAAGGAGCAAAAAGAAGCCCTTGCAGCAGGGAAGATACTCATAAAGGATGCTATTGCCGACATTACCCTTCAGCAGGTACTTACCCGGCCGGATGATTTTGATGTACTCGCCACCCTGAACCTGAATGGCGATTATATTTCAGATGCCCTTGCCGCACAGGTGGGCGGTATCGGCATCGCACCCGGAGCCAATATTAATTATGTAACCGGTCATGCTATTTTTGAAGCCACTCACGGTACCGCCCCGAAATATGCCGGAAAAGATATGGTAAATCCCGGATCAGTCATTCTTTCGGGCGCTTTAATGCTGGAGTACCTCGGCTGGACAGAAGCGGCCGCACTTATATATAAAGGATTGGAAAAATCAATCGCCTCAAAACGGGTAACCTATGATTTCCACCGCCAGATGGAAGGAGCCACCCTGCTGAAATGCTCCCAATTCGGTGATGAAATCATTAATTCCATGTGAACGTATCAAAGTTTTTTATACCTTTGCAGTCCTGTTTTTAAACCTATTGTAAATTAACGTCAAAATCAATAATCCCTGTCGCTCAGGCAGGAAACATCAAAAACCATAAATGTCTTCCGTTAACCGCTACGAAACCGTATTAATCCTTACCCCTGTTCTGTCTGATGACCAGCATAAGGATACCGTTCAATCGTATAAAAATTTCCTGAATAACAAAGGGGCATCGGTCAATTATGAAGAGGACTGGCGATTGCGCAAACTCGCCTATCCGGTGAAAAAAAAGACGACCGGCTACTATTACCTTCTCGATTATTCCGGTGAATCGGCTCTTGTCAGCGATCTTGAAGTCAACCTGAAAAGGGATGAACGCATCCTGAGGTCCCTGACGGTGAAACTTGATAAGGAAGCCATTGCCTATATAGACCAGCGGAGGAAAGAAGGAAAAAAACTAATGAGTAAACAGAAGAAAGATAAAAAAACAAAAACTGATGAAATGCTTGTCACCTTACCCAAGCGTTTAGTTGAAAATGAACCTATCTCACCATGAGTAACATTATCCATGCGCAGAACCCGGGGCAGGGCGAAGTCAGGTACCTTGTTCCGATAGTGATAGAAGATAAAAAGCAGAAATTCTGCCGGTTTAAAAAATTCCGGTTATTACATGTTGATTACAAAAACCCTGAATTTCTTACGCAGTTTCTTAATGAGCAGGGAAAGATACTCCCGCGCAGAATTACCGGCAATTCGCTGAAATTCCAGAAGAAGGTGCAGGTAGCCATAAAACGCGCAAGGCAGATCGCCCTGTTACCCTACGAAACCGACCTGCTGAAATAAATAACGGGTTAATTTATACCAAAGGCAAACAGAAATCCGAAAATGATTACAGAGATTTCAATATGATTACATAGATGAAATACAAAAATGCAATCTCCGTAATCTTTCTAAAATCTATGTAATCTCAGTATAACACTTTACACCATGGAAATAATATTAAAACAGGATGTGGACAATGTCGGGCATAAGGACTCGGTAGTAAAAGTGAGAGACGGATATGCAAGAAATTTTTTATTCCCTCGCGGACTTGCCATTCTTGCCACATCATCATCCCTCCGGCACCATGAGGAGATCACCAGACAAAAATCCCATAAAGAAACCCGCCTCAGGAATGATGCCGCCAAGACAGCGGAGATTCTCAACGCAATTACCATCCAGGTAGGTGCAAAAGTCAGCCAGACCGGCAAAATATTCGGTTCCGTAACCGCGCTTCAACTCGCTGAAGAACTGCAGAAAAGGGGCTATAATATCTCACGGAAACAGATTACGCTTGATGAGGAAAGCATAAAAGAAACAGGTAAATACTCCGCAAAGATCAAACTGCATAAGGATATTGCCGCTACATTTAATTTCGAGGTGGTGAAGGAATAGGTTCCAGGTTCCAAGCGCCAAGTCCCAAGTCCCAATAGTTGATACAACCTGGACTCACACTGAAACTTTTATTACCTTTACTTTCCTGTGACGCCTAAACAAATCCTCACCCGTTACTGGGGCTACTCATCATTCAGGCCCCTTCAGGAAGAAATTATCGGTTCGGTTCTTGAAGGAAAAGACACGCTCGCCCTTCTGCCGACCGGAGGCGGTAAATCGGTATGCTATCAGGTTCCCGCCCTCGCCAGTGAAGGTCTTTGTCTTGTGATCTCCCCCCTTATCGCCCTCATGAAAGACCAGGTGGATAACCTTCGCAAAAAGGGAATTATCGCCTCGGCAATACATTCAGGTATAGGTCCTGCCGAAACCGATCTGATCTTCAATAATTGCCTTATGGGAGCGACTAAACTCCTCTATCTTGCTCCTGAACGGCTGAAATCCGAAAAAACACTGGCAAAAATAGAGGAGATGAAAATATCCCTGGTTGCGGTTGACGAAGCGCACTGCATCTCCCAATGGGGCTATGACTTCAGGCCCTCTTATCTCGAAATTGGCAGGATCAGGGAGAGCAAACCCGGAATTCCCGTACTCGCCCTGACGGCAACAGCCACTGCCAAAACCGTTAAAGATATTACCCGAAAACTTCTGTTTAATGCCCAAAATATCTTCAGGGCATCCTTCCGGAGGGAAAACCTCGCCTACATGTGCCTTGATGAAGAAAATAAACTGCAGCGTCTCCTGAAAGTCGTTTCGCGCGTAAAAGGATCTGGAATTATCTATGCCAGGAGCAGGCAGAAAACAAAGGAAATTGCGGCCTTCCTTGTAAAAAACAATCATCCGGCATCTTTTTACCATGCCGGACTGAAACCGGAGATCAGGGATGACAGACAACAGGAATGGAGCAGGGGTAAAAGCCGGATTATGGTTTGCACGAATGCATTCGGAATGGGGATTGACAAGCCGGATGTACGTTTTGTGGTACATTACGACATTCCCGAATCCATTGAGGCCTACTTCCAGGAAGCGGGGCGCGCAGGCAGGGATGGTAAGAAATCTTATGCTGTAATGTTCTTTAATAACCCGGATATTTCTGAACTGAAAGAAAGAGTTAAAACAAATTACCCCCCTCCTGATGAAATCAGGAGGGTTTACCAGGCGTTGGCCGATTTTTATTCCATCCCCGAAGGCGCAGGAGAATTAACTACCTATGATTTTGAAATGTACCGCTTCTGCAACCGGTATTCCATAAATCCCAATACCGCCTTTAACTGCCTGAAATTATTAGAAGGAGAATATTTTATTTCGTTATCCGATGCGGTATCCCTCCCTTCAAAAATCCATTTCAATGTAAATAAAAGCGAATTGTACAAGTTCCAGGTTGCGCATGACAGGTACGACCCTTTTATCAAAATCCTGTTGCGTTCATATACGGGCCTTTTTGAGGATTATGTTAAAATAAATGAAAGCGAGATTGCAAAACGAATGGTTGAGCCGGTTGAAGAAACCGTAAAAAAATTAAAAGTTCTGAATCGGTTTGGAATTGTCACTTATGTCCCGGCATCTGATAAACCTAAGGTTACTTTTCTTCAGCCCCGGCTCGATTCCCGCTACGTATCAATACCTAAAGAAATACTTGAATTCCGGAATGAAAGAGCGGCAGAGCGGATGAATGCCATGATATCCTATATTTCGGGTCGCGCAAAATGCAGGAGCCAGGCGCTCCTTTCATATTTTGATGAAACCGATTCACCCCGCTGCGGCAATTGCGATATTTGCCTGACACGGAATAAACTGGGTCTCAGTAATCTTGAATTTGACAAAATCTCATCCCAGGTTAAAACCTTTCTGCGGGTAAAACCACAACCGCTTGATACATTGGTACAGGTGGTACAAAATACAACCGAAGAAAAAACCGTCAAAGTAATACAATGGTTGATAGATAACGATAAAATTGCAATTGATGCGGGTAATACTCTGACCTGGAAAAAATAAACTTCATCCCCTTGTCCCTTCTCCCTCATTCCCCTCTTTCCCTTTTCCATAGAAAGCCCAGGTAAGTCCCATAAGGATAAACCCGCTACCGGTACCGATAAATAAGCCCACGGCTGTCCTTTCCAATGCCATACCGAAGCCGAGGCCAAGCATCATGCAACCTAAAAAAGCGACACCGGCAATTTTAGTGGCTGTATTCCGTTTTTGTGGTTCCATAATATTATGTATATCGTATTTGATTTGAATTGTATTTGTATTCTATTGTTCTATTGTTCTTTTATTCATGCCTTTTGAGTAAACCCAATTTGTCTTCAACATATTCAATCAGCGCATGTATGACTTTTATATGTATTTCCTGCGCCCTGTCGGAATACTTTGAATGAGGCGCCCTGATCTCGACATCACATTTGCCTGCCATTCTGCCGCCATCTTTTCCTGTAAGTCCGATTATCTTCATCTTCTTTTTTCTGGCTGCTTTTAATGCTTGGATTACATTTTCAGAATTTCCGCTAGTACTGATTGCGAGTAAAATATCTCCTTTCTCCCCGATGGCTTCAATATAGCGTGAAAAGATTTTTTCAAATCCGTAATCGTTTGCCGTACACGTTATATGTGAGGGATCTGAAACAGAGATAGCCGGCAATGCTTTCCGGTCTTTTCGGAAACGGCCGGATAATTCCTCTGCAAAGTGCATGGCATCGCACATGGAGCCGCCATTGCCGCATGAAATTACCTTACGGCCTTTACGAACGGCACCGGCAATCAGGTCGCCCGCATTTCGGATATTAATAAAATTATTTTCGTCCGAAATAAACTGCTGCAAAATTTCAGATGCCTCAAGGAAAGTATTGGGTATTGAATGATTTTTCATTTTTTTTATCTCAATTACTCCGTATCGCATCAACCGGGTTCAGCCGCGATGCTGTCCATGCCGGCACCGATCCGGATATTATTCCGATTACGGCAGATATGCCCGTACCCATAATAATATTTCCTAAAGATAAGGAAATATCAAAATCGAAAATCCGGGTCGAGATAACGGTTCCTCCGAACACCAGCAGTAATCCGCAAAATCCACCGAAAATGCAGAGAAAAACCGCTTCAAAAAGGAACTGGAAGAGAATAAAACTGTTTCTCGCACCAAGCGCTTTCATAATGCCGATAGCCGAGGTGCGCTCTTTCACGGATACGAACATGATGTTGGCAATCCCAAAACCACCGATCAGTATCGAAAAACCGCCAATGATCCATCCGGCCCGTCCTACTATCAGGAATAATTTGTCTAATAACCCCGAAAGTATGGTGACTTCATTAAGGGAAAAATCATCTTCCTGCAGCGGTTTTAGTTTCCTGAGTATCCTGAGAATTATGCTTAGTTCATCCATCAATGCATTATTGCTTATCCCTTCTTTCGCTTTGACCATGATCAGGGCATCTTCCCTGTCTTTCACCCGGAGAAACCTTTTTACGAAATTCAAAGGTAAAATTACCTGGTTGTCCGGGCTCATATTGAAAATATCTTCTCCTTCGTACTTAATGACACCGGCTACTTCAACTTTCCTGCCGCTTACGCTTATGGTCTTCCCCAGAGGATTAAGATTACCGAAAAGATTTACTGCTAACACCTCGCCAATTACGCATACATTCCTTCCGGCATGTGACTCCAACGGGGTAAAATACCGGCCCATCCGCAAATCAAATGATTTGATTTTATTGTAATCGTGAGATACGGCAACTATATCCGCATTCTCAACATAATTGTTATTAAATTTCACTGTTTTTCTTCCGCTGATCAGAAAAACCACAGCCGCAGCAAGGCGGCTCCTCTGGCGGACAAGGTCAGATTCTTCCGGTGATGGTTCCGGCCGTTTCAGGTATTCCCACCATTTATATTCACCACCGGTACCCCATGGCCACTTCTGGATAAAGATCACATTTTCACCAAGGGATGCTACCGTTGTCCTGAGTTTACCCTCAAGGGAATCTATTACGGTAAATATTGAAATGATGGCGAAAATCCCCACCGAAATTCCAAGCAGGGATAACGATGTTCTGAGTTTATTATTTACCAGTGAATTCAGCGCAAATGATACTCCTTCACCGATAATGCGGAAATATAGAAGCGACCTGTTCATACCTGACCGACAAAATTACCCATTCATTGCATATCTTTGGCGCTTCATATAAAATGTTCACCACCGAATTTTTCCTGTTCAACCTCTTTGTCCTGCTGATGCTCTCGCTGGACCTCTTCATTTTTCACAGGAAAAATAAGGTGATGGCGGTAAGGGAAGCATTGCTGTGGACCGGATTCTGGATTTCCCTGGCTCTCGTTTTCAATATCCTCATTTATTACTGGAAAGGATCCAAAACAGCGCTTGAATTCCTTACCGGATACCTTATTGAGGAATCGTTAAGTGTGGATAATCTTTTCGTTTTCCTTCTTATTTTTTCATATTTCGGTATGCCGCGGGAATACCAGTACAGGGCGCTTTTCTGGGGTATAATCGGAACCCTTATCCTGCGCATCATTTTTATTTTTATCGGAGTAGCCCTGATTAATTCATTTCATTTCGTCATCTATATTTTCGGATTGTTCCTTATTTACGCAGGTATCAGGATGCTGTTCCATAAAGAAGAAGATGTTGATCTTGAGAAAAATCCTGTGCTGAAATTTATCCGTAAGAGATTGCGCGTGACGACCGGTTATGAATCGGGAAGGTTTTTCATCCGGAAAAATAAAAGATTATATGCCACTTCTTCATTTCTTGTCCTTGTCATGCTCGTTATTGTTGATTTCTTTTTTGCCCTTGATTCCATACCTGCCATCATCGCCATCACGCAGGATCCGTTTATTGTTTATACTTCTAATGTCTTTGCCATTCTTGGTCTTCGTGCGCTTTACTTTGCTATTGCCGGGGTCATGCAACTCTTTCACTTCCTGAACTACGGATTATCCCTTATTCTTGCGTTCATCGGGGTCAAACTACTGTTGCAGGATTTTTTTCCAATAGATACTTCTGTCGCCCTGATCACCATAGCAGGTATTCTGGCGACCACCATAATTTTATCGTTAATTTTTCCAAAAAAGGAAAAATAAATTACCATCCCTGCATCTTCCCGTATGAACCATCCGAGACACCACAAAGGAAGTCCGAAAGATAAAAAAAAGTTTCATTCACTGCCAACTGCTCTTTCCCTGCCTGCAGGTCACCGGTTAAAACGTAAAGCAGCGTTTTTTGTGGCTTTGGTAGCGATGGGACTTTACGCCAACACCCTCCATCACGGTTATGTCCTTGACGATTATTCAGTAATTAAGGAAAATTGGATTGTTAAAAAAGGTATTGCCGGCATTCCGGATATCCTTAAAACATCATACAGGTATGGTTACTGGAACGATGCAGGAACGTTGTACCGTCCGCTTGCGCTGATCATGTTTGCAGTGGAATATCAGTTATCACCCGGTAATTCTTCAATAAGTCATTTTGGGAATATTATTCTGTATGCTTTGACCGGGTTTATTCTTACTGTCCTGCTTTTTAAACTTCTGGCCGGCCATCATCCCTTTATCCCGCTGATAATTTCGCTCTTCTTTATCTCTCATCCCGTTCATACCGAAGTGGTGGCCAACATAAAGAGCAGGGATGAAATACTTTGCTTTTTATTCGCCCTTATTTCCGTTTTACTGCTTCTCAATTTCATTGAAAAGAATAAAAAGACCTCACTGGTTTTATCGCTAATTTCCTTTTTATTCGCTTTTTTTTCAAAAGAAAACGCTATCGTCTACCTGGCAATTTTTCCATTAGTCCTGTGGTTTTTTACGGATACCAAATTAAAACAAATAGTTTTTATCTCGGTCTTATACCTGCTGCCCGCACTCATTTACCTTGTTTGCCGCAGAGTGGTTCTGGGCGATGTAATGGGTGAAGATAAAGTAGATGTTATAGACAACCTGCTGGTAGCCGCACCCGGAAAAATCAGCCAGGTCGCTACCGCTCTGGTAATCATCGGGAAATATTTTTACCTCCTCGTTTTTCCCCACCCGCTGAGTTGCGATTATTCGTACAACCAGATACCGGCAGCATCAATGAATGATCCTGTCCCAATAATTTCACTTTTTATTCTTATTATTCTCATTGCTTTCTCCGTTGCAGGGTTTTTTAAAAAGAACCTGTTTTCCTTTGCCATTCTTTTTTCCCTGGTTACATTCTCTATTTATTCAAACCTGTTGCTTCTTATCGGTTCATCTATGGGTGAACGTTTTCTTTACCATGCTTCGCTCGGATATGTGATGATTACCGGTATGGCCATCGGAAAATTTTTTTACCGCGGAAGCAGGTCTTTTGAGATCACTTCCTGGAAAACATTTATTCCGGCCAATAAATTTATTTTTATTTTCTGCCTCCTTATAGCAGCGCTATACGGATATAAAACCATCGTGCGGAACAGGGACTGGCAAAGCAATTATTCCCTGTATAAAAAAGATGTAATCACCTCCCCGAACAGCGCGCGCACCCATTACTATTATGCCCTTGAACTCGTTCAGTCAAAGGCGCTGAAAACGGGTAATCCATCGGAAAAAAACAAATACCTCGATATGGCCATTGCCGAATTCAGCCGTGCGGCAGAAATATACCCCCCCTACCCTGACGCTTATGATCAGCGGGGCCTTGCCTGGTACCGCAAAGGGAACCTTGAGCAGGCGATGGAGAGTTATGAACTGGCGCTGAAGTATAACCCTGGAAAAGCCACTACCTTAAGCAATATGGGAGCCATCTATTTTAATGCAGGTAATTATTCAAAGGCGCTCGAATCCTACCAAAAAGCTGTTCAATACCATCCCCGTTTTGCCGATGCCTGGTGGAACCTGGGCAGTACCTGCGCCACTCTCGGAAAATTCGGTGAAGCGATAAAGGCGTACCATGAATCCCTGCGATACGACACCGAAAATGCAATGGTCTATTATTTCCTCGGAATTACCTATGAAAAAACCGGGGATCAGAACAACGCCCGGAAATATCTTGACATTGCCTACCGCATGAAACCCGAATTAAGGAAATAGTATCTTTGGCCAGCCCCGCCACAGGCGGGGCTGACGTTTGAAACAAAAATTATCCCTTATGAGCGATCTCATCATCAATGAAATCAAAATCGGCCCCGGTGAAAACCGTGTGGTGAACCTGAATGAATATTACCTGCCCACCGGTGCCCTTATGGAAATTCCCACTTATGTTTACCGTTCAAAAAAAGAAGGTCCTGTGATCCTTTTCATGGCAGGAATGCATGGAGAGGAAGTGAACGGTATTGAGATCATGAGGAACCTGATACGCGCTCATCATTTTGAAAATCTCCTTCGCGGATCGGTCATTATTATTCCTATCGTAAATGTCACTTCTTTTATCCATAAACAGAGGGAATTACCCGATGGCCGTGATTTAAACCGCTGCTTCCCCGGTTCACCGCGCGGTTCCATGGGAAGCCGCATCGCCTATGACCTGATGACCCAGATCGTCAGGCAGATTGACTTCGGATTTGATTTCCATACAGGGGGGGCTGAAATAAACAACTACCCTCAAATCCGCTGTGACTTCCGGGATAAAAAGGGATTCGCCCTCGCGCAGATATTCGCAGCGCCTTTTATCGTCAATTCCCAATCCCGTGAAAAATCGTTGAGAAAAGAAGCCCATGACCGCGGTAAGCCCATACTTGTTTATGAAGCCGGTGAATCGAACCGGCTCAATAAACTGGGCATTGATGAAGGATTGTTCGGCTGCCTACGCATCCTGAAACATTACAGGATGATCCGGCAAGAGGAGACAATCATCCCGAGGCCAAAAACTATTCTACTTAAACGCGATATTTGGGTGAGAGCGAAAATGTCAGGCCTTTTCCGGACATCCAAAAAATACGGGACATTTATTGAAAAGGACTGGGTGATGGGATATACCTGCGATCCGTATGGTAAAGTTCAGAGCGAACTTACCGCTGCCGAAAACTGCTTCCTGATCGGGTTAAATAATCAACCGGTGGTAAATGAAGGCGATGCAATACTCCACCTTGGAATGGAGTAAATTCACTTCTTCTCCTCTTTTTCAATCAACTCCAGTTCTTTCTTAAACTTATCCGATTTATCCTTCTCATTCAAACTGAAATAAATTCCCGACAGACCGATGAGTACAAACTTGTTGGTCGGATCAAGGTGATAGGCATGTTCCATATATGGAAGTGACTGCCGGAAAAGATTAATACATGTATCCTGTATCTGGCTCAACGAAACAAGGTCAACATCGTAATTGGTCGTATTAATAATATCCACCGCCCGGTTATAGTAGAGAATTCCGAGGTTGTAATTGGCTCCAAGATTATCCGGGTCAATTTCAAGTACTTTATCGTACATCTTTCTTGCCTTTGCAAAAAATTCCTTTTTCTTTGCCGGGTCAGATTCAGATATTTTGGTGTAAACCGATGCCAGAGCCAGATAGAATTCAAGATCTCTCTGTTTAAACGTAGCCAAGGGCTCGGCATAGATCGTATTGGATTTAAAAAGTTCATAATTTTTAATTGCCAGTTCATATTTGTCGGGGTTCAAATTTGTTGCTGCATCGTTGAAATAGGTCGTTGCTAAATATTTGATATTGGATTTGGAAACATCTGTGCACTGATTTTCCTTATCAAGGGAAACTGCTTTTTTGAAATATTCCACTGCTTTTTCACGGTATTGCGAAGTCGGATTTCCTGAATCCTTCTTTTTGAAATATTCTTTAAATACATAACCCCTGTAATACCAGGTAAAGCCATGGTCGCGCGTTTCCGGATGGACCGCTATGCTGTCAAGCATAATTTTTGCGGTCTCAAGATCGCTTAATTGCCCTTTGGCCTGGTAACCCGACAAAATGGCCTTTAACTCTTCAAGTTTTACAAACTGACCCTGAACAGAAGCAGTCCAAAGGATAAAACCGGTTATGGTTAACAATCTAAACATAACAAACCCAATGTAAATATACGGATATTTTACAAAACGGTTACAGCCAGCAATGCCAGCCCTGATCCTACACTCAAGCCAACCTTTTGAATACCAGTACGATTCAACTCAAATTCAAGTTTATTATTTATGACCACAAAATTAATACCAGCACCCAGTTTTATCATTCCTTCCCGGTCGGTAATCAGAAGGGTATTTTCGCTGTTTATTTTGTTTTGAATGGCTGTGATGATATCAACTTTATCTGTTACCACATACAGAATATGGCAATAGGTAATGGATTCAACCGATGAAAATGTCTTGACTTCAAGGGGTTGATTTCCGATCTGCTTGGTCTCAGATATTTTAATAAGTTCTCTGAAGAGGTCTGGACTACCGATTACGCCAATTACGAAATTTCCCTTCCGTAAATTTGCAGGCCACTCAATATATTTTGTAAAATTAAAAATATACCTCGCCTTGAATTGTATGGTGGTATTGACCATAGATGCCGGCTTAAGCGCCTGGCTGGTCTGTGAGAAAAGAGATAAGGGAATAATAAAAATAAATAGTCCGGTTACCAAGTGATTTTTAAGTGCCCGGGAAAGAGAAAAATAGTTACTGTTCAGCAACCCCGGAATTTCCCGCCACAAAGGCACGAAGGCACAAAGTTTTACTAAGATTTCTTTGTGTTTCTTCGTGTCTTTGTGTCTTAGTGGCATGATTTGTACTGTTTTTATTTCCCTGCTGAGTAGTTACGAAAAATAATATTGAATAAATAATTTTAAGAAATTATTGCGATATCAAATTCCATCAGTGACCTGGCTGGGATTTGAACCCAGGACCCCAACCTTAAAAGGGTTGTGCTCTACCGACTGAGCTACCAGGTCGGGACACAAAAACTTAACTATTTTTCTTACTTTTGCAAAAAATGGGTGCAAAGATACTGAAATTGGTTAATTCATGGGGAAAAGCAAAACCACTGACCGCTCATTCAAAAATAATACCGGGATGAGAATCTACCTTATCGGGTTTATGGGATGCGGGAAAACATCCATCGGCAGGGAACTTGCCGGGGTGATGAAACTGCGGTTCATTGACCTGGATGAATATATCGAAAAAACAGAACAGCGCCCGGTATCGGATATTTTTAAACTATCCGGTGAACGGTATTTCCGCAGGCGTGAACATATTGCCCTG
This sequence comes from Bacteroidota bacterium, assembly GCA_016193485.1. Classification (GTDB taxonomy): domain Bacteria; phylum Bacteroidota; class Bacteroidia; order JACPRZ01; family JACPRZ01; genus JACPRZ01. The sequence continues at coordinate 70,682 of JACPRZ010000021.1, read as the reverse complement.
AAGGAACTTTCAGGGCAGGACGATTTTGTTCTCGCCACCGGGGGGGGAACACCCTGCTTCCATGGGAACATCTACCTGCTGAACCGAACGGGAATATCCGTCTGGTTCAGAACCGGAGAAGAAACGTTGTTCAGCCGTTTGTACGCTTCAGCGATACACCGCCCCCTCATAAAAGATCTCACACCGTCAGAATTAACGGAATTCATAAAAACTACTCTTTCAGCGAGGGAACCGTTTTACCGGAAAGCGGGAATAATCATTGATGGTATAGACACTGAGAATACAAAATTATCCGTAACAAAAATTACCGAACAGATTTCCAGTTACCAAGTTGCACCCGGTCAAACCAGATAGACAAACCAACGGCCGTTTTTTATTTCAACCCGTACCTGTTCCTGCAGGGTGGTGCTCAGATTCAACCCGGAAAAATCAACTTTTACCGGAAAAAGGCAGTGCTCACGGTTTACCAGGACTGCTGTTTTAATTTTTTTTACGGGATGGGGAAGAAATTCCCGGCACGCATATAGCAATGTTTTGCCGAAATTAAGTACGTCATCTACAAGGATTACCGCTTTTCCTGAAATTCCGCTGCCGGGTTGTTTCGCGGCTTTGCCGGTGCCGCCAGGATTTCTTTTATTTATATTTATTTTAATCAATTGGATCCTGAATCCCGCATTTTTCAGTTCCGCGGCAAGCCGTTGGGCAAGGAAATAACCCCTGTCCCAGATACCCGCAAGAACCAGGAATTTTTCATTGCAGTTATCCTCGACTATCTGGAAAGCCATCCGTTTGATTTTCTTTTCCACCTGGTCAGGGTCAAGGATAAGGTTTCGGTTAATGGATTTTTGCATTGAAATATTTTTTATGTTCGTCACGAATTTACAAATAATCTTAAATGCATAGTCCTGCCGC
>JACPRZ010000021.1:0-69744 GCA_016193485.1 Bacteroidota bacterium | reverse complement strand
AAGTACACTAATCTCTTATCGGTGGCAGCGCCCGGTATTACAATTGTTGCCGTAACTAAAACCGCAACCGTCCAGCAGACCTCTGAACTTTACTCAGCCGGATGCCGTGTATTCGGGGAGAACAGGGTCCGGGAATTATTATCAAAATACGAGGCGTTGCCCAAAGATATTGAATGGCACATGATCGGACACCTGCAAACCAATAAGGTAAAGCACATTGCGCCATTTATTCATTTGATCCAATCGGCCGACAGCCCGAAACTTCTTGATGAAATAAACCGGCAGGCAACCCGGTTTGGACGCATCATAAATTGCCTTCTGCAAATTTCAATTGCCGAAGAGGAGACCAAATCCGGCATGGATCCCGCTGATGCGGAACACCTCGTTATATCAGGTGAAATTCAAAAGTGGAAAAATATTTCGGTACGGGGTTTAATGGGCATGGCTACAAACACTCCTGACCGGGAAAAGGTACGTGAAGAATTCCGGACGCTGCACCAACTTTACCTGAAATTACAAAAGAGTAATTTTACGGATCCTTCATTCAAAATATTAAGTATGGGAATGACGCAGGATTGGAAAATAGCTGCAGACGAAGGCAGCACTATGGTAAGGATCGGTTCCGCAATTTTTGCAGGTGATTGATTTTCACAGTCACACCATAACTCCCATCACGCAGATATCATCCAGTTGCTCATGGATACCTATCCATTCGTCAAGGGTATTCTCAAGAATTTCTTTCTGTTTTAACGGTGGTATTCCCCGCAGGGATGATAACGTTGTCTTTAATCTTTTTGAAGTGAATTTCTTATTCTTCGGTCCGCCAAACTGGTCTATGTATCCGTCAGTGGTCAGGTAAACCATATCTCCGTGGTGCAGATGAAAGGTCTTCGCAGTAAAAGGAATATCCATTTTTCCCTCTTCAAATCCTATAGGCATGGAATCGGGTTCAACTTCAATGATATCACCGGAAAACAATGTTATCCAGGAGGTATTATTTGCCGCAGCGATTTCAAGGGTGATGTTGGGGTCACCAATTCCCGTAAGAGAGCATATCGCGATGTCCATGCCGTCCCTCCTTTCGCCCGTTTCAGCGCCCTGGAGAAGCGATTGCATTACCGAATTCCTCAATTCCCACAAAATCTGTGCGGGTAAAGAAACCGATTTTTCAACGACTATTTCATTAAGGAGGGTATTTCCGATCATGCTCATCAGGGCTCCGGGGATACCGTGCCCGGTGCAATCGGCAACTGCCCAGATAATCGTGCCGTTTTTTAGCCGGTGGCACCAGTAAAAATCACCGCTGACTATATCGCGCGGGCGGTAGAGAACAAAAAAACGATCGGTATCCTTCTCTGCATTACCGGGTACACGGGGTGGGAATGTTTTTCTCAGGTATTCTTCACCTGTGAGAACCGCCTTCTGAATCCGGCTCGCATATTCAGCGCTGTCACGAATATCCTGCAATGCCTGCGAAATCTGTTTATTCTTATTTTCAATGATCAAATTTTTTTCTTCAACTTCCGACTTTTGACGGGCTATTACTTTTTTTTGCCCCCGTATTACCAGGAAACGGTTTACCATAAGGGCGGCAAAACCCGCTGCGATAATAAGCCCGGTAATGGCAAACCAGAACATCAAACGCTGCCTCTGGTTGCGTTCTTCCGCTATCGCCATATTTCTGTCATGCTCCGCTCTTAACTGGAATTCCCTTTTTTCAAGAGTGTAATTGAACTCTTTGCGGAGAGCGTCTTTTCGCTTTTCCTCATTTACAAGGCTGTCACCGAAAAAAATCGCTCTTTTAAAAAAAATCAGCGATCTCACCCGCATCATTTCCGCGTTGAGCATTTTTCCACCGGGAGTATCCGGTAATGAAGGCGCCACGGAATAAAGGTCGCTGAGGTCGCTGTAAACGTTTTTGATTTTCTCAGGAATATCGCTTTTTGATGCGGCCAATAACCCTTCAAAATAATAATCAAATGCTTTCCGGTAATCACGCTCTTTGACATAATAATTACCCAGTGAAATTTGTGAGGAAGCAATTGCCTCAGGGTCATTCATGCTTTTCCGGATTCCAAGGGCTTCAGTAATATATGATCCTGCCTGCGATAAGTGAACCCTGGCACTGTCCTCATCGGTATGTTCCTTCGCAATCAGAAGATGTGTATTACCGATATTGTGGTAATTCAGGGCAAGCCACCTTTTGTTTCCCGATTTCCTGAAAATTTCCAGCGCCCTGTAATAATATTCAAGACCTTTGGCATGATCACCGGTTTTTGAGTAACTAAGTCCGAGGTTCCCGTAAATAACACCGGGTCCCTTTTGTTCGCCAGTCGGTTCAAGAACTTTCAACGCGCGCAAATAATAATCAATCGCCTTATCGTGGTCATCCTGTTTACCGTAAATACTGCCGATATTTGTAAGCGCTGAAGCCGTTTTAACGGGGTCGTTTGTCGCTTCACCGATGCGTAATGACCGAAAAAAATAATCAAGCGCCCTGTTGTAGTTACCATGCTCTCCATATATAATGGCTATCTGGTTATAGGATACCGATAAATTTTTCTTTGCAAGATAAGTTTCAGATGAGTCCTTTATGATTAACGGGTGACGGAGAAGTGCATTGATTAAATCGGCAGACCGGCAGTAAAAATCCAGCGCCTGAAAAATCTCACCGCGGCCACGGAACATCTGAGCCATACATCGCAGAGAAGAAACCATTTGCTTGCCGGCAAAAATCACCAGATTTCTATTACCCGGAAAATCCTGTACCAATTTCCGGCATTGACGAATCAGGTCTTTCCCGATGATCAAAGCGCTGTCATGTCCCGTTTCCTCATACCTCCATGCTTCACGGATTTTTAAGGAAATATTCTGTGTATCAGGTAAATTTTTTTCCCGGCCGTTTTCGTTAACCGACCCGGAAGTCATTGCCGGCATGAAATTGACCGTTAATATCCCGGTCATAATAAACATCCGAAGTTTTACAAATTCCGGTTGTTTCAATTTTTTCAATTTGTGTTTCATTCAACAGCAAAAGTAAGTAAGGTATCGGCAGGCGAAACAGATATTTCTTTATCTTTACAACTAATAATTCAGTCATGTCATGGACATCTTTATTATTGCGGGTCTTATATTTCTGATACTTCTTGGAATCTTCCTGATACTCGCTGAGATTTTCTTCACACCGGGCCTGGTTGTCGGGATAATCGGGTTTCTGCTTGGAAGCACCGGTATGATCCTTATGTACAAGGAGTATGGCACGGCTGCCGGCAATTATTCACTGATGGCTTCTTTTTTTATCATCATCGTGGCGGTATTCCTGTTGTTCCGGTTCAATACCTGGAAAAAACTGATGCTGAAAGAAAAAATCGATGGAAAGGTCAATATAATCGCACCCGGTTCAGTTAAGCCGGGTGACAGGGGACAGACCATTTCCCGCCTTGCCCCGGTGGGAACGGCAATGATAAACGGAAATATTCTGGATGTTGAATCACGCGGTAATTTTATTCCCGATAATACCGAAATTACCGTTACTGCCGTATCCATAAACAAAATATTTGTGAGCGAATTCAATACCCAACCCTGATTTATTGTATTACCCGGATAATGCGAATGAAACAATACCTGCGGTTTTCGGTTTGCATCTTATCGGTATTCTCCGGTACAGCCATTTTTGCCCAGCGGGGAAAATTCTGCATAGATTCAAAAGCAGTCCTCATTCGCGGCCTTGAACATCACGACAAGGGTGATTATGAGGACGCCTTCAGGACATTCGATTCCATTCCCCTTAATGATTCAAATTACATTGCTGCATTGTACGAGAAGTCATATTCCTGTATGAAAATGAATAAATATGACTCCGTCATCGCTTTATGCCGCGAGGGTTTATCATACAGGAGCCGGTTTGACAGCGATTTTTATAATAATATCGGGACCGCCTATGATGATAAAAAAATGGGGGAGGAAGCGTTAAAAATTTACGATGAAGGTATTTCACGCTTCCCGAAAAGTCATCTTCTCCGTTTCAATAAGGCGGTCGCCCTCGAAAAAATGGAAAGATATGCGGATGCGATTGCGGCATATAAGGAAGCCATTGCTATTAATCCCTTTTTTCCGACAGCCCATATCCGGCTCGGATTGCTCTGCGCTGGCGAAGGAAAATATTGCCAGGCCATGCTCTGTTTTAATACATTCCTGACGCTGGAACCAAATTCCGACCGCGCCTTTATGATCCTTAAATATTTCAATGATATGCTGGGGGAAAACCCTAAAATTGAACCAAAAAACATCGCCCTTTCAGCCGCTGGTGATGATTTCAGCGAAATTGACCTCCTGATTAAAAACAGGGTCGCCCTGAACATAAATTACAAAATCAAATCGAAACTGAAATTACCCGTAGTGAAACAAAATCACCTATTGCTGGAAAAACTGGAATACAGGAAAAACGACCCTGGATTCTGGATGCAGACCTATGTGCCTTTTTATAAGAAACTCTTCTCCGAAGGTTGGTTTGATGCTTTCACGTACCACAACCTGCAGAGCACCACTAATGAACAACTGATGAAAGACGTGAAAAAAAACGGTTCCTCAATAAAAAAGTTTTCTGACTGGGCTATTGGTGAATGGCTTAAAACACACGAAAACCAATCCATGGTGATTGACGCAAAAAGTAAACCTGTCGTTTATTTTTATACGACTGTAAAGTACCTGGAGGGTATCGGGGAATATGATGGCAGTAAAAAGGTATTGTGCGGGTATACCGAATTTTACCACTCCAACGGTGCACTGAGCCAGAAAGGGTATTTTAACAGGGACGGCAAAAAGACAGGGCAATGGGTGATGCATCATGACAACGGGAATATTAAAAATGAAGTTACTTATGACAATGGAAAAATGGACGGACCTTATAAAATTTATTATGAATCGGGAATCCTTAAAGAAGAGGGTACCTATAAAAACGGTTTGATATCCGGAAATCTGAAAATTTACGGTAATACCGGTGTCCTGAAAGAAACCTATAATTATAAAAACGATACCATTCACGGGGAATTCATTTCCTATTACCCGACCGGGGTAAAAGAAAAGGTGTTGAAGTTATCCAGGGGAAAATTATCCGGCATGCAGGAAGAATTCCATGATAACGGCACCCGCAAATCAGAATATAGAGCGGTCAAAGGAGAAATAGAAGGTGAATATAAAACCTACGACAGGAAAGGCCGCATGGAGTCGGTAAAAAATTATTCGGCAGGAAATTTAAATGGTCCGTACAAAATATTTTACCCTGACGGTAAAACCGAAAAGGAAGGAATCCTGAAAAACGGCAACATAACCGGCACCTGGAAGACCTATCATAATAACGGCCAACCCTATGAAATCACCGGTTATAATGAAAAAGGGAAATTGAACGGGCTGTCTAAGGTATCTGATATAGACGGAAAAATACATTATGAAGTCACCTATAAGGATGATGCAGTTGCATCCAGCCGCTATTACGATAAAAACGGAAAAATTATAAGCGAACAGAATAATCCTAAAAATATCGCCAAAGAATATTCTGTTTATTATCCTGACGGAACCCTTAAAGCCAAAGGACCCTATCCGGGTACACAGAAAACCGGTGAATGGAAATTTTATGATAAGAACGGAGTCCTCTCGTCAATAGAAAACTATAATAAAAACGGATCGCTTGAAGGAAAATCCGAATCCTGGTTTCCATCCGGAAAAACAGAATCGGTATCGAATTATAAAGATAATGTTTCAGCCGGATATTTTGTCAACTATTATTCCAATGGAAACATTGAACGTGAAGGATATTTAAAAAATGGAATGAAAACCGGGCCAATCTATTCTTATTATCCTGACGGGACCATTGACCAGGTCAATTATTATACGGAAGATAAAACAACAGGATGGCAGAAATATTATTCGGTAAACGGTAAAATATCATCTTTGGAATTTTATGAGAACGGGTATCTTATTAAATTCATCAGTTACGATACCATCGGTGCCGTTTTGGAAGAAATTCCCGTTAAGGCAGGAACGTCCGAATTCATTATCCGCTCCCCATCCGGCAAAACCGAATACCGTTCCGAACGTATATCTGACATCCGGCACGGAAAAGATCAATGGTATTACCCCAACGGAACCGTCCGTTCAAAAGGAAGTTTCCACAATGATCAGGAAAACGGAAAGTTTGAATGGTTTTTCCTCAACGGGAAAAGCGAGATTACCGGTAATTACTATTACGGTGAGAAAGACAGCATCTGGACTACCTATTGGGAATCCGGGAAAATCAAATCCATTGAATATTACAACCAGGGTAAGGACACAGGAGTGTGGGTCAATTATTATGAAGACGGAAAAATCAATAACACAAAATCATTTTTTAATGATAAGAGGCATGGACCATCCCATTATTACAGCCCTGACGGGCAATTGATGATAGTGAAATACTTCACCTACGGAAAGTTCACGGGATATTCTTATAACGGAAGTGACGGCACATTAAAAGAAACCATACCGGTCATCAATGAAACGGCAAAAGTAATCGCCTATCATGGCAACGGCAATAAATCTATGGAACATGAAGTGAATAAAGGGGATTTTAACGGAACCATGACCGAATATTATTCAAGCGGTAAGATTTTCAGAACTACCGGTTTCCTGGATGATAACTATGACGGTAAACGAATAACCTATTCTCCCGAAGGCAAAATATTATCGGATGAAACCTGGTTCCAGGATGAATTGCACGGCTTATGTAAATATTACCGGAAAAGCGGTTCGTTGGAAAAAGAAATACCCTACCTGTACGGAACACGTCACGGAACAGTAAGGTATTTTAATGAGAAAGGAAAACTTCAGAAAACACTTCTCTATTATAATGGGGTACTGCTCAAAGAAACGGTTGAAAAATGAAATATCCCCTGCTCTTGCCCGTTCTTTTCATTCTCCCCGGTATTTTATATGCCCAGGATTTTACCGAAGTAGGAAGTTTCACAAAAAAGTATCCTAATGAGAGCGTGGTCATTCTGGAGCACCGGGAGCAATGTGCGATGAATGTTTCCGGTGGTAACCTCACCCTCTCCTCCGATATTCACCAGCAAATCCTTTTCCTTGACCGTAACGCCCGGTCATTATCTTCCAAGTCGGTCGAACACCACAGTTTTTATGACATAAAAGACCTCGAGGCCTCGACCCTGGTACCTGAAAAAGGAAAATTCAGAAAAATAAAAGTTACCGATTTTAATGAGAAGAAAAATGTCTCCGATGATCACATTTTCCATGATGATTCAAGAGTTATTGAATTCATTTATCCCAATGTATCCGAAGGATGCGTCACGGAACTGAATTATAAACGGATTGTAAAAGAACCCCGCTTATGGCCCGGATTTTATTTCGGATCGTATGTACCCGTGGAATCGGCAGAATATTCGGTTACACTTGACCCGGAAATTACCATCGGGTGGAAGTATTTTAATGTGGATACATCACGGCTCATTTTTTTGGAAAAAAAATCCGGCAACCGGACTACCTATGCATGGAAAATGACCGGTATCCCGAAAACAGAATATGAAACCGAATCATTATCCCAGGAGTACCTCTGTCCCCATATTTATATCTATATTAAAAAATACCGGGCCGGCAAAAAGGAGATTCGCATCGCAGATAACCTCAATGACCTTTATGACTGGTTCCGGGGTTTGATATCAGGAATTACCCCCCCCGCAAGCGCTGACCTTTTTCATCTTGTGGATTCGGTTTCCGGCAAGTGTCTGAATCCGGAAGAAAAATTAGCCCGCTTGTACCTTTGGGTTCAGCGTAATATCAAATATGTCGCTTTTGAAGAAGGATACGGGGGATTCATCCCCAGGGATCCCGATGATGTTTTCGCCAAGCGATATGGCGATTGCAAAGACATGAGCGCCCTTTTACATTATATGCTTAAACATGCCGGGCTTCAAAGTTCACTGACCTGGATTGGCACCCGCGACCTGCCCTATTCATTCCATGATCTGCCGAGTCCGGTGGTTACAAACCATATGATTGTGACGGCCCGTATTGATACTTCTGTTTATTTTCTTGATCCAACCTCGTATGACCAGCCGTGGTACCTCCCTTCTTCCTTTATTCAGGGAAAAGATGCCATGGTTAATATTGATGACAAAAGATATGAGATACTTAAAGTCCCGGTCATTGGTTACACCCATAACAGGATTATGGATGAAATATCCCTTTTCATAGATGGCAATATCCTTAAAGGAGAAGGAAAAACCGTCTTCACCGGTTACCATAAACAAAATTTTGCCGGATACCTGGAAGATAAAACATACGATGAATTAAAGACGACCGTAACTGATTTATATAAAAAAGGAAGCAATAAATTCCTGATTGACTCAGTTGCCGTTCTGCCAACTGATGATATGAAAGGTGATCTGGTGGTGAAATACCGTTTTAATATAAAGGATTATTTGTACACCAGCGGTAAAGAAATTTATCTGAATATGAACCTTGATCCTTTTTTACGTGATATTTTTATTGAACCGGACCGGAAAAATGCAGTGGAACGTCCCTTTCAGGAAGAACGAAATTATACCGTTAATCTTTTTATCCCACCGGGTTTCGAAATTGTGTCGGTTCCTCAGAACCATACCTACAAGAATAACCTTTTCGGATATAAAATTAAATATTATAAAGAAGGTTCATACCTTACCGCCAACCGGTGGATATATATGAATCATCTTCTGCTCGGCAGTGAATACTTTGATGAATGGAATGAAATGGTTAAAAAATTAAACAGGGTGTATAACGAATCGGTAATTATCGTTAAAAACCGATGAAAAACACTTCATTCTTTGCGTTGACTTCGATTGTGGTCACGGTCATGTCCGGTATCACCGGGTACGGTGATAACCTGAAACCCCTGTGCAGTTCGTATGACTGGGATACCCAGCCAGCAATAAAACTCAGTGACGAGGACAGGAAGGAATTACAAATCATTATTAAAGATAAAAGAACTGTCGAGTATTTTTATTCGGTCAGCAATGAACTGGAAGAATACCATCTCGTTCATAAAATCACCTACGTTAACTCCAGCCAGGCAATTGAAGAAAACAACAGGTTTTATATTCCCATCAATAATGTTATCGGCTTTGAGAAGATCAAAGCCCGTGTCATAAATCCTGGCGGAAAGACAATTGTCCTCGACAGCACGGACATCAAAGAAACTACTGATGAGGAGAAAAAAGAAAGTTACCGGTATTTTGCATTCGAGGGACTCGTACCCGGAAGTTTCATTGAGTATTTATACATAAAGAAGAAGGAACCGCTACTCAGCGGGCAGACCATTATTTTCCAATCGGATGTTCCGAGAAAAAATGCATCCTTTGAACTCATCTCCCCCCCTAACCTGATTTTTGCAGCCAAAGGGTATAACGGATTTCCCGAAATGATTCCTGATACGACCATCAAAGACCGGTTAAAACTCGGAACAAAAATTTTCGGTACCCCGGCAATCAAAAGAGAGCGGATGTCCAATTATTACCCGAACCTGGTGCATGTTATTTTCAAATTGAATGAAAACAGGTCCACCGGTAAAAAGGATATTTTTACCTACGGCAGCGCTGCGCAGGATTTTTACAATACAATATATAAACCACTGGGTAAGGATGTTGAAAAAAAGATTGCAAAACTGGTCAAGGCGATGAATATTGAAAATAACACGGAAGAAACCGTGAAGATACGCACTGCTGAATCCTGGCTGAAAACCAATTTTATCGTATTCGAGAAAGGCGGATTATCTTATTCTTCCCTTCAGGATATACTGGAAACCCGCCTTGCCAATGAAACAGGCATGACCAGATTATTTACTGCCGTTCTGGAGTATCTGAAAATACCCCACCAGGTAGTAATAACCAGCAACCGGTTTGATTCCCGGTTAGATCCGGAGTTTGATTCATACGGCTTCCTGGAAAACTACCTTCTTTATTTCCCGCAACATGACCTGTTTACCGCTCCAGCGCTTAACCACTACCGACTTGGAATAATACCATACTCCTGGACAGGTAATTACGGCCTTTTCATCAAACCTGTTACAGCGGGATCATTCCGTACCGGTGTGTCGGTGATATCCTTTATAGAACCTCTTCCGTTCGACCGGTCGTATGATAATATGTATGTGACGGTTCATTTTAATGACGACATGGCTAACCCCCAGTTCAGTTTGAAAAGGGAAATAAATTGTCATTATGCACAATCATACCAGTCGATATACGGCTTTCTTAAAGAAGATGACCGGAAAAAATTAAGGGAAGAACTAGTAAAATTCATAAATGAGGATATCCGGATTTCGGAAGTATCCGTTATCAATACCGAATCGGACATCCAGTGCGTGAAACCATTGGAACTACAGGCAAAATTTTCGAGCGGTGCATTTATTGCAAAAGCAGGCAATAAATATATTTTTAAAATCGGTGAACTCATTGGTCCCCAGTCCGAACTGTACCAGGAAGAAAAGAGAAAACTGGATGTGGAAAATGATTTCAAGCGGTCTTACCACCGGGAAATTGAATTTACCGTTCCGGATGGAATGAATGTCACCCACCTTGAAAACCTGATGATGGATGTTTATTATGAAGAAAACGGTGACCGGGTAATGGCTTTTACTTCATCCGTCAGCCGCAACGGATCGCATATAAAAGTAATCATTGACGAATACTATAAAAAAATCATATATCCCGTCAGCCAGTTTGAGCATTTCCGAAAAGTTATCAATGCCGCAGCGGACTTCAACAAAGCGGTTGTTTTTTTTGAATAACTTCCTTCATCACACCGGTAAGTTCAAAGTCGCTTGCAGAAGTTATCACAATATCGCTGAAATCACCCACCCTGAGGTATTGCCGTTCTGCGGGAACAATCACTTCATTATCCACCTCAGGTGAATCATACTGGGTTCTCCCGCTATAGAAATCCCCTTCTTTCCTGTCCACCAGGACGCGCAATGACTTCCCGATCATCGTCCTGTTGATCTCACCGGAATGGCTGCAGTGCACAGCAGAGAGAGCATCAGCCCTCTTCTTTTTTTCCTCCCGGGACAAATCATCAGGTAAGGAATGAGCCGATGTGTTCTCTTCATGCGAGTAGGTAAAAACTCCCATCCTTTCAAATTTCATTTTTTCAGCAAATTCGAGCAATTCTTCAAACTCCCGTTCCGTTTCACCGGGAAAACCAACCATGAATGAGGTGCGGATGTAAATTCCAGGGACTTTTTCACGGATCCTGCAGATCAGTTCAGTTGTCCTTTTTTTATTGATTCCCCTGTGCATGGCCGAAAGTAACCGGTCGTTAATATGTTGTAATGGCATATCCAGGTAGCGGCACAGTTTAGGTTCCCGGTAAAATACATCGAGGGCTGAAAGCGGAAAACGTGCAGGATATGCATAGTGAAGACGAATCCATTCAATCCCTTCAATACCGGAGAGATTAAGGAGGAGATCACTAAGTTTCTGTCTGCCGTAAATATCGGTGCCGTATGCAGACAAATCCTGGGCGATCAGGATCAATTCCCTTGTTCCCTTCCGGGCAAGAGTTTTTGTCTCTTTCACCAGGGCATCAATGGGTATTGACTTCATCGGGCCTCTCATAAGAGGTATGGCGCAAAATGAACACCCCCTGTTGCAACCTTCCGAGATTTTCAGATAGGCATAATGTGCCGGTGTTGAGATTATCCGTTCATCCGGAAGGTCATGCCTGTATTTTACCCCGAGATAAGAAAGAAGATCGGGAAGGTCATGGGTGCCAAAGTAAGCGTCAACTTCAGGAATTTCATTAATAAGATCCTTCCGGTACCGTTCGGAGAGGCAACCGGTGACAATCACTTTCCCGATTTTTTTTTCCGCTTTTGCCCGGGTCCATCCGAGAATGGTTTCAACCGATTCCTGTTTTGCTTCCTCAATAAAGCCACAAGTGTTTATCAGTACGGCATCAAATCCGTTAGCAGAAGAATCATATTCGGCTTTGATACCTGAAGCAGCAAGTTGGGTTAGAATCCTTTCCGAATCAACCGTATTTTTTGAACATCCGAGAGTGATGATATTTACTTTCATGAATCAGTTTAAGCACCGAAAAGGGATGCAACGTACTCCTTTCTATTGAACCTGTAAAGATCGGCCAGTCCTTCACCGGTACCCATGTATTTTACGGGAATTTTAAACTGGTCCGAAATTCCAATTATCACCCCCCCTTTGGCGGTACCGTCAAGTTTGGTAATGGTAATGGAAGTGATGTTAACCGCTTCCGTAAATTGTTTTGCCTGTTCAAATGCGTTCTGCCCGGTAGAACCGTCAAGAACCAGCATGGTATCATGCGGGGCTGCCGGGATAACCTTTTGAATAACCTTTTTTATTTTTGAGAGTTCGTTCATCAGTTGGGTTTTGTTGTGCAGCCGGCCGGCTGTATCAATGATGGCGATATCATAGTTTTTTGCTACGGCCGATTCAACGGTATCAAAAGCGACCGCTCCGGGATCAGATCCCATTTTTGTTGCAATTACAGGTATATCCGCCCTCTCTCCCCATATTTTCAACTGTTCCGAAGCGGCAGCGCGGAATGTATCGGCTGCACCGAAAAGAACGGATTTGCCTGTATTTTTATACATTTTTCCAAGTTTTCCGATCGTGGTTGTTTTACCGGTTCCATTGACGCCTACGACCATAATAACGAAAGGGGAGACGGATGGTATTATTGATGGTATTTCCGGATTTTCACGGGGGGGAAAAAGCGACTCAATCTCCTCCCGCAGCATCCGGTTCAGATCACCTGTACTCAGGTAAGGTTCTTTTTTAACCCTTGTCCTGATGTTCCGGATAACTTTTAACGTAGTGGGAATTCCCACATCCGCACCGATCAGGACCGATTCAAGTTCATCAAGAAGGTCATCGCTGATAGTGGATTTTCCCGCTACCAGCCGTGTCACCTTTCCGATAAAATTTTCCCTGGTCTTTGAAAGAATTTTTTCAAACAGGTTCATGCACAGGCAGGTTCAGTAATTGCTCAAGCCAACTACCCCTGACGGGTATTTCAAAATTTCTCAGCAGTTCTCCCTTTGTGGTGATATACGTATTAAAAAACTGGATCGAATGAAAATCATCCGGGTGCAGAGCGGAACGAAGGCGGTTAATTTCGGTGATTTTAATTTCTCCGGCATCGCGGTATGCCACCAGGTTCCTGTTCAGCAGGGTAATTTTAAATTCATTTTCAACGGATTTAATAAAATCAAACGACTTGTCTACGGCACAGGCAGTTACCTCCGATATCTGTAAATCGGCAAAGAATACCAGAAAACGATTGTAAAATATGTCAAAAGCACCGGTAACGTTTTTTCCGTGTGATTGCCAGGTATGTACGAAGTGATTGCCCCTTTCTTTAACGGCAACGATTTCCTTATCCGTTAATTCACGGCTGGCCAGGAATATCCAGGTTCTTGCCAGGTCACCTAAGTCAGAAAAATGCATCGTCATTGATTGTTTAATATTCTTCAATCTCCACGAACTCAAAAGGTACGGATATTATTTTTGCCATTGTTTCCCCATCCCATCGTGCATCGTCATCCCCTCTTTCATATTCCCATATTATCTTCATGATAGTTCCTTTTTTATGTACCTCATCAAGTTTCCTGAACAATTCCACTACCCTTTTTGATGATGCGGTATTGTAATAATAAAGCAGGACTTTAACCGTAACTGGGCAATCCTGTTTTACCGTGTACCGGTCAAGCCATTCCACAAGTGGCGTATAGAATTTTTCAGGATTTTCGGGAATTGATCTTCCCCTGATTTCAAAAATCCCCGCATCCGGATCAAAATTGACCATCGGGGTTCTTGGCGTTTCAGGTATAATCAGTTTGTCCATAATACAATTGATAATAAAAAATTAAAAAACAAAAATTGCGGAATCATGTAACCCTGTGAAATAATTTGCGAAGCAAATAAAAATCTTCGATTTTATTTCACGGGGTAATCCTGGCGGCAGCCATTTCGGCAATATCAAATACCCTGACATTTTCTTCCCTGTTAAAATGTTTTAACCCGTCACTCATCATTGTCATACAATAGGGACATCCGACCGTAATGACATCCGGTTTGACGGCTAATGCTTCTTCCGTACGCTCAACATTTACCTCTTTATTTCCTTTCTCGGCTTCCTTGAACATTTGTCCTCCACCGGCACCGCAGCAAAAACCCTTTGAGCGGTTCCTTTCCATTTCCATTACATCACTACCCAATGTCCGGATAACTTGCCGCGGTATTTCATAGATACCGGCTCCCCTTCCGAGGTAGCAGGGGTCATGCCAAGTAATTCTTTTGCCGTCAAATATATTCTTTTCTGCGATACGTAAACGTCCTTCATTAAATAATTGGGTCAGCACTTCAGAGTGATGCTGCACCCGGTAATGGCCGCCAAGATCAGGGTATTCATTTTTAAGGGTATTATAGCAATGCGGACAAGCGGTGACAATTTTTTTCACTTCGTAGGAACTCAGAGTCCGGATATTTTTTATTGCCTGCATCTGGAACAGGTATTCATTTCCTGACCTGCGGGCAGGATCACCGGTGCAGGATTCTTCCTCACCGAGCACTGCAAATTTTATCCCAGCCGCATGCAACACTTTTGCCAATGCTGCAGTTACCTTTTTTGAACGGTCATCAAATGAACCGGCACACCCGACCCAGAAAAGGAATTCCGGTTTTTCGCCAGACAACGCCATTCCTGCCATGGTGGGCACTTTAAAATCAAGAATATCAGCCCATCTCAGGCGGTCGGAGGGAGAATATTGCCATGGCGCCCCGTTGTTCTCAATATTGTTAAACATCATGGTCCAGGCGGGAGGGACATTTGCCTCTTCCATGACGAGGTATCTCCGCAACCCGGAGATAAGTGAAACATGGTCAATATTAACCGGGCATTCCTGCACGCATGCATGGCAGGTAGTGCATGCCCATAATTCTTCACGGGAAATATAATCGTTCACCAGGGATTTTCCATCATTAAATTCCTTATCTTTTGAGTATGGGATTCCTTTTTCATACATCCTCTTCCGCGCATCCATCATTATTTTACGCGGTGATAATAACTTACCGGTAGTGCTGGCGGGGCAGACATCTGTGCACCTGCCACATTCGGTACAGGAGAGTGAATCGGCAAGATTTTTCCAGGAAATATCTTCAGCATCCCTGATTCCAAACCTAGATGGCTGTGCAGAGGGAGCCGCTGGCGGTTCGCTTTCAGGGGCAAGCCCCGCCTGTGGCGGGGCAAGCATCTGCCTGATTTCGCTGGTAATTTCATCCATATTTTCCATCTTCATCATGGGCTCCAATTTACTGAGGAAAACATTGGGAACCGACATGATGACGTGGAAATGCTTTGAATAGGGAAGGACGTTCAGAAAGAGAAAAACAAGGACAATGTGAGACCACCAACCGGCTTCATAAAGAAGAGTACTGGAACCTGGATTGATTGACGATAAATACCCGCTCAGGACAACGCTAACAGGGTAATAACCATCATAATGATTTTCATTCAGCAAAAGGTAACCGGTATTCATGCCGGTGAGGGAAATCATCAGCAGTGAAATTAAACTCAAGGCAATTAAAGCGTCAATTTTTGATTTTTTCTTCATTTCAACACCATAAAATCTCCGGATATGCAATGCTATTCTGCGCAGTAAAAAGAAAATGCAGCAAAGCAGGATCACCGGGGCGAAAATATCACCTGATGCGGTAAGAATATCATAAAACCATCCGGCTCCGGAATAACAGCGATCGTAACCTGTCAATCCGTCAAGAATCATTTCGCTTGTACCTATTGTAATAACAATGAATCCCCACCAGACCAATGCATGGAGCAGTCCGGCTAACGGCTTCCGGAAAATTTTTGTCTGGCCCAGCGCAACAAGCAATGTCACGATAATCCGTTGCGGAATGCGGTCGAAAGGAAACCTTCCTTTAGTGATACGGAAATATGAAAAAATACGGAAGGATGTCCAGGTAAAAATACCGGCAGCAGTCAAAAAAACGATGAAGAAAATGACCTGTCTGATCATCAGCACCGATTATACTACTACTGTGTTAAATTAATAACTTCGTTACTATTCACCTCACCCCTGCCCCTCTCCTATAAATAGGAGAGGGGTGAGTTCCCCCTTCTCTTGTTTTTAAGAGAAGGGGGTAGGGGGATGAGTTAAAAGGGTGAATAGTAACATAAAGGGTTTCATTTCTTTTTATCTTTTCTGCCGAAGACGGAAAAATGAACGTATCGTCCGGGGTTTTCCTCCAGATCCTTAACCAGTTTATTCATGTTTTCAGTCGCTTCGTTAAGATTACCGTACAAACTGTCGTTATGAAGCAAATTTCCAAGTGTGCCTTCCCCCCTGTTCACTTTTTCAAGGAGCAATGAAAAACCGGATAGCGCTTTTTCGGTTTTATCAAGGGTACTGCCGAGGTTGGAACGGGCAAGTGTATCTGAAATCTGGCTGATATTTGTGATGGCGGAAGATATTTCCTTATTGTGATCTTTAACGTTTGATGTAATTGACTCAATATTTGAAAAGATATTATGAAGGCGGCTTCTTTCTTCATCCATCAATGCGTCAAGTTTCAAACTGGTGCTTTCTAATTTTTCGATTGCCCGCTTTATGCTCTCGAAACTTTTTGAAAGATTTTCCCTTGCGCCTGTGTTCAGAACCGCCTGTACAACCGAGATGACCGAATCAATAGAGAGGATTAGGTTTTCGGCTTTTTTCTTAAGCGGGGCTACCTGGTTGTCAACCTTTTCCTGCAATGTCATTTCGGTTTCACCCAGGATGGTGTCACCGGGATGAATGGCTGCCGTGTCATCGCTCATCATTATCTCAATGGCTTTTGAACCGAGAAGGTCTGAACTGTAAATTTTAGCGATGGAATTTTTTGGAATCCTGACTTCTTCGTGCAGCGTCAGATAGACCAGTATTTTTCTCTGATCAACCGGATGAAATTGCACCCGGCTGACCTGCCCCACGTGGTACCCGTTCACCAGAACAGGATTACTTGCAACAAGTCCTTCCACCCGGTCATATAAAGCAAAATAGTTATATTCATGTACAAAAAGCCGTGTGCCTTTAAGCAGGTTGAAACCCCAGATAAACAAACCAAGTGTAATGGTGATAAGGAGCGCTGCTTTTACTTCGGTGGAGAAACTTATTTTCATAACCCGTTCTAATATGCGAATATAAGTAATTTGGAGAACGGCCTATTTTGATTGCTCTTTCCGCTTCAATGCCTCAAGCATTGATATTCTTTTCCCGTCAGAAAACGCCACAATAAAAGCGCTGGGAAAACCTTTTACCCGCAATTCCGATTGAAAATTTGTTGCTGTCTGAAGATCGGGAACCGGGCCTCCTGCCGTGTATTTGAATAATCCCTCATCCAAATACTCTTCAACATGCGCAAGTCCGCTGAACTGGGGTGCGTTAAGCGGAATGGATTTGGAAGAAGTGGCGACCTGTACCCTGAAAAAGATACCTTTCTCATCCCTGATCTGAGGGACTTCGCCTTTACTTTTCAGGCGGTATTCCTTAAATGAAAAGAGCAACGATTTGGCAATTTCTTCCTGTCCTTTCTCTGATATGAGGTATTTTTCCTCATCCTGGTTCGTCAAAAATCCGGCTTCGATGAGAACACTGGGCATAGCGGTTTTGTAGAGTACGATAAAACCTGCCTGCCGGACACCGCGGTCAGGACGGCCGGCATATTTCTTCATGTGTTTCTGGATCATGGAAGCGAAATCAATGCTCTGCTCCAGGAATGCATTCTGGTAAAGGGAAAAAATAATATCGGCTTCCGGTGAATTCGGATCAAAACCATCATATTTTTTACGGTAATCCTCTTCAAAAAGCACTACCTCATTTTCACGTTTTGCAACCTCCAGGTTCTGGGCGGTCACATGAAGCCCCATAACATACGTTTCAGATCCGTTCACTTTCTTTACCTTATTGGAATTGCTGTGAATACATACGAAAAGGTCAGCGTTGTTCCGGTTTGCAATATCAGCCCGCTGGTGAATTTCAACGAAAGTATCGGTCTTCCGCGTATAAATGACATTGACATCCGGAAAACTTTCCTCGACCATTTTGCCGAATTTAAGAGCAATGCCCAGAACAGCGGCTGACTCAGTTGTTTTACCCGTAAACCCTATACACCCGGGATCTTTTCCGCCATGGCCGGGGTCTATTACTAATGTGAATTTCTTTTCTTTGTCATCACCGCCAACGAAACCGGAAAACCGGTGAGATAACCCAAAAGCAAGAAACGGCAACAGGTAAGGAAATAAAATTAATAATTTCATATTTATTAATAAATACAAATTCCGAGCAAAGCAAAATTATGCATAATTAAATAACGGTTCCGGCATGAGGTTAAACATTATTAAACGGGTTTTTAACAATTTTTAACGGGGAAATGCCGCCATTATCATATTTGTACCTTCGCTGCGTTTAAACGGTATTCCGTAGTATCCGTCTGTAAACAGGAAGATTTCCTGTCAAATAAATTCATTTGATTGCCTCCGATGACGCGGTTAATAATTATTCTGATCTTGCCGTTTACCCTTGTATTTCCTTTCTGCGAATATTGTTCAGGCAATGCCATTGACACAATACCCCCCCCAGATACTATTTCCGCTGCCGACACCCTCAATAGCAAATCATCAGGTGCCGGTTCTCTTGCAGTGCCCCGTTCCGCCAATGCCGTGGATTCAAAGGTAATATATAATTCACGTGATTCAATGAGGTTTGATGTCGGCCGGCAAAAGGTGTTCCTTTACGGGGATGCATCGGTTACCTACAAAGACATTAAACTCCAGGCCGGGTACATTGAATTTGACCTGCAGAAGAATCTTATTTATGCATCGGGATATCCTGACACCTCCGGTACGGAAAAAGAAAAACCGGTTTTCTCGGACGGTAACCAGGAGTTCAATGCAAAAAACATGACCTATAATTTCAAAACCAAAAAAGGGAGGGTTAAAGATGTCATCACAAAAGAAGGAGAAGGATTTATACATGGCGATTCGATTTTTAAAGACCCTGAGGATGTTTTATATATTAAAAGCGGAAGGTACACCACATGTTCCGATGAACATCCTCATTTTGCGATTAATTCAGGTCGTTTGAAAATAATACCCGATGACAAATTAGTTACCGGTCCCGCATATCTTGAAGTTGCCGATGTACCCACCCCCCTTGCCCTGCCGTTCGGTATTTTTCCGCTTAAAAAGGGAAGATCCTCCGGTGTGCTCATTCCGGCACCCGGTGAATCACCGGGGAAGGGATTTTTTCTCAAAGAGGGCGGATATTATTTCGGCATAAGCGATTATCTTGACCTTACCCTGCTGGGAGATATTTACAGCAATGGAAGTTGGGCTCTAAAGTCGGCCATTCCGTACATGGTAAAATACAGGTACTCAGGCAATCTGGGAATTAACTATGCCTACCTGAAAAACGGTGATAAAGATTTTCCTGGTTATTCCCTTAATAAGGATTTCCAGATCGTCTGGCGGCATAATAAAGACAACAAAGCAAGGCCCAGCACGGTGTTTCGTTCAGATATTAATTTTGTTTCAGGAAATTACCTGCAGTACAACAGTTATGATCCGGAAGAACATTTATCCAATACCATAAGTTCTACTGTCACATTCGGTAAAACCATAGGAAAACATTCGCTATCCGTTGTGACCGGATTTACGCAGTATTCCGACAGACAATCGGTTACTGTCCGCCTGCCCGATCTGTCATGGTCCATAAGTTCTTTCAATCCTTTTAAGTCGAAAAAACGGATCGGAACACCCTCATGGTATGAAAATATCCGAACCGGTTACTCCATGAATATGAGAAACGAAATCAGCATTCCCGATACGGTAATCTTTAAAAAATTAATGGAGGAGGGAATAATAACAAATACGATGAATGATACCTTCCTTGATAAGAACCCCGGATATTACGATGAACCCATTCCCTGGAATAAATATCTTACCAACGGAATAAAACATAATGTTCCGGTTTCCACTTCTTTGAGGGTTTTGAAATATTTAACTTTTAACCCTTCCTTTAATTATACCGAAAGATGGTACGCACAGACATCTGTGAAACGATGGAATGAAAGTTCAGGTTCCATTATAACTGATACGGTAAAAGGATTTAAATCCGCCCGCGACTTTAATTTTTCAGCGCCCCTGAGCACGCAGGTTTACGGGATGTACAATTTCGGTGATGGTCCTGTTAATGCGATCAGGCATATTCTTACACCCTCATTCGGTTTTTCATGGCGGCCCGACTTCAGCGATCCGTTTTGGGGCTATTACCGGACGGTTCAAAAAGATACGGATGGCAATACCCTTAAATACTCTGTTTTTGAAAAGGGAATCTTCGGATCTCCTGAGAGCGGAAAATATGGCGCTTTGTTTTTTTCCGTTAACAACAATCTTGAAATGAAAGTGAGAACGAGGCGCGATACCATCAACCCTGTCAAAAAGATAAAGTTGATCGAAGGATTGTCCGTCAGTTCATCATACAATCTTGTTGCTGATTCCATGAACCTCTCCCCTTTCTCGGTAGCAGGAAGAACCAACCTTTCCAATCTTGTCAACCTTAGTTTCTCCGGGCAGATTGACCCTTATACGCTCGATTCGGACAGCGTGCGGATTAATAAACTCCAATGGGAAACCAAAAAAAATATCGGACGCATGACCAACGGCACCATTTCGGTTAATTTTACTTTGCGGGGTAAGCCGCAAAATACCAGCGGACAAACCGGTGGATCCGGTACAGGGAAAACGGATTTCGGATCAGGCGGGTATCTGCCCTTTAATATCCCGTGGTCATTGAATATAAATTATATTTTCATGTACTCAAGGCCTTATTTTCATGAAACCTTTGACCAGACCCTTAAATTTGACGGGACACTTAACCTGACGAATAAATGGAGAATAACTTTTTCATCAGGGCTTGATTTTAAAACCATGAAACTAAATTACACATCTGTTGATATTATCCGCGACCTTCATTGCTGGGAAATGAAATTCCATTGGGTTCCATTCGGTACAATGAAAAGTTATTTGCTGGATATTCACGTAAAGGCGGCAGTATTGCAGGAACTTAAAATTGAAAGGAAGAAGGATTGGTATGATTATCAATGAGCAGTGGGCAGTGGTATGTGCGCAGTAAATAGTAAATAGTTAATAGGAGACAATTATTTCAACTGTAATATACTGATGAATTTGACCCTGACAGATTACTCGTCAGGGTCAAATTCCGTCAGTATAAATTTAATAATAAACGGGAAAATGAAACAATTCCTTATCGGATATTACTTTACTTTCGTCCTTTGTTCAGGATGGTTGACAGGTAAAGCACAATCAGCAACAGATTCAATTACGATGAAAAAAATAATTACAACAAAAGATGCGCCTGCGCCAATCGGTCCTTACAGCCAGGCGGTTGAAGCGAACGGGTTTTTATTTGTATCGGGGCAGATCGGGTTAGACCCGGCTTCCGGTAATATGGACCAAAAATCAATTGAAGAGGAAACAAAACAAGTCCTTGAAAATATCCGCGCCATATTGACCGCTGCAGGGTTAGATTTTACAGACGTGGTAAAATCCACCATCTACCTCACCGATCTTAATAATTTCTCTGAAGTGAATAAGGTTTACGGAAGTTATTTCGAAAGTAAATATCCGGCCAGGGAAACCGTTCAGGTTGACCGCCTGCCAAAGGATGCACGGGTGGAAATTTCAGTTATCGCCAAACTCCGGTAGATTTTCTTCGGATCCACGATGCCGGTCACTTTACTGCAGGAATAATTTTTACATACTGATATTTTTCATACAGTTCCTTATTGCCGGCAGTTCCCCGTTTGTATTCAGGTCCCTGGACTTTTGCATCAATTGTCATAGTTATTCCTTCGGCATCTATGCCGGCTCTCTTCAGATAGTTTGAAAGAGTGTTTTTGGTCACCCCTGCGCGAATTTTTGCAAGGGTGTGATTGGATTTATAAGTGGCTGACGGCACTTTTGATGCACTTGCTTCAACATGGATTGAGAATTTCCCACCGCTTTTGGTGATCTCAACCAGTTTGTCGGCAAACGATGTAAATGGTTGCGAAACTGTATCAATATCCTTCATATTATAACCGAAAAACTGCTGGTAGGGTTTAATCTCTTTGATTGCCTTAACAATAAATTCATCTGATGATGATATTTTTTCTTTTTCCTTCTCCACTTCCTTCTCCTTTAATTTATTTTCATATTGTTTTTTTTCATCTAACAATTCTCCCGCATAACTCAGCGGACGCAGGTCAATTGGTTTTTCAATTAACCTGTAATCCGATTCCTCAGGAATAATGAGATCCTCGTTATAAACTTTCATTCCTCCGGTAAAATATGAAATGTCGTATTCTGCACCCGGTTGAAGAATTATCAGGTATTTTCCGGTTTTGGAATTGGGTCTGTAGGTCAGTTCCTCTTTTGTTGTTTTATTAGTGACAACCACCTGAACATCCAAAGGATTTCCATGTTCATCTGTAGTTTGCATAAAACCGCGCATCACAGTAAGTTTTGTGGCTTCTTTTACGGTAAAGGTCGCTTTGTAAATATCTTTTTCACCAAATCCCTTTTCCCGCACCGAAGAAAAGTATGCCTTTTGTCCGTTAGCCGATAATACAAGGTATATGTCATCATCAACGGTGTTGATCGGGTAACCGATATTTTTGGGCTGTGACCACTGTCCGTCACCCTGAATTTCAGTATAGAAAATATCAAATCCCCCCATGGTCTTATGTCCTTTTGAACTGAAGTAAAGTGTTATTTCATCGGGATGGATAAACGGGGCATCTTCATCAAAAACAGTATTTATTACGGGACCCAGATTGAGCGCTTCAGACCACTGGCCATCAGGCATTTTTTTAACGCGGTAAATATCGCGTCCGCCAAAACCGTCTTTTCTATCGCTTACAAAATAGAGTGTCTGGCCGTCAGCAGATAAGGATGCATGCGTTTCCCAAGCCGGGCTGTTAACGGTAGCGCCTAATTTTTCGGGTACTGTCCAAATATCTCCCATAAGATCGCTCTGATAGATATTCCCATCACCGTCATCATCCTTATATAAAAAGAGAATCTGGCCATCGTAGGATAACCCGATAGCAGCATCATGGTCAATCGTATTAATACTTGCGCCAATGGGCCTGGCATTCGTCCACGCACCAAACTCACTTGCCGAAGAATAAACATCTTCCATATAACTTCCGTCAATTTCAGTGGTTCCACCGGTGGTATTATCTCTGCGCGATGTGAAAATCACGACAGATTCATCAGCAGTAATTACAGGTGCGTAATCAGGAAAAGGTGAGTTAATTGAATCGCCAAGATTCTCAATCTCCACAGCAATAGGTTCCTGCATTAATTCTTTTGCATTACCGCACATCATGATTAACTGGTCTGCTTCCGCCTGCTTATAATGTTTTTTATGAATAAACGATTTAAAATATTTTGCCGTAGAGATTGCTGAATCAAGTTGAACACTCAGGTGATACGCTTTTGCGAGCAGAAGCACAGCATCATAGGGAGCATTTACTTCCATAAAGGACAAATCATCATAATCACGTGAAATTTTCTTTATGGCTTCCTGCAGCCATGGAACGGCTTTTGCTTTTTCACTCGTAGAATTAAGATAACAAAGGCCGATCCTGTATTTGACATTGGCGTTACCGGGTTTGATGGAATCCATTTTCAGGTAAACCGGCAGTGCAAGGGAAAAATTTTTATACTCGACATGGTATCCCGCCTCAGTAAAAAGAGACCGGAAATTATCTTCTTTATCCTGGGCAACGGCTGCTGAAATAAAGAATTCAGAAAAAATAAGCGGGAACAGAAATATACTATATAAAACAGGTAACAATCTTGTTTGCATGAGTAAAATTATTCAAGAATTTTCATTTCAATTCTCCTGTTTTTGGCCATTCCGTCAGGGTTTTCACTTCCGTCAGGATTGGCATTTGGAGCAACGGGATTTGTTTCTCCGTAGCCCTTTGGAACAATCCGTGCCGGTTCAATTCCTTTATCGGAGAGATATTTTACAACTGCAGCGGCACGCTGTTGCGATAAATTCATATTGTAATCATCAGACCCCTTTGAATCAGTATGTCCTGATATTTCAATTTTTACGGTCGGATTCTCTTTCATCATTTTCAGTACCCGTTCAAGTTCAACGGTGGATTCAAAACGAATTGTTGCCTTACCGGATTCAAAAAACAAATTATTCAGAGTTGTAGCGGCACCTGCCTTCAGCGGTTTGAGTTCTACGGGTTTCTCGATTTCAGAATAAGCGCTGCCGGTGGGAATCTCAAGATTTTCGCTATGAAACAGCAAGCCCTGCGCTTCGAATGTTACATTGAAATTCCTCCCCTGGGGCAGAATAAACAGGTATTTCCCCGTTTTAGGATTCGGACGGTAAACCCCGATAATTTCACCTGTTTCATTATCCGTTACGGTAATAGTGGCGTCTTCAGGAACAACACCGGTGAGATCGGTAAAAACGCCCTTTATCAATGCAAGATTTTTTTCTTCGGCTTCAGGGAGTGAAATGAGGTAGATGTCCTTATCGCCAAAACCGCCTTTTTTTATGGATGAGTAATAGGCGCGCTTACCATCCGTAGAAACAACATAGAAAACATCATCATCAGGAGTGTTGATGGGATATCCGACATTCACGGGGGGGGTACATTTGTCGTCTTCCTGGTTGATGTTTGTAGAGAAAATATCAAACCCGCCAATTGAACTGTGCCCGCAGGAAGCAAAATAAAGCGTATAACCGTCAGGGTGAAGGTAGGGAGCATCTTCGTCATAGGGTGTATTTACGCATGGACCGAGATTCAGCGGCAGCGACCATTCCCCTGAGGACATCCGCTTAATGCGGTAAATATCCCTGCCGCCCAGTCCGCCAGGGCGATCACTCACGAAGAAGACGGTATTTCCATCCGCATTGTAAACCGCATGGGTTTCCCACGAAGAGGAATTCAAGCCGGAAGAAAATTTTTCAGGTGTTGACCATTGCTCCCCGTTGAAATAACTCTGGTAAACATTTCCGTCACCGGCATCATCCCGGTATATCAAAAGGTATGAGCCATCAATAGACAAACCGATTGTGGCTTCATGTCCCGGAGTATTGATAGCCGTATCAATCGGGACGGCATCGCTCCATTCACCGTCCTTGTTGTATGAGATATAAATATCTTCAAAGTTCTGACCTGTTTCATCCAGTTTTCCGGTTTTTCCAACTGTCCTGCGTGATGTGAAAATAATCATTGATTCATCGGCAGTCAATACCGGGCTGTAGTCAGGAAAAGGAGAATTAACGGTAGAGCCGAGATTTGTAATGATTGATTTTACCGGATTGGCAACCGCTGTTTTAGCAGACCTGCAAATTCTTATCTGTCTTTCCAGTTCTTTTACGGAGGCCTTATCTTTCGGGTTAACAATCTTGCTGTATTTATGATAATAAGCGATTGCGGTATCAAAATGGTAATTTATGCGGTATGCCTGTGCTATATCGGAATATACTGAAAGAGGCGCTTTTCTTTCAAAAGGATCATCTTCAAGATATTCAGGAGATGCTGCAGTAACCGCTTTTTCAAAATAGGGAAGCGCTTTTTGTTTTTCAAGGGTTGATTGAAGATAACATAATCCGATTTTATTTTTCACATTAGCATTTGCGGGATCCATGCTGTCGAGACGCAATAGAAGAGGCAGCGCTTTGATATAATTGCCCTCCTCCATCAATCCAAGCGCTTCGTTGAAATATTTTCTGAATTCCGGGTCGCCCTTTTTCTGACCTATTGACTCCAGTGGAAAAAAAATAACCGTAATCGCCAGAAAAGCGATAAATTTTTTTCTCAGATAATGGGTCATATTATGGAAATAAATAAAAATCTGAAATCCGGCATCTCATATATTCATTGTGATGTCAAACTTCTCAAGGTAATCGGCAACTCTTCTCACAAAACTCCCGCCAAGCGCTCCGTCAATTATGCGGTGATCATAAGAGAGGGATAAAAACATCATGTGCCGGATACCGATGGTATCTCCCGATGGTGTTTCAATAACAGCAGGTTTTTTACGAATGACACCGGTAGCCAGTATTGCCGCCTGCGGCTGGCTGATGATGGGTGTTCCCATCACGTTACCGAACGTCCCCACATTGGTCAGGGTGAAAGTCCCCCCCTGTACTTCATCCGGAACGAGTTTATTCTCCCTTGACCTGCGCGCCAGATCATTTACTTTTGCAGTCAGGCCCCGGAGATTGTAATGATCGGCATTGTGGATTACCGGCACGATAAGATTACCGCTGGGCAGGGCTGTAGCCATGCCGATGTTAATATTTTTCCGGATAATGATTCTTATTCCATCTACCGAAGAGTTGATCATCGGGAAATCGCGGATGCTTTTAATGATCGCATCAACGAAAAGAGGAGTATATGTCAGTTTTTCGCTATACTTTTTTTCAAAATCATTTTTCACTTTTTCTCTCCATTGTACCAAACCCGTTACATCGGCTTCAACAAACGAAGTCACATGCGGTGAAGTGCGCTTTGACATCACCATGTGATCGGCAATCATCTTCCTCATCCGATCCATTTCTATGATTTCATCGGAAGGTGAAGGCATAAATAAAGGGGAAGGGGAAGGAATTACACCGGATGATTCAGTTTCAGTCAATGTTGATAAAAGAGTATCCGGGTCTCTTTTTTTCTTCTTTTCATCAAGATAGTTAAGGATGTCGGTTTTCGACACCCTGCCGTTGGAACCGGTACCTGTAATTGTTTTCAATTCCACAACCGAAACACCTTCCTGTTTTGCAATATTGCGTACCAGCGGAGAATAAAATTTACCGGAAGGAGAGAGACGCGGAATTGCCTGCAATACCGGATTTCCTGTTATAACAGGTTCTTCCATTACCGGTTCTTTTCCGTTACCGGATAAAACTTCTTTCGATCTTTGATCAGGAATGTCAGATCCTGATAAAAGGGATTCACCAGTAGTTAATTCCGAAGAAATCACAGCAATTACTGTCCCAACTTTTACAACATCTCCCTCTTTGCATAACTTTTTTGCCAGATAGCCGGCAGATGGTGAAGGAATCTCTGAATCCACCTTATCGGTAGCGATCTCAAGGACGGTTTCATCCCTTTCCACGCGGTCGCCTTCGTTCTTATGCCATTTTACAATAGTGGCTTCAAAAACGCTTTCTCCCATTTTTGGAAGGATGAGGTTAATTTCGGACATTGTTATACAGGGATTACATAGATTTACAAACCTGCCTGCCCTGCCTACCGGCAGACAGGCGGCAGGCAGGTTCATTTCGCCTGGATATATTTACTGGTAAATGTTTTGTTATTGTTTTTATTTTTTCTTTCGCCTGATTCCATGTTTTATTTTATATTTTACCGATGGTTCTCCGGCAACAGTTTTGATATCGGGATCAATATAACCATTTTTTTCTGGAATCTTCCGAATAGATGATGCCATCATGTCGATAATCAGTTTACATTTTTCAATTCCATCTTTTACCATTTTAACACTTGTGCCTCCCTGATAATAGGCAAATAAATGGAGATTTTGATATGCAACTTTTAATGATGATTTCAGTTTACCGTTGTGGGGAATTTTTTTTATTACAATATCCCAATAATGCTCGATAGATTTAGGAAGGTTTTCTTTTATAAACCCGATAGAGATTAAATAAGCATTAATAGACAGCAGGGCAGCAAGATAAGCAGTTCCAGCGGCTTCGGATACCATCTTGGGGTCTTTGTAATCAAAATATTCAATGGGCGTTTTATGAAGAATTTTCCTGGCGTTTGCCATATACCGATTCGCTTCTTCAATAGTGTTTGAATGGCCTTTTACTGATCCATGATGTTTTCCGCTATCCGATCTCATAGGATATTCTTAACCACAATGTTGTGCAAAAGTACAAATGATTTGGTTTAGTAATGCATAATAATAAATAAAGAACCGCTTAACATTGAAATGAAATTTATTGAAATTCATAGAAATTTGTTGCTATTAATTGAAATTGAATTTCCATCAATTTCGCGAAGCCCCGCACATAAATTCTTGATAATTACAGCCCATTATACCCCGAACTTACTTTCCCTTACCGATAACTCTCTATTTATTGCTTTAACTATTCCGGGACCCTCATAAATAAAACCTGTATAGACCTGGATGAGGTCGGCACCGGCTTCCATTTTCTGCAACGCGTCTTCCGGAGTAAAAACACCCCCGGATCCGATGATTGGAATTTTTCTGTTGCGGCTGCGGATTTCTTTTATCATTTCATCCGATTTTTTTTGCAGCGGTTTCCCGCTTAAACCACCGGCACCAATATTATCGGTAACAGGTTTGGGTGTCATGAGCCCATCACGTAATATCGTAGTGTTCCCAACAATCAGTCCCTGAATTCCGGTTTGTTCAACCGCTTCCATAATATCATCTACCTGTCCGGGGTTCAAATCGGGAGATATTTTCAGAAAAACCGGTTTTTCTTTATTTCTTTTCTTGTTGGCATTTGTCAACCCTCCGAGTACCTTCAAAAGGTTTTCCTTTTCCTGCAAATCCCTCAAACCGGGTGTATTCGGTGAACTTACATTTACCGCAAAATAATCGGAATATTCAAAAAGGGTTTCAAAACAGGCAAGATAATCAAGTACTGCGCTTTCGTTTGGCGTATCACGGTTCTTACCGATATTGGACCCGATAATTATACCTTCTCTCCTTTTCTCAAGCCGCTTTGCTACGGCTATGACGCCATCATTATTAAAACCCATCCGGTTAATAAGCGCTTTATCGCGCACCAATCTGAATATCCGCGGACGCGGATTTCCGGGCTGTGGTCTTGGAGTAACGGTACCTATTTCGATGAACCCGAATCCGAAAGCGGAAAGTTCATTGAAAAAAGTGGCATTTTTATCAAACCCGGCAGCAAGCCCGACCGGATTTGGAAATTTAATACAGCAAATGGTTTTTCCGGTGGATAAGCCATTGTACCTGTACAACCGGGAAATAAGGTTGTGGAAAACGGGGTTTCCGAGGGTCATCTTTGAGAAGATACTAAAAACCCTGTGAGCCATTTCGGGATCCGGTAAAAAGAGTATTGGCCGTATGAATGTTTTATACATGAAAATTCGTACCGGATAATTCCTTACCTTTGCACTCCTGCAAAGTTAAGAGATAAACCATAAAGAGAATTTTAGATTGCGAATTGTCAAAATTTCGGATTAAAATTACTAAATTCCAAAATTCATCATAAGAAATTCCAATAACCATGAACTCAAGAGATTTAATAGCCGCAGCCGATAGAGCATTTTTACCCAAAAAGCAGCATCCGCGGTTCAGGTCCGGAGATACAATTATTGTACATTATCTGATCCGCGAAGGTGAGAAAGAAAGGATACAACAATTCCAGGGCACCGTAATAAAAATGCGCGGTTCCGGCTCCGGTTCATCGATTACCGTCAGGAAAATATCCGGTGGCATAGGCGTTGAAAGAATTTTTCCGCTGAATTCTCCATTTATCGATAAGATCGAAGTAGCGAAGACGGGTTCGGTAAGGCGGGCAAAACTTTATTATCTGCGCAAAAAAATAGGTAAAAAGGCAAGAATTGAAGAACGGCAGGATGGGACGCCTGAAAATAATTCCGGACAGGGAAGTGACGGCACATCAAATACTACGGCTGTGGTGACAGAGACAGTAACTGCTTGATATATGGATACCGTTTGACCCGATATCTATCGGGTTTACAGGTGGGTTATGGTTACTTTTACCATTAATAATCCCGATAAATTCCTGAAAGCAATCATGGGCGTTGATAGGCATTTATTGTATAGTAAAAACGGGATAAAACTTTGCCTACCGGTCCGATGACTCTGACGAGTATCGGACTCCGTCAGAGCAGGCAGGCGTGCATTTTTTGTTTCCCCCCGCAATATGCGGGGCTGATTTACGCAAATTATTATTGTAATTTCTGCGATTATCTGCCCCGCCAAAGGCGGAGGGAAAATGCAATACGGGAATTTATGCCGTTTATGGTATAAATACAAATTCCAGCCCGCCAGTGCAATGTCTCGTACAAAGGGCGGAAAAGAATGAAAAAATTCCTCTTCAGATTACTCAGGTCAGTTTTTAAGGTTATTCTCCTGCTTTTTGCAATTTCGGTTCTCCTGACCATACTCTTCCGTTTCGTACCGGTACCACTGACTCCACTGATGGTAATACGTTGTTTTCAGCAGTTTTCTGATGACAGAAGGACGCTCAGATTACAAAAGGATTGGGTATCCCATGATGAAATCTCCTCCCACCTGAGATTAGCCGTTGTATGCGCTGAGGATCAGAATTTTTACACCCACTGGGGGTTCGACCTTAATGCTATTGACAAGGCGGTTCAACACAACAAAAACCACAAGCGGAAAAGGGGCGCCAGCACCATCAGCCAGCAGGTGGCAAAAAACCTCTTCCTGTGGCCATCGCGCAACTGGGTAAGAAAGGGACTTGAAGTTTACTTTACAGCATTGATTGAACTTTTCTGGAGCAAGCAGAGAATACTGGATGTTTACCTCAACATCATTGAACTGGGTGACGGAGTGTATGGAGCGGAAGCGGCATCAAAACGATATTTTAACAAGACCGCCAAAAAAATAAGTGCGGGTGAAGCGGCACTTCTGGCTGCAATTCTTCCGCGGCCATTAAAATATTCCGCAAAAAACCCCGGACCTTATATACGGAAAAGGCAGAACTGGATACTCAATCAAATGAGGTTGAATGAAGGAATTGGTACCGTAAAAGGTAAATAGTAAGTGGTAAATGGTAAAAACCGGGAAAGACCGATTATTATTTTACAATAACAAATATCCCGACTACCTTATCATTATTACCGGGAATGAAAAGTTTATATTGATAAATACCCTCCGCCAGACCGATACTGGAAAGTTTCAGGGATTTACCATCTTCCAATCCATATCTCTTCACCATTCTTCCGGGAAGATCAAAAACTTCAAGTACCGGATTTCGCATGGTATGGTAGTTCACACGAATCTCGGCCCACTCAGAAAAGGGATTGGGATAAATGGTAACCAACGGTCCGGGACCACGGAAATCAGCAGTGACAAGACAGGTATCAATATAAACGAAATTTGGCGAGTACAAAGTATCTGAACCGTTTGCATTTGTGACAACAAGCGTTACATCCCATTGTCCGGATGTATCATAATATACTACCGGGTTCTCAAAATTTGAAAAAGGGGGATTACCCTCTTCAAAAATCCAATTCCAGGTATCAGGATTACCTGTGGACTGGCTGAAAAACTGAACTGAACCGTTCAGGCAAAGGGAGGAATAATCGGCAATGAACTGGGCGACAGGGGATAATGGATTAACGCAAATAACCGAAGAAACTGAATTTGTAAACACCCCCCCCGAAGTAAGAGTATCATTGTTTTCATTCAAAACCCAGAACCCGCCATTGCCATAGGCGCAGCACATGCCGTCACCAAACGAGTCATAAACGGTAAACGGAAAACAGCCATAAGTAATGCAGACCTCTGTTGATATTAATTGCTGCAAACCATCTGAATAAGGTCCGCCCGTGGCAATATTGTTGCCTGCGCTGTCTTCAAGTATCCAAAAGGTCTCTGATCCGTAATCATCCGTGCGGACAATAATCTCCACCACAGGACCGACTTTGGCAACAAAAGAAATTGTGAGTGAATTATTGGAAGAATCCTCATCTGCGCTTCCATTCGGCTGAGATGTGACAATATCAACAGTATGGTTACCTGCCGGAAGAATAAGAGTATCTATAATTATGGTTTCATTTGTGAGTGTCGGAAGAGCGCCATACCAGTAATAAGAATATGTATTTACCGAATCAACAGTATAATTTATTATTACGGAAAACAGTGTGTCATATCCGAAATTACGGATCGTAACAATCAGCGGGAATGAATCAACATTGCAATAGGAACCGCCAGGAGAAGTCACTGAACTTATACCGGCATCTATGGTATCACCGGCAACATTAGGGTCAAAACCATCCATCGTCAGCGCTCCGCTGTTGTTGGGATCAAGCCACTCGCGAAGCCGGGTAGCCGGAGTTGAACCATTATCCCAGGATACGTCAAATCGCCCGAAATTATCATCCGTTAGACTTGAGCATGATGCGGTTCCGCCATATAATTGGCCGATCACACGGTGGTTCTGGTCAAACAGCGGTGAGCCGGAAGAACCCGGTTCCGTGGTACCATTCTCCCAACTCCCGATTTCCCATACCTCTGCGCTGTTCCAGGTTGTGGCTGTTGCAGGGTCGTTATCAAAGGTTATTTTTTTAATATCCCCATTTGGATGATGGATGCACACCTGCGAATCAGGTTGATTACCGCTGTTGTCCCAGCCGAGGTAATAGGAGGCAAAACCTGCAGGGGGGGGAGAACTCATTTCCACAAGAAGGAAATCGGAGTCGCCATTTTTCGCCCGGAGAACGCTGCCCGAAACATATTGATTTACGGGACCGTCAATATTAGTGCAATTCGGACTTTCATAGTTAAACATGAAAGCCCAGGAACCTACGGAACCGTAACAGTGGTTTGCCGATAGAAAATATGGAGTGCCGTCCTGAAGTGTGTTATTCACAAGCGCACCGGTGCAGAGCCGGCCACCGTCAACAATCACTGCAACCGCCCTTTTTTCATTCTGCCAGTCCGCTCCGGCAGGGCAGTTGACATTTATGTTGCATGGGCCGGAATCGTTAAAATCCTTTTCACTGTATAGAAACGGTAATTTTTTATACCCATGGGTTACCCTTGCAATATTAAAAGTGCCGAAATCATTCAGATTATACGGGATCAGTAATTCCACAATTACTGAAGATCCTTTGACAATTCCGGTCGCAACATTTTTATGGTCATAATTATTTCCTGATGAATAGGGACCAAAAACCGTTAAACCGTCCATTCCGTACATCCACACTGCGCAGCCATCCTTTAGGTCAAATTCATGGAAGAGAAGGTTAACGGAATAAGCATCCGGACAGGAAATGCGCACCTGCCATAAGCGGAATTTTTTCTTAAGGTTTATCCATCTTCCGGAATTTCCGGGATTTATTTCAACCGGGAAATCATAACCGAAGCGGTATGGTTTTGCACCGCTTGCTTCATCACTTGCATCTTCGGCAAGCAATTGTTTCAGGTTAATACCGGGCATGATGATTTGGGGAATACCAACGTCATCGCCAGCCAACAAAAGGCCGGGCGGTATGGTATTATTATACGGCTGGGAAGAAACCGGAAGTTCGCAAATACCCGACAAAAAAATCAGGTTCACCCACACAAGTACTGCTTTCATTATATTCGTATTTGATATTTTCGGATTCAAAGTTAGGAATTTTTATTTACCCGGTAAAATCACTATCCCGATGAAAAGCAATTGCCGGATCATTCTGAAAAAAGAGAGGGAAAAACCGGTGATAAATTTCCATCCATGGATTTTTTCCGGTGCTGTCGGACGTATAGAAGGTCAGCCGGCAGAAGGTGATATTGTCAGCGTTTATTCATCCGCAAATAATTTTCTATCATGGGGGTTTTACCATGAGGGTACAATTAAGGTCAGAATTTTTTCTTACGATCCGGAAGATCCGAATTTTGATTTCTGGTCAAAAAAATTGCAAGCCGCTTTTCAGG
Organism: Bacteroidota bacterium; assembly: GCA_016193485.1. Taxonomy (GTDB): domain Bacteria; phylum Bacteroidota; class Bacteroidia; order JACPRZ01; family JACPRZ01; genus JACPRZ01. The sequence goes on along the minus strand of JACPRZ010000021.1, from coordinate 35,928 downwards.
CGAGACAGGTTTCAGGATTGACAGATAACGGGAAAACCAATGCTTACCGGCTGGTCAATGCCGAGGGTGACGGATTCCCCGGTCTGATTGTTGACATTTACAATGATTGTGCGGTCCTGCAGTTTCATAATACCGGAATATTCAGATTAAGAAACGATATTGTCAAAATTCTTACCGACCTGTATGGAGAAAAACTTCCGGTAATCTTTGACAAAAGCAAGGATACACTGAAAATTTCCGGTAAGGATTCTATTCCCGTTAATGAATTCCTGAAAGGCAATACCGGAGAAACCGTAATTGCCGAAAACGGATATTCATTCATTGTGAATTTTGAAGCAGGGCAAAAGACCGGTTTTTACCTTGACCAGAGAAATAACCGGAAATTAATTCAGGATTACTGCCATAGTAAAGAAGTGCTTAACGCTTTTGCCTATTCAGGGGGATTCAGTGTTTACGCGCTAAAAAGCGGAGCCGGGATGGTACACTCCGTTGACAGTTCCCAGCGTGCTGTCGAATGGATGGAAAAAAATTTTGAATTGAACGGTATCCATTCGGGATACGGGAATTATCAGGAAGATGTTTTTGATTTTTTTAAACGGAGTGATCACACTTTTGATGTAATCATTCTTGATCCTCCGGCATTTGCAAAACATCTGAGCGCAAAAAATGATGCCGCAAGGGCATACCAGAGATTGAATTTTGAGGCATTGAAAAAGTTACGCCCTGGCGGCATACTTTTTACCTTTTCATGTTCTCAGATAATTGATAAGAAACTTTTCAGACAGATTATTTTTGCCGCCTGTGCACAAGCGAAACGCCCTGTGAGAATCCTTCACCAGTTAACCCAGCCCGAAGACCACCCGGTAAATATGTACCATCCGGAAGGGGAATATCTGAAGGGATTGGCGCTGTATTGCGAATAACCAAGTTCAAAGTCCCAAGTTAGCCCCATAGGGGCGACATTATGGTAAAACATGCAAAATAGAAAAATGTATTTGTGTAGATTATCTCGAAAATTTTTTGTGATAATATTTTCCCGCCCTTTTACAGCGAATATGCCATGTATATTGAATTGTGTATATGTATTAGCCATAATATAAATTATTTCTTTATTCTACAACTACTACCATAATGTCGCCCTTACAGGGCTTTGGCACCATAGTACGATTGTTTTTTTACCATAATGACGCCCCTACGGGGCTGGGGCAACTGTTTTTCTTTTTATCAATAAAAAATTTTTAGGTGTCCCAATGTGCAAAACAGGTGAATAATAAAATGCCAAGTCCCAAGTTCAAAGGAATTCTCCATGGAATTTGGGATTTGTAACTTTCAGTGTAACCCTTTCTCAGCCAGGAATCTTTCGGCATCAAGTGCAGCCATACATCCGGTTCCGGCAGCGGTTACCGCCTGGCGGTAGGTTTTATCGGCAACATCACCGGCAGCAAAAACTCCGGGAACATCGGTTTTAACGGTACCGGGTTGCACTTTCAGATAACCCGTCTCATCCATATCAAGGTAACCTTTAAAAATTTCCGAATTAGGCGAGTGACCTACCGCAACAAAAAATCCCTGTACCGGCAGGATTTTTTCTTCACCTGTTTTGTTGTTGATGACTTTAACGCCATTAACAGCATCATCACCGGTTATTTCGCGGGTTTCATGGTTAAAAAGAATTTCGATGTTTGGAGAATTAAGTACGCGTTCCTGCATTGTTTTTGATGCGCGCAGGACATCTCTCCGTACGAGCAAAAATACTTTGCGGCATAATTTAGAGAGATACGTTGCCTCCTCGCAGGCAGTATCCCCCCCCCCTACTACCGCAACATCCTGTCCCCTGAAAAAAAATCCGTCACATACGGCACAGGCGGAGACACCATTGCCGTTCAGCCGTTTTTCCGATTCCAGTCCAAGCCATTTTGCTGAAGCGCCTGTGGCAATAATTACGGTATTAGCGGCTATCTCATTACCATCATCAATAGATACTTTCAACGGATAAACCGAAAAGTCAACCTTCACCGCCAAACCGCCCCTGATTTTTGCGCCAAAGCGTTCCGCCTGTTTACGGAAATCCTCCATCATTTGCGGCCCGAGAATACCCTCAGGATATCCCGGGTAATTTTCAACATGTGATGTAATGGTAAGTTGCCCGCCCGGCTGGTTACCCTGGTAAAGAACAGGTGCAAGTCCTGCACGGGCAGCATATAAGGCGGCAGTGTACCCGGCAGGTCCGGAACCCAGTATCAGGCACTTTATCTTATCAGCCATGAATGATAAATATTAGTTTCAGAAAAATGATAATGGTAAATCAGTAATCATGTTTATCCGCACCGACATCCTGGGGAGAAACCTGAAGAATGGAAAATCCGGAGAACCGCTCCGTCAGAAACTGAAAACGCTCTTCCTGATAAAATCGTCCAGATCGGAATAAGGAACATTGAAAACAATGGCATGTCCTCCTTCAAGGTAAGCCACCGAAACTATTCTGTCTTCAATTTTCCATCCCCTGAAATAGAGGACCTTGCTCAGTTGAAGAAGGTAATTGCCTTCGTCTTTCCCCTCCTTATTGAGAACGGGAACCTTTAACCAGTTCATCTCAGTAAAAATTAAATATTAAAACTCCTGAAAATTTTATCCAAAAGTACAAAATTTTTTAACGGGCAGGTCGCTCTATTTTGCGAATACAGTGTCATAAGAAATCCCATACCCGCCCCAAACTCCCAGTCCACCCTGGATATTCGATTTTACAGGTGCCGGTGTTGCAAAAGGGTTGCTGTTGCTGTATAATGCTGTTTCATACGAGCGCACGAATTCGTAATGCAGGTAATCAATAGATGTGAATTTAATAATTACCGTATCACCCGGTTTGTACATGTGGCCGGCCATGCCGTCATGGTCCTCATTTGAAAATCCGGAGCCGGGTTTTTCATAAAAAAAATCAATGGATTGCCCGTTGAAAAATTTATCGGTAAATGCCGAACCGTCAGATGGTGTAAAGCCGCCTTCACCTAATAGTTTTGAAAACCACCGGTAACTGTTGCCAAATGTGTCGGGATCGGATAACCGCGCCCATGCCCAACCATATGGTTCATAACCTTTCTGGGCACCGAACCAGACACTGTCAAGTAATACCGGATGCGGAATTGTAGTATAGGCATTAAGGGTATCATTCCCTGAATAAATTGTCAGAAAATATCCTTTACCGGTTTCACCGATAATGGCAGGGCTTGGCAGCCCAATGAAATCAATGGTATAAAGACAAAAATTTGCAGATACAATATCATCCACGGGAATTCCGAGAAATTCAGCCGCTGCCGCCAGAGATACTGAATCAAGTTCCGCAGCGCAATATTCAACCAGGGTGTCGGTAATAATTCCATTACTGACAATTACGGTAGCATCATGCACAAAAAGGGAAGTAAGAAGGTCGGGTGTCTGAGGCGCAAAATATCCTGAAGAGCGGGTTAATATTATGTAAGGTGGCTGACCCGGTTCAATGTGTCCTTCAACCACTAATTGTTGTTCCCTTGCCGGAATGGAAAGTGAAATATCTTTTTCGCAGGAGCAGAATATTACAACGGATGCATTAAATACAACCAACCGGATGGAATCAATAAATTTCATTAAAGAACCGCAATATATCAAGCAGAAGGTGAAAAAAAATTAAAATCAACCCTGAATATCCTTGGAAGGTTCTTCGCTGCCAGGTTCCTGAACCGGGGTCGCTTCAGGAGTTTCACCCGTCCCGGTTTCACTCAGTGCATTTTCTACCCTGGCCTTATCTTCAGCTGCTTTTTTCTCCATAATTTTTTCGAATTTCTTTTTCCGGATCTTTTTTTCTTCCTCATTTATTTTTTCAGTTTTTTCCTTTATGACATCCGTAATTTTCTTCCGTTTCATCTCTGTCTTTGCGAGGAGGTCGGTAAGGAATTTCCGGTATTTTACATCGGCTTCTTCAGCGGTTACTTTACCCAGTTTTACTCCGCGCAGGAGATGTCTTTTGTAAAGAACACCCGCTCTGGAAAAAATAGTCCGCACCGTTTCGGATGGCCGGGCACCGTTATCCATCCACCGCAGCGCTTTGTCCGTATCAAGTTCAATTTGTTCAGGATTTCTCACGGGATTGTAATATCCGATTTTTTCAATAAATCTCCCATCGCGCGGTGAAGTGGTTTCTGCTACGACAATATGATAGAATGCCGAATTTTTTTTACCGCGCCTGGCAAGGCGAATGCAGGTTGACATGGATTTGAGTTAAATGTTGATAGTTAACGGTTAATTTTAACTGGGGCGCAAATATCGGAAAAATGCGAATACGCGGTAAAACTATTGTTGACTCCGATAAATAATCGTTAAACTAATTACCCGGCCATTCGTCAATTCAAAGATGGATATACTGACGGAATTTGACCCTGACGAGTAATTTGTCAGAGTCAAATTCATCAGTAGGTGCTGACCTAAATGATTTGTTCTGACGAAAACCATCAGAATGCTGTACCGATACGGCAGCCCAAAATCATTTAGTGTCAGTATACTATCTTTGCGGTCATTACCACAACCACAGGATGTACCGGGTTACGCACCTCCTTGATGCAACATAATCAGGAAAATAACGGGAAAGATCTTTCCGACCTTGAATTAATGGAAAAGATCCGGGATCCCGTTTCAAAAGAAAAGGGGTTTACACTTCTGCTCCGGAAATACCAGCAAAAAATTTACTGGGCTATCCGGAGGGTAGTCATAAACCATGACGATGCGGATGATGTCATTCAGAATGTTTTTATCAATGTCTGGAATGGGTTGGATACTTTTCGTGGTGAGTCAAACCTGTACACGTGGATTTACCGGATAGCCGTCAATGAATCCATAACCTTTATCCGGAAGAAAAAAAACCGATTTTTTGTGCCTTGGGACGTGGTTGAATACCGGCTTTCCAAATCACTTGCAGACGACAATTATTTCAGGGGGGATGAGATACAACTAAAATTGCAGAAAGCGATCCTGACGTTGCCGGAAAAACAGCGTATCGTATTCAATATGAGGTATTACGATGAAATGCCTTATGAGGAAATGTCAAAAGTCCTTGAAACATCGGAAGGCGCCTTAAAAGCATCATTTCATCATGCGGTAAAAAAAGTTGAGAACTATCTTAAAAACGGTTAAACTTTTCGAGCCCTTCCTTGTCTAATAATCAAGGATAGAATTATGCGTAAAAATCAAACTATAAATGAAGAGTTAGCGGGGTTGAAAAAATCCGCTCCGGTACTTTCTTCATTATCACGGGAAAATTGCTTTTTGGTTCCAATCGGCTATTGGGCTGCACTTGGCGGCAGGATCATAAAAAGGTGCAAAACAAACCTGCCTGAATCAGAGGTAACTGAATTATTATCAGGTATTCCCAAAGTAAATCCGTTTTCGGTTCCCGAAAATTATTTTGATTCATTACGTAAAAATATAACGGAACAGTGTATCACCGGACCGGAAACCGCAGGCCTTTCACTTCAAATCAGCGGTGACAAAAATGAAAATCCGTTTGCAGTTCCGGATGGTTATTTTGATGGCCTGGCTGAACGGATTCTTGAAAAAACAAGATATCACACTCCTGGCAGGGTGCGCTTATTGTACCCCGTCACCATGAGGCGAACGGCTTACGCCATTGCTGCCGCATTGGCCGGAATCCTGGTAATCATCGGAATCACCCTTTTCGTTTACAAAATATACAAACCCCTGCCGAAAGAGCAGATTACCCATGTTACTCCTGCTGATTTAATTGAATCACCGGTTATGTACGAAATTGATGAAGACCTGATTATTGAAAATATCGATGATGGGAATACTGAATCTTCAGGTGATGAAAAAGATGCCGAGGAGTACCTCATAAATAATAATGTGGATTTGAATACCCTCCTTAATGAATTATAATTGATGAGATTGATTTTACTTTACATTGCATTGGCGCTTGCATTTTTCAGGTCTTCCGGCCAGGATGTTGCCGGTAAGCAGGATTATATCCTGGCAATGAAAATTTCGTTCATTACCAAAAAACTGAATCTGACGCCACAGGAAGCGCAGGTTTTCTGGCCCTTATATAATCAGTACCAGGATGAGTTGGAAACATTGCGGAAAAATCATAAAAAGGAACAGGATGCCTTAAAAGATGCATTCGCCACCATGAGCAATGCCGATATTGAAAAATATGTGGATGCTGAAATAATTTTCAGGGAAAGGGAAATTGAAATCCTGAAAAAATACCATCCTCAGTTTAAGAAAGTATTACCCGTACGGAAAGTCGCCCTGTTATACAAAGCGGAAGAGGAATTCAAACGTCACCTTATTAAACAAATAAAATCAGGAAATTTGTAAGAGATATTATTATGAAAACCGGGACATTTATTATACTTCTAATTCAATTCATTCTGTTTCTTCCCAAGGCAATTGCACAGGACGCGGAGGAAATTACCGAAAAAAAAGCCGGGAACCTTTTTTCCTTCGGCATTCAACCGACCATGTTCCGGTTAAACTATTACGATCCCTATTTCTTTAACAATCCCAAATTCAAGCCCGGCATTGACTTTACTTTCCACTATGGGAGGGCTTGTCTTTCCTCATGGTATGTTAAATCAGGCATTGATATTGTTTATGCACCGGGGAAATATATAACCGAGATCGGACAAACAGGTAAATACATCAACGAAACATTTATCAGGATTCCTTTTGTATTAGTTAAAAAATTCACCATTGATTGTAATGATTGCTTTATGAGTCCATCGGTTTTTGTTGAATTTGGCGGATATTATTCAACATCCGCTTACCAGTCCACTTATATTCAGGATCCACCCACCGGATTAAGCACACTTGAAAAACGGTTATTTTTTGATTACCAGAAGGCAGGCGCTTGCGCTGCACTTGGCATTTCCTTTCTCAGCAATAATTTCGGGAGGCATGTACTGGGAATACGGATATATTCCGACCAATGGATTTCAGCCAGCGACAAGCCCGGCTTTTTCCAGCCGAGTTATACATCGACAACACTGTTTTATAACCTTGCAAATTTTAACTGGTAAACTTTTGTATCAATTAAACTTTGCCGGTTCAAAACCGTCAATATAGTGGAGGCAATAATTGAGTCTTCTTCAAAAAGTCAAAAAAACAAAAATGCCACTAAAACTCAAAAACACTAAATCCCACAAAAGTTTTAAAAATTTTCATTTAATTTTTAGTGAAATTTTGTGTTTTAGTGCTTTTGTGGCAAAAAATAGTTTTTAGATTGAATTCAATAATTACAAACTAATACAATAACATATGAAAACAAATTCTTTATTCAATATACTGGTTACCTTAACGGTAGCGTTTATTTCATTAAATAGCGGGTGCCGCCCGAATGAAGATAAAGACACCCAGGCAGCCAACGACAATGCTCAAGCCGAATTTGTATCAGATGATATTGAATATCTTTCCGAATATGTCATTTCCGGGGTAGCATCAATGAAAACTGGAAATCCGCTGACAGCGATGAACCCGTTGGCGATATGCGCAATTATTGAACGTGACACATTAATAAGTTCGGATCCCGATACGGTCACCATCGACTTCGGCACCTCAAATACACTTTGCGATGACAACCGGACGAGGCGGGGAATCATCATGGTGGTATATTCAGGTGATAAATGGACTACCGGCTCTTTCAGAACCATAACCTTTACCAATTTCTTTGTCAACGATTTTGGGGTTGAGGGGATACATACGGTTGCGGCTAAAGGGCAAAATGGATCGGGTAACTACAATTGGGATATTAATGCCGAAAACATGAAGGTTACCAATCCAGAAGGCAATTTCCATTCCTGGAATTCAACGCGTAACCGTGAGATGATTGACGGTGCGGCAACTTCAGTGAGAACTGATGATATTTTCCTTATAACAGGTTCAGCCAGCGGTACTACGGTTGCAGAAAAAGATTATACGGCAACTATCATGAATGCACTCAGGAGGGAAATGGACTGTAAATGGTTTGTCAGCGGAACGGTAGTAATCAAGCCTCAGGGGAAACGCGAAAGAACTCTTGATTTTGGCGATGGTAAATGTGATGATCAGGCAACCGTGTCAATACGCAAACAGGTATATAAAATTACTTTGAAATAACCAAATTAAAACCTGACTACAATGAAAACCTCACCCATTTTCAATTTTTTCTCCATACCGGCTTTCATAGCGATACCGGTATTTTTGTACGGTCAATCGGTTCAACCGGGAGCGCAACCTGATAAAAAGCAGGAGCAAAAGGAAAGGATGAACGTTCAAAAAATCGCGTTCATAACCAATTCACTGCAATTGACTCCGGAAGAAGCGCAGAAATTCTGGCCTGTTTACAATGAATATGAAAACAACCGGGAAAACCTGCAGAAAAGCCACCGGGATGGAATGCAGAAACTAAAAAAAGAACCAACCCAGATGACCGAAAAGGATTATGATGCGATGGTGGAAGCGGAATTGAGTTTAAGGCAGCGTTTGCTTGATCTTAAAAAGCAATATTATCAGAAATTCAAAACCATCCTGCCTGCTTCAAAAGCCGTAAAACTCTTCGAAGCCGAAAAAACGTTCAGGCGCGAAGCAGCAGAGAGGAGACAAAATAAGGCGGGTGCAATGAGTCCGAAACCACCCCAACCTCCCACACCGCCCGGTATGCCCGATGATACCGATGATGATGACTGAATCAGTGTGCGGTTGCCGCATCAAAAGCGCTGAAAGCAGCCGATGCGAGAAAACCGATCAGGGTTGAGAACCCCGTGACACTTCCGCCAAGGTGATACGCTTCCGGTAACATTATCTCTGCAATCATTGTCAGCATCGCTCCTGCCGCCACCCCTTCAATAAAGGTGATCAGAATTTCTGAAGGTCCCGCAGAAAACCCGATATTGCTCAATATGGCTCCTACGGCAGTAACCAGTACCAGCGATGTCCACATCCAGAGGATTTTACCTGAAGACATCTTCTGCTGTTTCATCCCCACTGAACTTGATAATGCCTCCGGATAGTTGCAAAGGAAAAGCCCGGCAAGCAGAGCGAACCCTGTCCCCTTCGGATTTGACCCTATTATAACCGATGCCGGCAGAACATCCAACAGGTTACCTACCCATACGGCAAGGCCCGCACCTCCCTTGCTTTCGTGCGCTTCCTTTATTTCGGTGTCGGTAGGATGATGGACTTTACCTTCAAGGTTCCTGACAGTTTTCTTAAACCACTCCTCGGCCTTTTCAGGAGCAATGGATTTTTTTTCTTTCAATTCGCTTATCCGGGTACTAGCAAGTTCTTTTACAGCAGATTCAAGTTCAGGTGACGCTTTCATCAGGCGGTCAAAATGTTCCTTGAGAATAATAAATGCATTTACCTCACCGGCTGAAACAGCAGTTGCAGTCCTCGGCTCACCGGTGAGAAGGGCGAGTTCACCTACCGCATCGTTCTCTTTCAGTATAGCAAGTTTTTTCTGGTTTCTTTCATCCACAATTTCAACCTCACCGCTGTCAATAATCACCAAACTGTCGCCAGGATCTCCCTGCCTCATAATGGTGCTTCCTTTCTGGAATTTCCTGCTGATTACATAGGGTACAAGGTCGTTGATCTCTTCCGGTGGCAGTTTATGAAAGAGAGGCACCTGGCTCATTTTTTTAGAAATGTATTTATATTCAGCCGATTTTTTCTTCTTAAGGTATTCAATAGTGGTTGAGGTCTTGCGTAAAAATCCACCGTTATTGTTAACGATGTCGTTAAGAAGGAAAAAAATAATCCCTCCGGAAAGGCAGCCGGCAGCGAGAATGGGGAAATGCTGATGGTGAATGGCTCCTCCTACAAGGTCAATGGTCATAGGAGCCAAAAGCGCACCGCCTCCAAAGGCAAGCAGCATGGCAAGCATTTTCTGTTTCGGTGTCCAGAAAAGCGATGTGGCGGCTCCGAAAAAGAGCGAACAGGTAGCCAGTACTGCCATCAGGCATGCGAGCAGGACATCAGGTATTTGCATATAATCAGTTATTAGTGTCTTATCAATAATATTTCAACCAATTTTGGCAAAATATTTAGTTTATAGTTTTTTGGTTTTTGGTTTTAGTTTTTTCTGTCAATAGTTATAGTTTGGATATCTATCGGAATGAGATAACCAAAACTAAAAACCATTCAACCAAAACTAATAAACCAACCAACCATAAACTTTTTGGTTGTTACTAAAAACGGGTATTTATTATTTCCTGCAAATTAAATTATTTTATCAATACCTGATACGGTTAGTTCATCAATATCGGTTAATCTGATCCGATATTAGCCAATGGTTTGTATAATGTATCCCTTTCCACCGGATTCCTTCCCGATGACCTGATAAGCGAGATCATTTCAGCACTTGTCATAACCGGGTGCTGTTCTTCAGCACCGGCCATTGAATAGATTTTTGTGGTATCGTCAATTGTTCCGTCAATATCATCAACCCCATAGTTCAATAATAACCTTGTTGTTTCCTTGCCAATCATAGGCCAATATGCTTTGATGTGAGAAAAATTATCAAGGTAAATCCGGGATATGGCATAGGTCCGCAGGTCATCCATCACGGGTGTTTCAGGAATAGCGGACATCTGGTTATTACGGTTGCGGAATTTAAGCGGAATAAAGGCGTTGAAACCGTGTGTGCGGTCCTGCAATTGCCTTAGTCGTTCCATATGGTCTATCCGATGGATGAAAGTTTCGATATGGCCATACAGCATTGTGGCGTTGGATGGAATTTTAAGCGAATGAGCGGTTTCATGTATTTCAAGCCACTGTTGCGATGTGCATTTATCTTCACAGATTTCCCTGCGCAGAGTTTCATCAAAAATTTCCGCTCCTCCACCGGGAAGCGACTCAAGCCCGTTCTCTTTCAGGTACTTCAGCCCATCCCTGTACGAAACACCGGCCTTCCGGCACATATATTCAAGTTCAACCGCAGTAAATGCCTTCACGTGAAGTTGCGGGCGGATTGCGCTTATCTTATTTATCAGGGATGCAAAATATTTCAGCGTCATTTTCGGATGAACACCCCCAACAATGTGCACTTCAGTAATGGAACCGGCAGGAAAACGTAATATCCTCTCAATAATCTCATCTTCATTCATCTCCCATGCGTCAGGATCATTCTTTTGCCTTATCAGCCGTGAATAAGAACAGAACTTGCAATCAAAAACGCATAGGTTGGTGGGTTCAATATGAATATTCCGGTTATAAAAAACAGCATCCCCGTAAAGTTTTTCTTTTATTCTATTTGCCAGACATGCAAGCAAGCCGATATCGCCACTTTCAAATAAAACCAAACCATCATCAGGTGAAATTCTTTGGTTGGCACTGATTTTCAGAATAATTTTACGCAGGACCTGATCCTTGATATTTTGTTCCAGCAATTTTGTCAACCCGTTATCCATATCAGTAAAAAAAATTCCGAAGTCAAAGATATACTAAAAGAAAACAGGTTTGCAAAAATAACCTCACCCCCTTCCCCTCTCCTTTCATAAGGAGAGGGGTGTCCTTCAGGACGTGGTGAGGTTCTAATATCTGAGTTGTTTCGCCCTAAATCTTTTTCTTACCTATTATTTCCTCCCGAAAAGTGAGCGTTACTTTACGGTAATAACCGGTCCCGATCCGGGTTTAACTAAAGTACCGATGCAATGCAGGGTCAAGTGCATCTTTTTTTCGTAAAGCCATTCAAATGTACCGGAAAATTTTTCATCAATGGCCACCAACAGTCCACCGCTGGTTTGAGGATCGCAGAGAATTTTTTTTGCCGTTTCACTCAAGGTTGAAATTTTTTTCCCGTAACTTTTCCAGTTGCGCCAGGTTCCTCCCGGGATGCAATCCGCAGCAATGTATTTTTCAATTCCCTCTATCACCGGAATGTTCTCTCTGTAAATTTCAGCCCGGACGTGACTTCCCTCGCACATTTCAAGCAAATGGCCCAGCAATCCGAAACCGGTTACATCGGTCAGCGCTTTCACATAACTCATTTCACTCATCCACTCCCCTGCCCTGTTCAGCCCGGTCATAATTTCAATGGTAATCCGTTTATCTTTTTTCGAAAGAACTCTTTTTTTTAGGGCAGTTGTTAAAATACCTATGCCAAGCGGTTTTGTAAGGTAGAGGCGGCAACCGGGGATTGCGGTTGAATTTTTTTTCAGGTTGGCCATCCAAGGATTGAGATTGCCATCAAAGGTGTTCCGCCCATGGCGTAAACATCGCTTATTGCATTGCATGCGGCAATTCTCCCGAAGTCAACGGGATCATCCACTACGGGCATGAAAAAATCGGTCGTACTGATAAGCGCATTGCCATTACCAAGGTCATAGACAGCCGCGTCATCACGGGTTTCAAAGCCGACAAGGAGTTTCGGAAACTTTTGCATCTTACCCTTTCCCAGAATCTTCTGAAGGACTGACGGAGCAATCTTGCAACCGCATCCTGAACCGTGGCTATAGCGTGTTAAATGGAAAGAACTCATATATAAAAATCTATCGGGAGAATTTTAACAGGGAGGATTTATGAAATTCCTTTGGTTCTCATAATGGGCACCTATTTGCCGCATCCGCAATCCTTCCCGCACTCACCTGATTTTTTCCGGAGAAGTTTCCTTCCCAAGAAGTACAGAGCGGCAAGAGTTAGAAGAATGATGAGTATATTCTTAAACATTTGGGATTTTTGGATTTTGGATTAAGAACTTGAATCTTTATTTCTCTGCCTTCTCCTTCTGCATTATTTTTTTCAGGTATCTTGACGTATAACTTTTTTCGCACCCAATTAATTCTTCTGGTGTTCCTTCAAAAATAACCTCCCCCCCTTCGTCTCCTCCTTCCGGACCGAGGTCAATGACCCAGTCGGCACATTTGATAATTTCAGGGTTATGTTCAATAACCACAAGTGTGTGTCCGTTTTCAATAAGTTTATCAAATGCAACAAGGAGTTTGTGAATATCGTGAAAATGTAATCCGGTCGTGGGCTCATCAAAGATAAACAATGTTTTCGATTGTGACGATCCCATCCCGATATAGGAAGCCAGTTTGATCCGCTGGGCTTCACCACCGCTTAACCGGCCGGACGGTTGACCAAGTCGAATGTAACCCAGACCGACATCACGCAGGGGTGTAAGTTTACCGGCTATCCGGTTTCCGTTACCGGCAAAAAAAACTATCGCTTCATCAACCGTCATTTCAAGGACATCGCTGATATTTTTTCCCTTATACCGCACTTCAAGAACCTCTTCTTTATACCGTTTCCCGTTGCAGGTTTCGCACGGTAAATGAATATCGGCAAGAAATTGCATTTCAATAATCACTTCTCCATCGCCCAGGCATTGTTCACACCTCCCGCCATCTACATTGTAGGAAAAATATGCCGGTGTGAACCCTTTCATTCCGGATTCGGGCTGGTCGGCAAATAACGACCTGATTTCTTCAAACGCTTTTATATAGGTAACCGGGTTTGAACGCGAGGACCTCCCGATGGGATTCCTGTCCATCAATTCAACCATTTTGATACTTTCCGTATCTCCGGAAATTGATTTGTAAATACCTTCTTTTGCTCCGGGTATCCCCAGTAATTTTTGTAAACCGGGATACAGGATATGCCGGACCAAAGTGCTTTTACCCGAACCGCTGACACCGGTAATGACGGTCATGACATTAAGAGGAATCCGGACGGTGATATTTTTTAAATTATGATGGGCTGCGCCAGCGACCCGGATTAAACCGCGGCCATTTCTTCTGGTTGACGGTACAGGGATAGAAAATCCTCCACTGAGATATCCCGAAGTAATGCTTTTGCCGTTGTTGAGCAATTCAGGGGGGGGGCCTGAAAATAATACTTCGCCTCCTTCCGATCCGGCTCCGGGGCCAAGGTCGGCAATGTGATCGGCATGACGGATGATTTCCTCATCATGTTCTACAACAATAACCGAATTACCTGCGTCCCTCAGTTTCTTCAGGATATTTATTAACCTCCGTGTATCGCGCTGGTGCAATCCGATGCTCGGCTCGTCAAGAATATATATAGATCCTACAAGGGGACTGCCGAGTATCTTTGATAAATTCATCCGTTGCGTCTCACCTCCCGAGAGGGTGTTCGCCTGCCTGTTCAGTGACAAATAACCCAGACCGATTTCATTGAGGATGCTCAACCGCGAAGTAATCTCATCCATTAACCGTTCTGAACCTGTACCGGCCGCACCGCTACGCCTGGCATCTTCAAAAAAACGGAGTGCGCTTTTAATATCCATTGAAACGATAACATGAATGGTCTTTCCTCCTACCCTTACATAGAGCGCTTCTTTACGCAGGCGGCTTCCCCGGCAATCAGGGTGTAGGTCTGGCTTTCAACATACTCAAAAAATCCCTTTATGCCCGGAAAAAATTCATTGCCATCCCAGAGATCCTGTTTCTGTGCACCGCTGAGGGTACCGTACGGTTTGTGAACAGGAAAATCAAACCGGTGCGCATTTTTCAGAAATTCCGCCTTCCATTCACTCATCTTTTCCCCTTTCCAGCAGGTTACAGCGCCCTCATAAACCGAAAGGGACTTATCCGGTATCACAAGGTCTTCAGAAATTCCGATGACCTGGCCGAAACCCTCGCATTTGCGGCATGCGCCATGAGGACTATTAAAGGTGAAGAGATGCGGTACGGATTCTTCAAAGCGTATGCCGTCAAGTTCAAGGCGCGAAGAAAAACGCTGCAATACTTCTTTACCGTTAAGGGTGCAGGATATAACACATTCTCCCCCCCCTTCGTTATTCGCTGTTTCAAGCGAATCGGTAAGGCGCGAGGAGAAATCCCCGTCCCGCGGATCGGTTACCATCCGGTCCACCAATAAATATATTTCTTTTGATGCAACCCTCACTTTACCGGAAATTACATCCCATACCGAAATAATACCGGAGAGAATCTTAACCCTTGTGAACCCGCGTGAAGCAAATGATTTTAATACGGTTGGCCAGGGTATTTTGGGTGTTGCAATAAGTGGCGCCAGGATAGACACCTGTGTTCCGGCCGGTAATGCACGGACATAATCGGCCATGTCCTGCACACTTACCTTTTTTACTTCCCTGCCGGAAACCGGAGAAATGATTTTTCCGAACCGGGCAAAGAGCAGTTTGAGGTAATCATATATTTCGGTGGATGTGGCAACCGTGGAACGGGAACTCATTGAGGTCACTTTTTGTTCAATGGCGACTGCCGGTGAAAGGCCTGTCACCGAATCCACATCGGGTTTTATCATCTTACCGAAAAATTGCCGGGCATAAGATGAGAGGGATTCAACGTACCTGCGGTGACCTTCGGCATAGAGCGTATCAAATACCAGGGATGACTTTCCGGAACCCGATACTCCGGTTACAACAACCATCTTGTTCTTGGGAATATCCAGCGAAATATTCTTCAGGTTGTGCACCCTGGCTCCTTTTATGCGGATCATCCCCCCCTCAATCCCTGCCTGACCGGCAGGCAGGCCCCCTGAAGGGGGGAAGGAGTTACCGTTCACCACACCGTTCGATACATTTGACTTTTCCATAATGTCAGACAATTTTTTCAACTGATGATTTTTCGCTAAGCCGGAAGTTCTTAAAATCAACATTTTTCAATAAATTAATGCCGGGTTGTTTACCCGGTTCTATTGTACCAAGCAATGAGTCAAATCCGAGAAACCGGGCTCCGTTTATTGTCGCCCATGACAAAAGCCGGTTCAGTTCAAACCGCGGAAAATATTTTGAAATTACTTTCAATTCCTCAAGAACAGATAAAGTGTTATTGGATGCTAAACTATCGGTGCCGATAGTAACCGGAAAACCGGAAGAAGCAAGGAGCGGAATATCGGGTAATCTGTTTTCAATAAAGAGGTTCGCCTTTGGGCAAAGGCATAAAAATAATTCCGGTTTTATTCCGGTTTTTCTCTTTCTTTTCCGTTTCATCCCTGCCTGCCGGACAGGCAGGTGCTTCAATGTCCGCTTCATGTACCGGATATCATCTCCGGATGTAAAAGTATTATGAACCAGTTGAACCCGGTTGCAGGCATAATGGGTAAACGTTGATTGCAGCGAGGATTTGCCGTAATGGGGAATCCCCCCCTCAATCCCCCCTGTAGGGGGGAAGTAAGAAAAATCAAATCCGTAAAATTTCAGCATTTCGGCCATTGAGCCACTGTGGATGGAAAAAAGTGAATTTTCACTTTCACATTCCTGGTTATGAATGGTTACCGGTGAATTGGTTTTTTCTGAATATTTTTTGATCTGTGAAAATAAATCAACGGATACGGTGTATGGAGCATGAGGTACAAGGGATACAGGTTGTTTCAGCCGGTTTTTGAATTTCTCCAGTAATGTAATCCCCTTTAAAAAAGTGGCGCCTGCTTTATCGGGCCTGAAATTGTAAATTTCTATGAATGTGTGATACCTTATGCCGCTGTTTTTTTTTAACCCGGATTGACCGGGGGGTATTGGATATATCACCAACTGCAACTATACCGTTCCGCTCCATTTCTTTTTCGGCCTGCACCATGGCGTGCATAATTTTTTCGGAAGCGGAGCGCTTCAACTCCTGTACTTCCATTAAAAATGAAGGCAATCCTTTCCCGGGAGTCACCTTAGTTTTCAAGTGGCTTAGTTCAAGGTGGCAGTGGGCATTTACGAAACCCGGGCAAAGAATCCCGGATAATTTTTCAGGACGGATACCATATTTCAAAAACAGGTTCCTTTCATTGCCAACCGTCAACCCCCCGGTTTCATTAATAAAATTTTCCCTGTCAAAAACCACATAAGCGTTTTTTATATTTTTTTTTGAAACGGGAAACAGATAATCGGCAGTAATGACTTTCAATTGGGAAGATTTATTTATCGGGTGAGCATTTACCCAAATTTGAATTAATTATTTCCCTTATCCCTGTATCCCTTATCCCCCTTAATTATTGGGTCCCCCCGCCACTATCCAGCATTTAATCCTTGCTCTCTGTTCAGGCAGGAGGTCACCGCCTTTAGGCATGTTTTGCTTTTCAACCACCCGTTCCTGCAGAGTGCCGTTATCAACTTTGGCTTTAAGTCCGTCATAAGTGGTGTAGTCGCCTTTTGAGGAACCTGCATCATGACAACCCGATTTTACACAACTTGCGGTAACAATCGGCAGGATATCGGTTGAATATTTTGCGTTGGTTACCGTGCAATCAAAACCGCTCATGTCATCCTTTTCGCGGCATCCTGCCAGGGTTACCGTCATTATGGCAATGGCAGCAGAAGCAATTAAAATATTCTTTTTCATTCTCATCAATAGGTATAAGACAAAGGTAGATAATTCATCCATACTGTAATTTCCCGGATTATTTATTTTCGCCCCGAATTCGGAATTTGGATTTCCCTGCCTGACGGCAGTCAGGGGAATTTTGGATTTATAATTCAATACCCATTATAAGCATAACAATATTCCAATATGAATTCACATCTATTTATCCGTACGCTATTATTTTCATTCCTTACTTTTTTTTCCTGCCTTGCACAGCAGCCCCAGCAGCCGAGGCCTAAAAAACTTCTTACGCTTGAAGAAATCTGGAATTCAAAAATTTTCCAGGAAAAATCGTTTTCGAAGGTCAGCCCGATGAAAGACGGGGAACATTTCACTGTTCTGCAGGTAAAGGATAGTACCACGGAAATAGTCAAATATTCTTTCAAAAACGGGAAACCCGTAAAAACCCTTATACGTTCATCCGATTTGGTACCGGACGGAAAAACCGATCCCATATCCGTTGATGATTACAGGTTTAATACGGATGAAAGTGAAATACTTATTTCAACGGAAACGGAAATGATTTACCGCCATTCTTCCATGGAAAAATATTTTATTTATAACGTCAAATCAAAAAAACTCAAACAACTATCCGATGTAAAACTGCGTCATGCCGAATTTTCACCGGATGGCGGAAAGGTAGCGTTCCTTAAAGGCAATGATTTATTTTATGCAGAAATTGAAACCGGAAAAGAATTCCGGGTGACGAATGACGGTGAAAAGAACAAAATCATCAATGGCGCATGCGACTGGGTGTATGAGGAAGAATTCGGATTTGATCGCGCATTCTTCTGGTCGCCTGACGGAAAAAAAATTGCATTTTATAAATTCGATGAAAGCCGCGTAAAGGAATATTCAATGCCTAAATATGGCGATTTGTACCCTTCCGAAGTAAAATTCAAATATCCCAAAGCAGGAGAAGAAAACTCAAAAGTATCCATCCGTATTTTTGATGTTGCCACCGGAACCTTATCCGAAGTAAAGGTAAACAGTGAATTTGAATATATTCCAAGAATAAAATGGACGCTGAAACCCAATATTCTTTCCATTCAACTGATGAACCGTTTGCAAAATAAACTTGACCTTGCCATTTTTAACACTGCAACAAATGCATTGAATATTATTCTTACCGAGACAAATGATACGTATATTGAAATTCATGATCACCTGGTTTTTCTTCCGGTTGAAGAAGAAAGCAAAGAAGAGTTTCCTGACAATGATGGGTTCCTTTGGACAAGCGACAGGAACGGGTACAATCATATTTACCAGTATGACATGGAGGGAACCCGGCTCAGGCAGGTTACGGAAGGTAACTGGGATGTAACGGAAATCAAAGGATACGAAGTTCCAACAAAAACCATTTTTTATGTCTCATCCGAAGTAAGCCCGAGGCAGAGGGATATTTACTCGGTAAAAATTGACGGCCGTGATAAATTCAAAATCACAACAACAGACGGACATCACGACTGCGTTTTTTCTTCTGATTTCAACTATTTCATAGATTATTATTCCAACGCAAACACTCCCATCCAAACATCAATATACAGCGCTGTCGGAGACCAGGTTGCAGTTCTTGAAGATAATAATATTCTCCGGGATACACTGAAAACATACAAAATTTCCAATAAAAAGTTTTTTATTTTTAAAACAAAAGAAGGAATTGACCTTAACGGCTGGCTCATAAACCCCCCCGACCTGGACCGCACAAAAAAATACCCGGTTTTCATGTACGTGTATGGCGGGCCTGGTTCCCAAACCGTCCTCGACCGGTGGGATGGCAAAAGTTATCTCTGGCACCAGTTGCTTGCACAGAAAGGATATATTATTATTTCGGTTGACAACCGCGGCACCGGAAGCCGTGGCGCTGATTTCAGGAAATGCACCTATAAACAGTTGGGTAAATTTGAAACCATTGACCAGATTGAGGCGGCAAAATACCTCGGCACGTTAAACACGGTTGATAAAAGCAGGATCGGCATCATGGGGTGGAGTTACGGTGGTTATATGTCTTCCCTCTGTATCCTGAAAGGATCTGATTATTTCAAAACCGCGATTGCGGTAGCCCCGGTCACCCACTGGAAATTTTACGATACTATTTACACGGAGCGTTATATGCAGCGCCCTGAAGATAACAAGGATGGTTATGAAAATAATTCTCCGCTTAATTTCACGGATAGTTTAAAGGGGAAATACCTCATTGTGCACGGCACGGGTGATGATAATGTCCACTTCCAGAACACCGCGGAGATGATTAACGCTCTCACCAAATCGGGAAAGCAGTTTGAACAACTCATTTATCCCGATAAGAATCACGGGCTGTACGGGGGGAATACACGGTTACACCTTTATACGAAGATGACGGATTTTATCCTTGGAAATCTCTGAAGGGAAATCCGCTTCAGTATTTTATCCAGTAGTAAAATAATTTTACATACTCATTATTCAGCGCAATCAATCCTTCTTCGCTTCTCCACCAATCATCCTCGCTGTAAATTTTACTTTCAACACCGGTAACCATGAGATGAACACCGCTGTTCCTGAATACCTTATCAAAGATATAGTTGACCCTCCGTGTATGAAATGTACCGGTGACAATGATGGCTGACTGAATTTTATTTTTCCGGCAATACTCAAGGAAAAAAAGCGCTTCATCCATGGTGCTCATACAACGTTTAAACTCTTCGATACGGGATGAATCAATTCCGCTTTTAATCAGGTTTGTCCGGGTTAAATCCGACTCGGTCATCTCAATATCAAGAACCTGCAGTACAGGTGAAATGTATGCACCGGTACAAATAATTTTTTCTGAAACGCCCTGTGATAATAATAGGGCTGCTTTTCCAGCCCTTGATAAGGCATCGCCTCCAAGGACAAAAATAACATCGGCCTGAACAATCTTATCCTCGCTAATTAAAAAATTACCCGCTGACCGTAATACCGGAGCCCGGAAGAACCACAAAATACCTCCAAGAAGGAAAAGAGCAAAACATGTTATTACTATCCTGTGTAACTTTAACATACATACCGGGTTACCTTACTTTTTAATGCAGCCATTCACTTTTGCTAATGTTTGCCTGCCTTAATATTCTGGACAACAAAGGAACGCTTATCTCTTTTTTATGAGGATTTGGAATAGTAAGAACCAGGTTTCCTTTAACCAAATAGGGATGTTTGCCACCAAAGTAAGGTCCTTCAAAACCCAATTCTCTCAGCCGCTTTACCAATTCTTTTTGCGAAACAGGAGAAAATTTAGGCATATGCTTTTTTCTGCCTTCTGCGGAAGTTTTCTATGTTGTAATTTCCAATAGGAGGTATAGACAATCCTTTTTCAAGCCGAACTATGAGCCAACCCTCAATAACTTCTTTCAGATTTGTGCGACACTCTTCCAATGTTTTTCCCTGCGCCCAAACACCTTTCAGCAAAGGCACTTCTCCATAGTACAGTTGCTCATCATCTATGATTTCATACCGTGCTTTATTAAGAGCCGATTGAATGTATTCAAGTAACATAAAAATAAATTTTATTCTTGTACAAAGATATGTATTTTTCAGGAATGTAATGATGGATTTAATTCAGGGTTTTCATGCGATAATCTTTCAATCCGTTTCAACAAAGGAGGGTGGCTGTAATGAACAAATACATAAAAGGGATGCGGGTTTATGTTGCTTAACTGGTTCACGCTTAGTTTAACGAGTGCTGACGAGAGGTCGGTTCCTGAAGATGTTTCTTTTGCATACCTGTCTGCCTCAAATTCAAACCTGCGGGAAAGGAAATTCATCGCAATACCGATAATCGTGGAAAAGGGACTGAAAATAATTCCGAAAGCGATTAACCCGGTATGAAATTTTGCCTCAGACACGCCAAGCGCCTGCGAAAAATATTCCACATTGAGAAACAAAGAGAGAATATATAAGATAAGAAACGATTGGATACCGGATATAATCATCATTTTCCGGGTATGCTTTTTCCGGTAATGTCCTACCTCATGCGCCAGTACCGAAACAATTTCTGCAACAGTATGTTCTTTAATAAGCGTGTCGAAAAGTATGATCGTCTTGCGGGGACCGAGACCGCTGAAAAAGGCATTTGCTTTTGACGACCGTTTTGATCCGTCCATGATGAAAATATTCTTTACGCTGAAACCCGTTTTTGTGCAATAAGAGATGATTGCATTTTTCAATTCCCCATCCTCAAGTGTGGTAAGTTTATTAAAAAGGGGAAGGATAAGGGTTGTATAAAACATCATCATTATCAGTCCGAACAAAGTATAGACAACCCAGATATATACCCAGAAAAACTGGCCGGCATAAAAGTAAAACCAGGTAAAAACGGCAAGAAGTGGCACCCCGATAAGTGCTGAAAGAAAATACCCCTTGATCTTATCGGTTATGAATGTAGTGAAGGTTGTGCGGTTAAATCCGAATTTTTGTTCAATGACAAATGTATCATAAAGGGCGAATGGCGTTCCGAAAAAATCGTAAACCAGCCCGATGATTGTAAAAAACAAAAGGACAACGATAATTTCATCCGAAGTGATCGTTTGAATAAATTCATCCAACCGTGCAAAACCGTCAAGAAATAATACCGAAAGAATCAAGAGCAACCCTGTTCCTGCCGTGGTAAAATCGAACCGGTACTTTGCGGAATGATAGTCAAATGATTTGCTGTTTTGTTCTTCGTTAAGAATATTTTTCGCTGTATCCGGTAAAGGCCTGGTGCGGTACCGCAGGTTCAGGTATTCAATCAGGCGATCAGCCAGGAAACCCGCGGTGATAATTATTATTAATGTGTAAAAGATAATATTTTCCATGCGGCCGCAAAAATAGGGAATAGAACGGATGGACAGGAAATGATTAACTGCCGGTTATTTTTCAATTCGTACCTTCGTATAAACTTTTATAAAGAATTGAAGCAATAAAGATGTAAAGAATTTAAGAAGACAAGAATATAAGAAGCCAAGAAACATCACTTGACATACCATCTTTACATCTTTACCTCTTTATATCTTTACTTCTTAACTTGTTAATGTCTTTTTTGTTATTCCGTTGATGATGATTAAAGTAAATGACCTGCACAAATCGTATGGCAGCTCGGGTAGTGCCGGCAGTGCGGCAGTACATGTGCTTAATGGCATTGATCTGGAAATCACCCGTGGCGAAGTAGTTGCCCTGGTGGGCGCCTCCGGTGCCGGAAAAACCACACTCCTCAATATCGTTGGTACTCTTGATATTCCGGATAAGGGTCATGTACATATTAATAATGTAAATGTTTTTTCCATCAAAGGACACAAACTCGCCAGGTTCCGCAACCTCAACATCGGGTTTGTATTCCAGTTTCATTATCTGCTTCCCGAATTTACGGCACTTGAAAATATATGCATGCCCGCTTATATTTCCGGGAAGAATAAAAAAAATGCAGAAGAAGAAGGATTAACTTTACTTGATTTCCTGAAACTCAGCCATCGGAAAAATCATAAACCCGGTGAACTTTCGGGAGGTGAACAGCAACGGGTTGCTGTTGCCCGGGCGTTGATCAATAATCCTGAAGTAATCCTTGCCGATGAGCCGTCCGGGAACCTCGATTCAAAAAATGCTTCCGATCTTCATCAACTTTTCTTTGAACTCAGGAAACAATTCAACCAGACATTTTTTATCGCCACCCATAACGAAAAATTCGCTTCGATGTCGGATAGAATAGTGACCATCAGGGATGGAAGAATTGAATAGGACATAATAAAACAGCAGATGCCGCGCTTCCTGATATACCTGTTCAGTTTCTTTATGGATATTCCGGTTGAAAAATTCCAGAGTCCTCTGAACCCTTATCTTATAGTAAAAATCTTTAATGGAAAGTATATTCTCGATGCCTGTAATGTAAATTACTCCTACGGTAGATTACATGATCTTTTCGTGAAGACATTCCGGAAAATTGAAATTCATAAAATACCGGTACGGGATGCTCTTATTCTTGGGTTTGGCGGTGGAAGCATCGCTGCTATGCTGTCTGATCTGTTTCCGGAAATCGTCATTACCGGTGTTGAAGCCGACCGTACGGTTATCGGCATTGCTGATAAATTCTTTTCCGGTAAATACCATCCGAATACAAAAATAATCTGTGGAAATGCATTTGAACATGTAAAAATTCAAACGGTAAAATTCGACCTTGTCGCCATTGATATATACCTGGATGATATGGTCCCTGAAAAATTCGCTTCGGCTGAATTTTATAAAAACATTGCCGGGTTACTGAAACCGGGAGGCATCGTGGTTTTTAACCGCATGTTATTATCTCATTGTTCCGAGGAAATAATAACGGATGAAACAGAGCGGTTTTGCCGGTTTTTCCCTGACGGGTATTCAATGAAAATCCAGGAGAACCTTATGCTGGTCAGCAGGAAGATTGGGTGATCCTCCCCCTCAATCCCCCTCCAAAGGGGGACAAATCAAAAAAGCAAATAAAGATCAAATAACCTGTGAAATCCGTCATTCATTCCATAGCGCTCTGGTTCTCCCTGGTTCGGTTCAGCCATACCGTATTTGCACTGCCTTTTGCCATAACCGGTTTTTTTATGGCTGTCTATTACGGACACCAGCCGTTCAGTATCAAAATAATCATCCTGGTATTGTTATGCATGGTTTTTGCCCGGAGTGCAGCCATGGGGTTTAACCGTTATGCCGACCGTAATATTGACCGCGCTAATCCGCGCACCTCTTCACGTGAACTGCCTTCGGGAAAGTTGTCACCTTTTGCAGTGATCCTCTTCGTTGCAGCCAACTCCCTGTTTTTTATTGCATGTACTTATTTTATTAATCCCCTTTGTTTCTACCTGTCGCCTGTGGCATTATCGCTTATTCTCCTGTACAGTTACACCAAAAGGTTTACGGTTTTGTGTCACATGATCCTCGGATTGTCTCTTTCACTTTCCCCTCTTGGATCCTATATTTCCCTGACAGGCAGTTTTGACCATATCCTTCCTTTCTGCTTTTCTCTTATCGTATTATTGTGGGTAAGCGGATTTGATATAATTTATGCACTGCCGGATGAAGAGTTCGATCGCACAAACCGGATTTTTTCCATCCCGGAGCTTTTCGGACGGAGGATGGCACTGGTTATTTCGGCAATACTTCATACCGTATGTTCCATAGTTATTATTCTCACCGGGATTACAGGCAATTTCGGATATCTTTATTACACTGGCAGCATCCTGTTTATTTTTCTTCTTCTGCGACAGCACCGAATGTTATCACCCGCAGATATTTCAAAAGTGAATATTGCCTTTGCCAACACCAACGGACTGGCAAGTATCCTTTTTGCGATATTTGTATGTATGGATATGGCCATTAACAGATGAGTTTTCTCTACCCTACATTTTTATTCGCCCTTTCAGCGATAGCGATACCCATATTGATACACCTGTTCAGTTTCAGGAGGTACAGGAAAGAATATTTTCCATCGCTGCAATTTTTAAAGGGAATCACAAAGGAAGTCCGGTCCAGGTCAAAACTGAAACACCTTCTGGTTCTTTTATCACGTATTGCAGCAATCGCGTTTCTCGTGCTGGCTTTTGCCCAACCTTACCTGCCCGGTGACAAAAATATCCTGCCATCATCCGGAAACAATGCAGCAGCCATATATATTGACAATTCATTCAGCATGGAAGCAATATGGTCCAATGAAAAACTGCTGGAGGCGGCAAAAAAGAAAGTTCCTGATATTGCAAACCTTTTCGGCAAAGCAAGCAAGATCTATATAGCCACCAACGACAATAATGCCCGGTTCCGGCACCCTGTAAACCATGAAGACCTGTCCGGGTTGATGGATGAAATTGGTTTTTCAGCAGTACCCGCCACTCTTTCCCAGGTCATAAACCGTGAAAAAAATATTCTCGGCAACAGCGGTGCAAATGATAAAATTATTTTCATCCTTTCGGATTTTCAGAAAAGTTTTACCGATATTGAAAACCTGAAACCCGATAGTTCCGTCATTATCCGGATGGTTCATTTTAGCGCTGAAGAGCGAAAGAATCTTTATATTGACTCCTGTTGGTTTTATTCACCGGTAAGACAATTGCACAAACCCGAGAAGTTTTTTGTGAGGGTACGCAATGCTTCATCTGAAAATTACCGGGATCTGCCCCTGAAAGTCACCGTAAATTCCAGGCAGAAAGCCATAACAACTTTCAATATCAGCGAGGCATCATCAGCCATAGTATCTCTTTCCTTCATGACACAGGAAGCAGGAATCCACCACGGTACCGTATCCATCACTGATTCTCCGGTACGCTATGATAATGATTACTTTTTTTCCTATGAAATTGCCGATTCCGTAAAAGTTCTTTCCATTGATGAAACCGGGCCGAACAGGTATATTAACACCGTTTTTTCAACCAGCGGTTTCACCTCGCTTAATAACAGGCCTGTTTCAACCCTCAACTATGCCGAAATAAACTCCTACCCGTTGGTGATGCTCAACGGGATTAAAAATATCTCATCCGGTTTATCTGCAATTCTGGTAAAATATCTGCACACCGGAGGTAACCTGGTCATGTTCCCGGCACCTGATTCGGATTTGAAATCATGGAATGATTTTTTTTCCGGTCTGGAAAGGATTTTCACTATTTATCCTCCCGACACTAACCCGGTAAAAGCGGGTGAAATCAATCTGAGCCATGAAATTTTCAGGGATGTTTTTGATAAATTTCCGGAAAATACCGAGTTGCCTTCATCCTTTTATCATTATCCCGTATCCGTTTCGCCCGGTGCCCATGCAGAGGCGCTGATCCGCCTTCTCAACGATGATGCCTTCTTTCTTGCCGGAAAGGCCGGAAGTGGAAAAATATTTCTATGTACTTCACCCCTTGCGGATGAATTCACTACTTTTCCGCAACATGCGTTTTTTGTACCGGTTTTGCTCAATATTGCGCTTTACAGCCAGATCGAAAGGCGATTGTTTTTCGTTACAGGTAAGGACCGCCAGGTAGCAGTAAATTTTTCGGTACTCTCTCCGGATGAATCGCTCCATTTAACGGAATATGATGGTAATATGCCTTCCAAACGAAGCACAATTACCGATATAATCCCGGAGTTAAAAACAACACCTTACGGTACTTTCATAGACATACACGACCAGATTACTTCTGCTGGCAATTACAACCTTTTCTCCGGAACAACTCCCGTACAGGGAATTTCATTCAACTATGACCGTTCAGAATCATCTCCGTCCTGTTATTCAAATGAAGAGATAGAAGAAATACTTCAAAAAAGAAACCTGTACAATATTGACCTGTTCCGGACAGATGAAATTCAACATAAAGCAGGTATTTCAGGTACTGTCTCAGGCACTTCACTGTGGAAGTATGCTGTACTGTTTTCTCTGATCTTTTTACTGGTTGAAGTAGCGTTGCTGAGATTTCTTAAATAAGTTATTACTCCTATGCACCCGCTTAATTTCTTGCCACAAAAACACGAATGCACAAAATTTCACACAAGCACAAGTTATTGGAAATAAAAATTTAGCGGGATTTAGAGTTTTTGTGTTTTAGTGGCTGTGTATTTTATTGTAATATCCCGCTGAACAACAACAATAAGTTTCAAAAATCAAATCAGATTTGTCTTTGATATCTGCAGGTAAGGAACCGGCCTGGCGCCAAAACTCCTGATAAAGGTTTCAACACCTTCTATCATTGAACCGAAAAAATCAAAGTACCGGATTCGTGAAGGAGCAGTCCTGATCCCTTCGTATATGATGCGATTCATGTGGTCGCTTTTGCGATATTTTGGGTCAACCAACCCCAGGAAGTAGTAGCGGGTATCCCGGAAATCAAGAAAGATCGCTCCGCACAAAAGATTATTATCCGGATCACGGGAGGTAATGCAGTACTGTTTACCCTGTGACCGGCTTTCGGATAATATTTTTTCAAAAATAACCTTATGATCCGTAATTTCCTTTGCAAAATCTTCTCCCGCCTGCCGGTTGCGTTCAAGCAGTACCATCATTTTCTGCATATTGCTTTCCTCCGTTATTGCTATATTATCCCTGGTGCTCCTCCGGATGTAAGCTGATACGGTCCGCTTGAAATTATTTTCAATTTCTATAAGCGGCTGGCTCAAATCAATAATATAGGTATATCGTACATGCATTTCATATTTCTTCCAGTGAAACGGCATCGGGTAGTCGAAATCCGGTGAAAATAAATAACTGAATGACCGGATATTTCCGGGTATTTCTTCAATAATTTTTTTTACGGTCTTCTTCTTCCAGTGATATTCTTCATATACATTTTTAAAATTTGTGTCGCGAAGAAGGATTCCCCAGTATTTTGTAAACAGGGGCTGAAGAGAGTACCTCATCAGGAATTTACTTTTTAACTGGATTGGCATTACGGCCTGCCATTCATTTTTATTGGTCAGGATAATTGCATGCCAGTCCGATTCAACAATATCCATAAACCAGGACAATGTGAAGGGAGAACCCTGGGTTGATTTCTGAATAAAATCATCCCACTCATTTTTATTCAGTTCACGGTTATTGAAAATCTGCGCTTCCATACGGAACGCGGCAAATATAGTTCAATACTCCTGAAACCTTACTTTCCTATCTTTGCCCCATCCTGCCAAAGGCGGGACGGAACTTTGCGGCTATGGTACACGAACTTTCAAAATCACATTCCCTGTTCAACCGCTTCCTTGCCGAACTCCGCGATGTTGACGTGCAAAAAGATCCGTTGCGCTTCCGGTACAACATGCTGCGCCTCGGTGAAATTTTCGCTTATGAGATCAGTAAGTCCCTCAGGTATGCGAACAAAGAAGTCATTTCTCCGCTTGGTACTGCATTGATGGATGTTCCGGTCGAGGATCCTCTCCTTGCAACTATTCTCCGTGCCGGGTTGCCTCTTCACCAGGGACTTTTGAATTTTTTTGACCGTGCCGAGAATGCTTTTATTTCGGCCTACCGCAAGCACCACAAAGACAATACATTTGATATCCAGATTGAATACCTTTCAAGCCCGTCCGTTACCGGTAAAACCGTAATCCTCAGCGATCCTATGCTCGCTACCGGCCAGTCCATCGTGCTCGGCTACAGGGCGCTTGTCCGGAAAGGAATTCCCCTTTACACACATATTGTTTCTGTTATCGCCTCAACCCAGGGGATTGAATATGTTACCGGGAACCTGCCTGAAAATATCACACTTTGGATTGGCGCCATTGATGAAGAACTAACCGCTTCGGCATATATTGTTCCAGGACTCGGTGATGCAGGTGACCTTGCTTTCGGAGTGAAGGAATGATTTATCTATACTGACGGAATTTGGGTTTCCATAACCAGGACAGGTAAAAATTCAAACCGTCACCTAAAAATCCAGGTTAAACAACTTGTTGAGCCCTTCTCCGAAAAGGAAGGTGGCAACGGCTGTGCCGCTCAGCAGCAGGATATTTTCAATCATCTCCCTGCGGAAATTTCTCTCCTGGATTATTGCAACGTAAAAAGTAAATATCCCGTTCAGGGCAATAGCAAGTAAAATAGATACGAAAAAAGCAATCATCATATTGCCGGTAAGAAAATAGGGTAATGCAAGCAGAATTACTGAAAAAAGATAGGATGCGCTTGTAACAAATGCTGACGATAAGGGATTCAGGTTGGATTCGCTCTTTGCCTTCAGGTAAGCAGCCACGCCCATTGAAATGGATGCCGAAAAACCTACGATCAATCCTGCAACACCGGCAATCAGAGTGGAACTCAGTGCGCCAAGGAATCCGGCATGGACACCGGTAACTTCAATAATGGCATCGGTAAGTCCAAGCGCAATAAAACCTATATATTTAATGACCGGTTCATTTACCTGCGAAATGAAATAATTTTCGTGATCCTCTTCGTCATTGATGATCCGGTTGAATTCATCCTGCGATCCCTTGTCAAGTTGCGAGGCGATGGATTTATATTCCTCAATAACCTTGTGTTCATGCCTCTCGAGGAATTTCATGGTAAATACAAGCCCGAAGAGCGATCGCAATAAGATCAATCCGAAGCGGGAAAGGGCAGAAACCGCTGGCAGAGCGCCCGGATCACCCCCTGTAAGTTTGGTAAAAAAAAGGTAATGGTCCTTTTCCTTTTCACCGAGTTGATAAAGTGCCGCCCTCCTTTGTTCATCCTTTTCTTTTTTTGCAAGCGCTGAATAAATTACGTAATCAAAGTATTCATCTGCCGCATAACCCGATATTTTCTTCCTGATTGATTCGTCCATGAAAATAAAATGAAAATTTTTTCAAAAGTAAGAAAGTTACCCCATCGGAGAATGATTAATACCGGGTAATCCCAAAACCCTACTTTTGCTAAATATGAAATTCACATTACCAGCCAGAATCTTTACCGGTATGATTGCCGGGATTGCAGGAGGGATCATCCTGCAGCAATGCAACCTTTCAGCAGAAACACTCGCCCTCGTTACTTCCTGGGTAAAACCTGTTGGAGATATTTTCCTGCGCATGATATTCATGATGGTCATTCCCCTTATCTTATCCGCCCTTACCCTCGGTATTGCCGAACTTGGCGACCTTAAAAAAATAGGCCGGCTCGGCATTAAAATGCTCCTCTATACTGTTATCGTCAGTTCAATTTCCGTAGCCATAGGCGTGGGAAGCGTAACGGTTTTTCAGCCGGGTAAGAATTTAAGTGGCAGTGACCGGGCTTTCCTCATTGAAAAATATGCCTCGCAATCGGACAATATCCTCAAAAATGTTGGTATCGCCAAAGAAAGAACCATAGGGGAAATCATCACAACTATCGTCCCAAAGAAT
This sequence comes from Bacteroidota bacterium, assembly GCA_016193485.1. Classification (GTDB taxonomy): domain Bacteria; phylum Bacteroidota; class Bacteroidia; order JACPRZ01; family JACPRZ01; genus JACPRZ01. The sequence goes on along the minus strand of JACPRZ010000021.1, from coordinate 5,818 downwards.
CCCATTGAAGACATGACCTATGCTTTTAACCCCGAATACAGAGGGGGGGGGTTGTTGTCGGTGATGTTTTTCGCCCTTGTTCTCGGAATCGCCTTGTCGGCAGTGGACAGGGAAAAAACAAAGGTCTTCCGTTCATTCCTTGAAGGCGTTTACGAAATCACGATGAAGGTGATCTCTTACGGGATGAAACTTGCTCCTTTCGGTGTAGGCGCCCTCTTGTTCATTCTCACCTTAAACCTCGGATTATCTATTATCAAAGTCATGCTTGGTTATGTACTGGTAGTTGTATCTGCCCTTGCCGTTCATCAGTTTGTGACCTATTCGGTTATCCTGCGCTATTTTGCAAAAGTCAGTCCCCTCTCATTCTTCAAAGGCATCAGCGAAGCGATGGTGACGGCATTTTCAACCAGTTCAAGCAATGCAACATTACCAACATCAATAAAAGTGACCATCGAAAATCTTAAAATCCCGAAAGAGATCGCACACTTTGTACTCACTATAGGCAGCACCGCAAATCAAAACGGCACTGCATTATATGAAGGAGTTACCGTATTATTTCTCGCGCAGTGCTTCGGTATTGACCTGGATATTACACGGCAGGTAATTGTGGTGTTGATATGTATTTTGGCAGGTGTAGGAACAGCAGGCGTACCGGGCGGCTCATTGCCGGTAATAATGCTAATCCTTATTTCCATCGGGATTCCCGGTGAAAGCATCGCCCTTATTTACGGTGTTGACCGCATTCTTGATATGTGCCGTACAACCTTAAATGTTACCGGAGACATTGTGGCTGCAGTGTATATTAACCGGAGCGAGGTGAAAAGAGGGACACTTGAGGAAAGTAAGGTATCAAACCCGTAATAAATTTAAGACAGAGCCGGGAAAAATATTATCCTTGAATTGCAGATTAATACTTGTTGTTAATTTTATTTACCATTACCGAATCAAAAGATTTATAATGAATTAAATTCAACTTACCGGGAGGTTCATGCTCTCCAAATTCGGAATAATTTACGCCTCCATGGGCTACCTGTGAAAGTATTTCCCCGGTTTCAGTATCGCAAAGTATCCACATGTATGTATTCGCCTGATCGGACCACATCATCAGAGCAAATACTTTCCGGGGTTCTTTCTCGAGAACAGATTTTCTGATTACTTCATATTCAACGAATTTGTGTGAAAAATCATAACCATCGGCCTTGTCAATAGTGAAATTGATGTTCTTTTTATCAATTAACCACGTTTTTTTCTGGAGATTTTCGATTGCTTTTTTGGGGTCATAATAATCGCCTTTTTTTGTTTTGTTTAATGAGGCATTATAAAGCCGGTTAAATTGTAAAGATGCAAACACGTAATCTTCAGCCCTCAAAATATAATGCACAAATCCGACAGAAGTAACAAAACCATTAATCTTAGAATTTTCGGAAACTATCGCCAACGTCAGGTCATAATGTTTTAACGTTCCCAGTATGTTGTTATATTTAAATCCGTTCGGATCACCGGCCGTAGTTCTTTTACCATCAATGGTTTTATACCTGTTGACACTTTGAATAGAATGAGTTCCGAGTTCATGAGTAATGATCGCATATTTTTCCTGGTGGTCAAGCAGAAGTTCGGTCATTTCCGTTCTTGTTTTACAAATAATCCCAATTCCGATGGATAGGTTTTTCTGAAAGTAGTTAATTATATTCTCATTGGCAGTTTTTTCTTCTCCGGTGAGTTCGTCAAATAATTCGATGATAATTGTTCTTTTGGATAATTCTCCGGATTTTTCTAAACTTATGTAATTAAACTGCGCCTCCGATTCAAAATATAAAGTTGTAAAAACAATCGTGATTAAAAATGATATTTTATTCATAAATTTATTTTTGAGGTGATTTGAAAGGTATCATAATTGGCACAAACGTAATAAAATATTTACTTTATGATATTTTTCTACCTTTGCCGCCCCTGCTAAAAATTATATTCTAATGGCTGAACTAAAAGAATTTAAACCCTACATTCCCGATGGATCGGTGATGAAGGAGTTCACCGTTAAATCGGTTCTCTTCGGTGCACTGTTCGGCCTGCTTTTCGGTGCCGCAACAGTATATCTCGCTTTAAAAGCGGGACTGACGGTATCGGCTTCCATCCCGATTGCGGTCCTTGCCATTTCGCTGGGGAAAAAATTCCTTAAGACCACCATACTTGAAAACAATATCATCCAGACGGCAGGTTCGGCTGGCGAATCGGTTGCCGCAGGAGTTGTTTTCACACTGCCCGGTTTTCTCTTTTTAAGCATGGATAGCGGTGGAGTGGATTATTTCAACTACCTGACAATCTTCACCCTTGCGGTATTCGGAGGAGTATTGGGAACCCTGATGATGATACCGCTGAGACGTTCCCTGATCGTAAAAGAACACGATGTCCTCCCCTACCCCGAAGGCACTGCCTGCGGTTCGGTTCTGATTGCGGGCGATAAAGGAGGCGACTTTGCAAAAACAGCATACATGGGTCTTGGATTTGCATTCTTATATGCCCTGCTGCAAAGGGTTTTCCATGTAATTGCCGAGACACCGACCTGGGTATCGGCACAAACCAATAAATATTTTCCATCGGCAACGGTAAACGGAGAGATAACGCCCGAATATATGGGTGTGGGATATATCATCGGACCCAAAATAGCCGGTGTTCTTGTCGCGGGGGGGGTGCTTGCATGGCTTGGAATCATCCCGCTGCTTGCCGCGCTGGTTCCGGCAGTTGATATAGCGGCTCAACTTCATGCGCTCGGCTACCTGAAAGATATTGCCATTGCCGGAGGCAAAGGAGGATGGAATCCCGAAACGCAAACATTTTCCAATACCGCGCTTGCCGTTTATTTCGCCTATGTGCGCCAGATTGGCGCAGGCGCTGTTGCAGCCGGAGGATTCATCACCCTGCTGAAAACGTTGCCGACAATTATATCATCATTTAAAGAAGGAATTGCATCCATGAAAGGAAGCCGCGAAGGCGCGATAACAGTCGCACGTACGCAGAATGATCTCTCCTTCAAAACGGTTATTATAGGGAGTTTGGGGCTGGTAATTGTAATGGCGTTCCTGCCGCAGGTTCCGGGTGATACCATTTTCAGTAAACTGCTTCTTGGTGCGCTGGTAATTCTTTTCGGGTTTTTCTTTGTCACCGTGTCAAGCCGTATTGTAGGCATTATCGGGTCAAGTTCAAACCCGATTTCCGGGATGACAATCGCTACACTTATGGGTACGAGCATCATTTTTATCATGCTCGGATGGACCGGGAACATATATGAGCCCATGGCGCTCGTGGTAGGCAGCATGATTTGCATTGCAGCGGCAAATGCAGGCGCTACATCACAGGACCTGAAAACCGGGTATATTGTTGGCGCCACTCCGCGCTACCAGCAGATCGCCCTTTTTATCGGAGCAATTGTATCCTCCATTGTGATCGGGATTACCGTGCAGGGACTTGATAAACCTACTGCCGACATGGCAGCCCAGGGAATTCAACATGCCATCGGCACTGAAAAATTTCCGGCACCGCAGGGGACGCTGATGGCTACTTTGATACGGGGACTCCTCTCCTTTAATCTCGACTGGCAATATGTTCTGGTTGGCGTTTTTCTCGCTGTCACGATGGAACTCTGCGGAATAAAATCGCTTTCTTTCGCGGTTGGCGCTTATCTCCCCTTGTCAACCACACTCCCGATTTTTGTAGGGGGGGCTGTTAAGGGTGTTGCGGACTGGATAGGCAAAAGAAAAGGTGAAAACCCTGAAGATGCCGAGTTGGGAAAAGGCAGTTTATTCGCAACGGGGTTGGTTGCAGGTGGGGCTCTTTTTGGTTGCATTGTGGCGCTCTTATCGGTAAATGATTCAATGTATAAGGCATTGGCAAAATTAAGCGCGGAGCATTGGCTGGTTGGCGCTATTGATGAGGGTGGTTACAAGTGGCTCGGAGTGATCTTTTTCTTCATTATGGGTATTGTCTTATACCGCGTTGCGAGAAAGAAATAGTATTGCAGTGATATACTCAACGAACTTGAAAATGCAATCAATTCCCCCATCGAAGTACGAAAAAAATACGAACCTACGAACTATGAACGGTTCGTACTTCGGTGGAATAATAACTTTCATCCAAACTCAAACAGCATCAGTATACCAATGATAAATGATTCCTGCCTATGGAAAAATTTGCAATAAAAGATCTGACCGGAGGACGAAAATTCAATTTCGGATTCTTATCCCTTTCTTCGGATGAAATCATGGAGTTTGCAAAAATGGTGGACCCGCTTGATTTTCATACCGACCTTGAAGCAGCCAATAATTCAATTTTCAGGGGACTTATCGCGAGTGGTCCTCACATTTTTACCAAATTTTACAAAACCTGCTGGCTGCCTTTATTCAAACCTACGGTTAAAGCGGGACTCGGAGTGAACAACTGGAGGTTGCTCTTACCGGTATATGCCGACAGTAAAATATCAGGCCAGGCGCTTGTAGCAAAGGCATCACACAATCCGCTGAAACAACATTCGGTTATCCAATGGAACTGGGAATTCCGCAATGAAAATTCCGATATCGTTCAATCACTTGAAATTACCATATTGCACTGGTTGAAATAATTGCATATCTTTGCGTGAAAATTAACAGATGAAAACCGGAGAGCGGCAAATATTATCTGAATACATCCGGAAAGCCAACCGGTATCTTGAAAATGCAAAGCATACAATAAACAACAGTCCTGTTGAATATGGCAGGTACCAGGATGAAAAATATGTTTGTGAAGCGGCAGGTATCGCCTACCGCGGAGCATTGAAAGCAATCCAGGAGTACCTCATTGCCGCGTGCGGATATACAAAAGATAAATTACCAAAAACAATTGAGGGTTATCAATACGCTATGAAAAAAATACCCCATAATGGAAAATTATCAAATGCTTTTGCTACGGTTTACGATGTCCTGCACATCGGTGCTTATTATAATGACCTGAATGATGCTGAAGTCATAAAAATAGGGTTTCAGAGGGTTAAAGAAATAATCAACATCTTATCCAAATGAGAATGAAAAGATTTTATTTTACATATATAGTTTTAATGATCCTGCCCTTATTATTGTTTTCCCAAACCAATAACGGGAACGAGAAATCCGGAAACACCGATAAAATCACCTGGATGACTTTTGAACAGGCGGTTGAGATGAACAAGAAAAAACCTAAGAAAATTTTCATTGATGTCTATACCCACTGGTGCGGGTGGTGCAAAAGAATGGACGCAACCACTTTTTCCGATCCGGTTATTGTTAAATATATGAATGAAAATTTCTATGCGGTTAAACTCAATGCAGAGCAGAAGGAACCGGTAACATTCAACACACATTCATTTACGAACCCCAACCCGGATCCGAATATCCGCACGGTGCATGAACTCGCCTCATCGCTGCTTGATAACAAAATGCAGTACCCTACCACCGTATATCTTGATGAAAAATTCCAGCGGCTGCATATACAGGCAGGTTATCTGCAGGTAGATTTTCTTAATGTACTGCTTCATTATTTTGGAGATGACAAATATAAGACAGTAAAATGGGAAGATTTTCAGCAGACGTATAAAAGTGATGGTAATAAATGAGGTTGAACAATTTAAAGATGAGTCCACTATAAAAAGTCAAATTTAGTAAAATGCCACTAAATCTCAAAAACACGAAATCCCACAAAATCTTTATTATCATAAATTTATTTTTAGTGCAATTTTTGTGTTTTCGTGTTTTTGTGGCAAAAAATACTTTTTAGAGGGGACTCAAAGATATAAAGGTGTAAAGATATTACAGGA
>JACPRZ010000011.1:54418-57937 GCA_016193485.1 Bacteroidota bacterium | reverse complement strand
GTGGAGGGGGTACCCTTGTATCACCGCAGGGTAACGATTCGATGACCATTAACTGGGGGGCTGTTGCGGCCACTTACCCGGTGCGGGTTGATGCAGCACGCCTCTGCGGCAGTCCTGATTTCCAGACATTGAATGTGCAGGTACGGACAACCATTCAAAGCGCGGCCGGATGCTCAACAAATTGTAACTGGGTCAATACGGCTTCATGGATAGGTGGAGTGATTCCGACTGCCAATGATTATGCAGAAATTCAGGCGGGACATACCGTAATTATCAACCAAAGTACGGCAGTTTGCCGGAAACTTACCATCAACGGATCGGCAAGATGGAATGCGGCCCGGACTCTGACCGTTGGCGATAAAGGAATAGTGGTTAACACGACAGGCGATATTGCAGGTGCGGGTGCCGGTACCTGTATTTCACAAGGTGGTTTTACCGGCATTAATAATGCGAATATTACAAGTTCTACCGTAACAATAGTACTCCAGACAAATAATGCGAATATTACAAGTTACGGTTCGCTGAACCGCCTTCAGGTTACCGGAATAACAGTTACAAACACCGACACAATCACTATTGCGAACGGGGGTTCGCTTACCGGAACCGGTACACTGGCGCAAAGTTCAAATTCTTCGTTTGTAATGCAAGGTACCACCTTCTCTGTTACCGGATTTGATGCCTCGGCAACCGGTAATAATGTGTATTATTCAGCAAATGCCAATCAAACAGTACGAAGCGGAACTTATGAATATCTCACCTTATCCGGAACAAGTACTAAAACTTTAGGTGGAATTACTATTGTAAACAAAGATATAAAAATCACCGGTGTCACCCTCGATGCAAGCACCACCAATTATGCACTTACAGTTACCGGCAACTGGACAAACACCGGCACTTACAATCCGCGGTTCAATACCACAACATTCAATGGAGGAGGAACACAAACAATTACCAACGCTTCGGGTGAAACATTCAACAACCTGAACATGAGCGGTGCCGGCACAAAAATACTTGCCGGCAATGTAACCATCAATTTTGATTTCACGCTGAACGCTCCGGTTAACATAGGCGATAATGATATGAATATTAAAGGAAATTTTGATAACTCCAGCACCTATACCGCATCTTCCAATAATGATGTTACTTTTTCAAATTCATCAATCGTAACCGGTTCATCACCTACACAGTTCATCAATATTATTGTTACAGGAGCACTCACAGGTCACGCAAGCAATATGAATGTTTCTGGAAACTGGGCAAACAACGGAACATTCAATCACAATAACGGAACGGTTACTTTTAACGGCACGACAACGGTAAGCGGAAGTTCCACAACCTCGTTTAAAAATGTTACCATCTCCGGTACATTGACAGGCCATTCATCAACCATGAATGTTGCCGGGAACTGGACAAACAACGGGACATATAATCATAATAACGGGACGCTTGGTTTTACGGGAACATCTGCCCAAACGATTGGCGGTTCGGTAGCATCTGAAACCTGGCGCAATCTCACAATAAATAACAGTGCGGGTGTTGCGCTTGGTCATACGGGTAGTCTGCTCGGAACGTTAACACTGACGGACGGAGCATTTAATGTATCGGGACAGAATTTCACTATTGTCTCAAATGGTTCCGGAACAGGCAGGATCGGACCCATTCCCGGGGCGGGAACAATTACCGGTAATTTCACAATGCAACGGTACGTATCCGGAGCAGACGGGTGGAGGATGCTTGCTTCTCCCGTGAGCGGTACTGATATTGAAGGATGGGATGATAATTTCATTACTACAGGAGTTCCCGGATCTGATTACCCGGCATTCAGTTGGGTTTCACTTTACCGTTATGATGAATCGCAATTGGGGGACCAGAACTCAGGTTGGACTTATGTTTCATCCACGTCCGATCCGATGAATCCGGGCACCGGTATTTTCGCATTTATAAGTGATGTTCTCGGAAATCCAATCACCACTACACTTGATCAGACCGGTTCGTTGACCAGCGGTACGCAAGCCATTAGTGTAACCTATACCGATGACCCTGGGCAGCCGGACAGCGAGGACGGATGGAACCTTGTAGGTAATCCTTATCCGAGTGATATTGACTGGTCACTCGTATCAAGATCAGCCACAGTCACTCCTTTTGCCTATGTCTGGAATGAAAACACGTCATCTTATGTGACCTATGACGCTAATGATCCTGCAGGAAGCAATTCCATTGCATCCCACCAGGCATTCTGGGTGAAAACATCGGGCGGTAACGGTACGGTAACTATTGATGAACCGGATAAATCCACTGAACTGGATCCCTATTATAAAGTTGGCGTTCCCACACTCTTAGACCTTTCTCTCACCATTAAAAAAAATGCTTTTGTTTCAACTTCCCGAATCCGGACCCGTGAGAACGGCACACCTGCCTATGAAACCGAATACGATGCCCTGTTAGCAAGAAGCATTACTCCGGGTGCACCCAATATTTTTTCACTTTCATCCGATTCGGTTGAACTTGTGGTTAATTCAATACCTGATACCTTTAATAATATTTCAATCCCTGTTCAGATAGATTCGGGTTCACCGGGGAATTATTCGATCCTTATAAAGAAGAATGCACTGCCACCGGCAACATGCGCTATACTTGAGACGGTTCCGGACGGAATTTTTTATGATTTATTGATAACCGATAGTTTTACGATCAATGTGCAGACCAATACTACACAAACCCGTATTATTCTTCACCTTGGGGCGCCATTCGCCAAACAAACCGTAAATCCCACGTGCAACGGTTTTGCGGACGGGATGGCGATTATTTCACCGCAGGGCAGCGGACCATGGGATTATGTATGGAAGGACTCTGGCGAAAATGTTATTAAGACAACATCGGGAAGCATGATCCCGGATACCCTTTCAGGATTACCGTCAGGTGTTTTTTATGGTGAAGTTACATCCGCTAATACATCCTGCAATAAAAATTACGATGCATTTATTATACAGGATCCACCTATGTCCATTGAAGCCGTGGCCGATGTTATTCCCCCCACCTGCTTTGAAAACAGCGATGGCATGATTGACCTGATGGTGACCGGAAGCGCCCCCCCCTTCGCCTATTTGTGGTCGGACGGTGCCACTTCTGAAGACCGCAACGGATTACCGGCCGGAACTTTTACCGTAATAGTAAGAGATGCCGATAACTGCCCGGCAAACGGCACTTTCAATATTGTTCCACCTGAACAAGTGGTTGCCGCATTTGCAATTTCAGATGATACGGTTTACATCAATCAGGGCGGAACCTCTTCCTTTATTAATACCTCCACAGGGGGCGACATTTTCACCTGGGATTTCGGTGACGGGTCAATAGTTGACTCAGCAGTCAATACGGAACATACATTCTCTGATACAGGTATTTACCTGGTTTCGCTGAATGTGTCCAATGATGCCTGTGAAGATATGGTCATAATACCGCTTCTTGTCCTGCAGGATAAACCAGGAAGTATTCAATCGTACATTCCTTCAGCAGAAGGTG
>JACPRZ010000011.1:8107-54376 GCA_016193485.1 Bacteroidota bacterium | reverse complement strand
AACCGGATAGGAAAAGGTTGCTCATTCAATTCAATTACCTGCATGTCCGGCCGGCAACGGTAGATCTTTTCGAAATTACCGGAAAAAATGTGTTTTCGTCTCCGCTTTTTACCATTTCTTCAGGAGTTCAGGTTATTTCACTTGATCAGATGCCGGAGGGTATTTACTACCTGAAGGTGTTAGTTGACGAAACGGAATTTTCAAGAAAGATTATCCTGCTTAAGTAAATTATTCCGGTTCTTTATCCATTCTTTTTTTCATCCTCCCTGTCTCCCGTCTCCCTATCACCCCCTGATTTTGTACCTTCGTGTTTTTACCTGAATCAATGCTTCTCATTGCCGACAGCGGTTCCACAAAAACAGAGTGGAGGTTTATTGACGAAAACCCCGATGGTTATCGGGGGCAAACTCCTTTCAGGACTGCCGGCTTCAACCCTTTTTTCTGGACATCCGATGCCGTTTGTAAGGAAATCAAATCTCATTTACCCCCATCCGTAAAATCTAAAATCTCAAAATCCTCAAATCTCCAAATCTTTTTCTACGGTGCCGGGTGTTCAAGCCGCGGAAGAAAAAAAATCATTTATGATGCGTTGAAAATGACATTTCCTTCTTCTAAAGTGAGTGTGGAGCATGATCTTCTTGGCGCTGCAAGGTCGCTGTTTGGAAGCAATCCCGGTATTGCAGTTATTCTCGGAACCGGCTCCAATTCATGTCTGTATGATGGGAAAAAGATCATTGATAATATCCCGGCTCTTGGTTTTGTATTAGGTGATGAAGGGAGCGGGGCGGATATGGGTAAATGTTTTTTAAATGCTTTGCTTTACCGTGAAGTGCCTCCCGTACTGGAGAAAAAATTTATCCGGAAATTTAACCTGACGAAAGATGATATTTTAAGTTCTGTCTATAACAAACCCCACCCCAACCGGTTCCTTGCCTCCTTTGGTAAATTTTTCTGTATCCACCTGGATAACCCATTTATTAAAAAATTAGTATCGGATTCTTTTGAAGGATTTTTCCGCCATCATATCTGTAAATATCCGAACTACCGTGGATACCCGCTTGGCTGTGTCGGTTCGGTAGGATATCATTTTAAAGATATTCTTGAGGAGGTTGCAAAGCGGTATGGACTGCAATTGATAAAAACAATTAAATCACCCATAGGCATGATGGTCAGATTTCATTTGCGGAATTCGATTTTCAATTCAAAAAAATAGTTGCTTATGAAAGGCCTGAATTACAATTCGCGGACATCGAAAAAATGATTCCTGAGGGAAAATATTTTCTGCACCGGTTTATCATCGGTCAGCACATAAATAATGTGCTGACCATCGGCATTGTTTTATTAACTTTTCTTTTCAATTCCTGTTTCAGAAAGGGAGATGATGACCCGTTTATTTCACTCCGCTCAAGAACTAACCGTATTACCGGTGTATGGAAATTAATGGAGAAAACATATCAATACAACGAAAAAAACAGCACTGATTCGGTAGCACTGGTATATAAAGAAGTGGCAAGCAGTTCATCCATAACCATTACCTTGGATAGTTTATCGGAGACGCTGATTTATTCAGAAAAACTCGGAATCTCAAAATATGGTTCTTATTCATGGAGTAAAGAAGCAAGGGATAAAGTATTGGAACCGGACATTTATTTAGCCACTTCAGAAGAAGGGTACTGGACTTTTGCCGGTAAAAATGAAAAACAGGAAATTGAAAATAAAGAAGCAATCCTCTTTTATTTCAAGCACATGAATGCAACTGCTGGCAACCAGACGTATTCTCAGAATTCATTGGGGATGGCAGATGGAATGTTTTACAGAATATTATTATTACGGGAAAACGAACTTATATTATTGAGAGAATTCAGCGAATCGGACATCAACGGTTCCTACAGAACAGTTTATCATTATTCGAGGTGGGAAAAACTGGAAGAATAATAACCAAATTTTGTTACTATTCACCCCAAATTACAAATTATTATTGATCATTGCAATTTAACTCTGTGTAACTCAGTGTACTCTGTGCTCTCTGTGTTGAAGAATTTTTAACACAGAGTTCACTGAGTTTCACAGAGGGGGTGAATAGTAACCCAAATTTTTTACAAATGAAAACTCTTTATTGCGTACTTATTTCTTTATTTTTTTTAACCAATTTCCTGTCTGCTCAGGATGCCGGAAGGGGAAACGAAGATTCTCTTTTTATTATTGATAACTACGATAAGTATGAATACCGGATTCCGATGCGGGATGGGGTTACTCTCTTCACCGTTGTATATTCTCCGAAAGACAAAAACGAAAAGTATCCCATCCTCTTTCTCCGCACACCCTATTCGGTTGCTCCTTACGGTGAAGAAAAAATGAAAACATCGTTGGGACCTTCAATGAAATATGCAAGAGAGAAATTCATCTTCGTTTACCAGGATGTCAGAGGCCGGTTTATGTCGGAAGGAAAATTTGAAAATGTACGCCCTTACAAACCCAATAAAAAAAACAAATCAGAAACCGATGAAACCACCGACACGTACGATGCCATCGACTGGCTGATAAAGAATGTACCTGGTAACAACGGCAAAGTCGGTATGTGGGGAATTTCGTATCCCGGTTTTTATGCTTCTATGGGATTGATTAATGCACATCCCGCTCTTGTTGCCGCATCACCCCAGGCGCCTATTGCCGACTGGTTCCGTGATGATTTTTTTCATTACGGTGCATTCTTTCTCCCTCATGCGTTTAACTTTTTCTATGTTTTTGGGAGGGAACGGCATGGATTGTTCACTGATTGGGGTCAACGGTTTACATTTCCGACAAAGGACGGCTATAATTTCTATCTCAATGAATTGGGACCACTGAAAAACATTAATATTAAATATTACCATGATTCAATACCGTTCTGGAATGACATTATCAACCATCCGGATTTTGATTATTTCTGGCGGGCAAGAAATATTTTACCGCGGCTTCAAGGTGTAAAACCATCTGTGCTTGTAACGGGCGGATGGTACGATGCTGAAGATCTTTATGGAACATTGAAAACCTACCAGGCAATTGAAGTGCAGAACCCGGGGACTGATAACCATTTAGTCATGGGTCCCTGGTATCATGGGGGGTGGGGGAGGAGTGACGGCTCAAAACTTGGAAACGTTTTTTTTGGCGATTCTCCCCCTCCTTCTGAATTTTACCTCGATTCAGTTGAATTTCCTTTTTTTGCGTGCCGCCTGAAAGGAAAATGCAATGTGAATCTGGCGGAGGCGTACCTTTTTGAAACCGGTACGAACCGGTGGAGGAAATTCAACCAATGGCCTCCCGTGAACATGGTGAGGCAAAACATGTACCTGCATAAAGGCGGAATACTTGATTTCAATGAACCCAGTGAAATTTCTGATTCCTTCGATGAATTTATAAGCGATCCGGCAAACCCAGTTCCATACACGGATTCAATTAGCAATGTGATGAGAAAGGAATATATGACTGATGACCAGCGGTTCACCTCCAACCGGCCTGATGTACTCTCCTATAAAACCGGTTATCTCGAAGAAAATGTGACCCTTGCCGGCAATATGCGGGTTACTTTGTATGTATCTGTAACCGGTACCGATGCCGACTGGATTGTAAAATTAATTGATCTTTATCCGGACAGCGCTGCAAATTTCAAACACAATCCACCGGGTGTGAAAATGGGCGGGTACCAGCAAATGGTGCGGAGTGAAGTTATGCGGGGAAGGTTCCGCAACAGTTTGGAAAAACCTGAGCCCTTTAAACCCGGAGAATTAACAAAAGTTTGTTTTGAGTTGCAGGATGTTCTCCATGCCTTTAAAAAAGGACACAGGATAATGGTGCAGGTGCAGAGCGCCTGGTTTCCGCTGGTTGACCGAAACCCTCAGAAGTATGTGATAAATATTTTCAAAGCCGATGAAGAGGACTTTATTAAAGCAACCCACCGCGTTTATTACCTCAAAGACAAACCTTCATTTCTTGAAGTGGGAGTGGTAAAACCCTGAATTGAAATTCTGACTTTTCTCCATTTCCGGTATAATTTTTGTAGTGCTTAGGATGAATTAAAATTACATGAAAATACTTTTTTTCTTTTCATTCCTGTTTATACTCTCCAATACGCTTGCTCAAACAAGAAAAGAGATTATTTCAACGATCCGTAATTATTCTGATGAAACAGTTTTTAAAGCAACCTATGGTACCGACAATCAGGTTTTAATCGCAATATTGAATGATTTTTTTCAAAAAATTGATTATCAGGTTGAATCCTTTTCGGATTCACAGATTACTTTTACCGGTAAAATTCCTGTCACTATTGTAAAAAGGAATTATGAGTATTACCGGGGTACACGCAATATTGGGGCTATTGCTGAAAGGAGCAATATTTCCAATAAACATTGTGACGTATACCGGGAAGGACATTGCTCGCCTCCAAGGGCCGTATTCCGGACTCTTTATGTAAATGATAATGTTATTGTATTTATTTATTCCGAAAAAGGCCAACATAAAATCCGGGTAAAATCCTGGTTTGACCCATACAGCCCGGTATTTACCAAAAGCAGATTTAATGAATGGGAATTACGAAAATACCTGTACATAAAGTATTACGGGGATTCCATATCTTGTCCGGAAGAAATAACCGCTTTGATAAATGAATGGAATTTAAAATATGTAAGCGACAGAAGAAAAATTATCCAGGGAAGGGATTATTGACTTCAGAACAACCCGTGCAGTTCCCCGTCTATCATCCGGATGATTTGCCCCAGGTGTTCTTTATTTTCGGAGAATTTGTTAGTGTCAACATCAATAATCAGCAGTCGCCCGATGTCGTATGATGTTATCCACGCTTCATACCTTTCATTCAGCCGTTTCAGGTAATCAAGCCGGATGCCGCTTTCAAAAGCCCTGCCTCTTTTTTGTATCTGCTGTACAAGGGTAGGAACGGTTGCACGGAGGTAAATGAGAAGATCGGGTGGCTGCACTACGGCCGTGATCAGGCGGAAGAGAGAGATGTAATTTTCAAAATCGCGTGTAGTCATCAATCCCATAGCGTGCAGGTTGGGAGCGAAAATGTGAGCGTCTTCATAGATCGTCCGGTCCTGGATCACCCGTTTTCCGCTCTGCCTTAATTGCATGATCTGGCTGAACCTGCTCCGTAGAAAATAAATCTGCAGGTTGAATGACCACCTCTGCATATCCTCATAAAAATCGTTCAGGTAGGGATTGTCATCGGTATCTTCATACTGGGCTTCCCACCCGTAATGACGGGACAGTAAGGTTGTGAGAGTGGTCTTACCCGACCCGATGTTCCCGGCTACAGCAATATGCATGGCTCCCTGTTGCTTCATAAAATACGGGATAAATATAGGGATAACTTTCAATGCCCGGTGGCCGGTGTTAAAAACTTTTTCGTCCGGGGAAAATCATTCAAATTTATAGATGAGTATCCTGCTATTATCCGAAAGAAACAGATTCTTGTTTTCTTTTCTGAATGAAGTTATGCCGGTTTCTGTCAGAACAAATTTATTTTCTTCAAGTGAAGCAGTGTTGAATGAAATTAAGGTGTCTCCCTTCAGGTGAAGGATTTTCATGTCATCAGGTTGAAACGAATGAAAATGGCTGCCGGGTACGGTTTTATAATATGATCCGTAAACATCAAAGATAATGATCCCTGAACCGGAATTACCCAGATAAACATGATTACCCGACTCAAAAAGGGCATCGGGAGTTATGGCTGTTTGAAGCAGTTGCCGCAAGTCATCGCTCCTATGGGTTGCTGTAAGACCTGAATTAAAACGGACTACCCTGTTGGCCATACGGTCAAATACCCATAACCCGTTTTCATAAGAAGTACACGCCAGTGACGGATCGCTAATGCCCTGTTCCTGTAAATTAACAGGTCCGCCATTTATGGCAAGTTTGTTATCAAGAAAAAGTATCATCGAGAATTCCGGGTAAAATACCAGAATTTTCATGGGGTTCGCAACATCCATAATAGCGGGTTTACCGAATTTTTTATCGCTGAATATTGCAACTGCATCACCCTCAAAATTGTATTTTGTTATTGAATAATCCGAGACAAGGTAAACATATCCAAGGTTATCAACTGTGAAATAATCGTGTTTGACATTAATCGTCTTAATTAAAACCGGATCACCTGGATGTGCAGTCAAGGTGAAAAGAAAAACCATTAATTGAATTAGTGCTATTCGTATCATTGGTATTGATTCGTATATTAGTATTATATATTTTTCTCTCTTACCATTGCCAGCAACTCCTCCACATATCTCCTGTCGTTAAATAACCGGGGAACTTTATGCTGGCCGCCAAGTTTACCTTTTTTTTTCAGCCATATTTCAAAAGTTCCGACCGGAAGATTATGCACTACCGGTGGACGCAGGGCGAGATTTTTGAACCTCTTTGCCTCATAATCGGAATTAACTTCCATTAAAGCGGTATCAAGTACCGAAGCGAATTTTTCAATATCCTGCGGAGGTTTATCAAACTCAATCAGCCATTCATGAGCGCCTGTCGTGGTTGCGTTCATATAAACCGGTGCAGCGGTGAAATCGCGGATTGCGGAGCCGGTCTTTTGGGCGGCTGATGATATCGCTTTTTCGGCATTGTCAATGATCAGTTCTTCGCCAAAAGCATTGATAAAATTCCTTGTCCTCCCGCTTACCGTAACCCTTAGCGGGTTGAGAGAAGTGAATTTGACCGTATCCCCGATTTTATATCTCCATAAGCCGCCATTGGTTGATATTACGATAGCATAATTTTTATTCAGCGCAACATCCTGCGGCAGACAAACCTCAGGATTCTCTTTCCCGGCAGCATCTATGGGTATGAATTCATAAAAAATTCCATGATCCGTGAGCAGCAACATTCCCCTGTCTGAAAGATCATCCTGTATGGCAAAAAATCCCTCTGAAGCATTGTATGTTTCTAAGTAGTGCATCCCGGCTGAAGGAATGATACCTGCAAATTGTTCCCTGTATGGAGTGAAACTCACTGCTCCATGAACAAAAAGTTCAAGGTTCGGCCATATTTCAGGAATAATTTTTTTGCCGGCCATTTCAAGGATCTTTTTCAGTAAAACAAGGGTCCATGACGGTACTCCTGTAATCCCGGTGATATTTTGGCGGAGTGTGGTTTTGATAATGGCGTCAATTTTTGCTTCCCAGTCGTCCATGAGTGCAATCTTCTTTGAGGGGACGGTGTTCATCTCGGCCCACCAGGGTAAGTTCTGTACCATCACAGCCGAAATATCGCCATACCGGGAACGGTTACTGAAATTATTTATCCGGTGGGAACCGCCAATACTCAGGCATTTCCCGCTGAATATCCTGCTGCCCGGATGATGATGGAAGTAAACCGAATAAAGGTCTTTCCCCCCCCGGTAATGATTCATCCGTAATGATTCTGAAGTCACGGGAATGAATTTGCTTTTATCGCTTGTCGTACCCGATGATTTTGCGAACCATCTGGTTTCACCGGGCCAGAGTACATTTCTTTCACCCTGTTTAACGCGGATAGTATAAGACCGGAAGTCATCGTAATCGTGTAAGGGAATGCGCTGCTTAAAATCGGTATATGAACGTATGGCATTAAAACCATATTTTTTACCGAACTCGGTTTCAGCCGCGCGTTTTACCAGGTATTTCAGAATAAAATCCTGCGATTCAGCCGGCTTTTGCGCATTTTGAATAAGCCGCGTGTAACGGGATTTCAGTAATTTCCGGATAATTCCATTGAGCAGGAACATTAGGTCTTTTCGGGTGAGAACTTTTCAAAGGTAGTAAAAAAGGATAAAGGGATAAGGGGATAGGGGAAATATGGGAATTCCCTTATCTCCCTTATCCCCCTTTTTTCTTTAATCTTTTATTATGACGCATTTGGTCATCATGCTGACAGTAATCGTCAGTATCTTTGACCTTTTACCATAACCAATGTACTCTCTTTTCAAAAAAGAAATCACTTCCTTTTTCGGCTCCCTGACCGGTTACATAGCCATAATTGTTTTTCTTACCGTTACCGGAGTGTTTATGTGGATTGTTCCCGGTGAATCAAACATTCTCGATAACGGGTATGCCACCCTTGATGCTCTTTTTATCCTCGCTCCCTGGGTTTTCCTTTTCCTTATTCCTGCCGTGACGATGCGCTCTTTTGCCGAGGAAAAAAGAACAGGCACCCTTGAGATTATCCTTACTCTTCCGCTATCAGGTTTCCGGATCATTCTGGCAAAATTTTTATCCTGCATGACCATCATCCTCTTTTCGCTTATCCCGACTCTCGTCTGTTTCTTTTCAGTTTACCTTCTTGGGTCACCGCAGGGCAATATTGACACCGGTGGGATAGCAGGATCCTATATCGGTTTGATTTTTCTCGCTTCATTTTTTGTTTCCATTGGAATTTTCGCTTCAGCATGGTGCGAAAACCAGGTAACCGCTTTTATCACATCCGCCCTGGTGATTTTTATATCTTTCACCGGTTTCGACACCATCGCTGCCCTTGGGATGGGAGGCGGTGCCGAAAGTTTCTTCCGCCAGTTAAGCGGCAATTACCACTACATAGCCATGAGCAGGGGAGTAATTGATACAAGAGACCTTCTGTATTTCATTTCATCAACTGCGCTTTTTTTTCTTTTGACCCTCTTCCTGCTGGGACCACGCAAAATGACGGGAACCAGGTACCTGGTTTCAGCAGTATCGGCTATCATCATGGCAATGATAATAAATTTTATATTTTCATTTATCTTTATTCGTTTTGACCTGACTTCCGAAAAAAGATATACTCTTTCCGGAGCAACAAAGAATTTGCTTGTTGCCATTAAAGATAAAATTTATTTCAGGGTTTACCTTGAAGGCGATCTTCCCAGCGGTTTCAGGAACCTCAGGAATTCCACGCGCGAGATGCTTGATGAATTCCGCGCTCATTCCAACGGGATGGTTGAATATGAATTCATTGACCCTGCCGCAATTGAAGATCCGCAGCAGAGGAATGCATTCTTCAGGGAATTGGCCGGTGTGGGGATCGAACCCACTTCGCTGCAGATAAAAGAGGGGGACAAATTCATTCAAAAAGTGATTTTTCCGGGAGCGCTTGCCGCTTCCGGTGCCATCGAAATACCGTTGCAGTTATTGCAAAATAAATTTGCCGCTCATCCCGCAATGGCGCTTAATTCATCCATTGAATTACTTGAATATGAACTTGCCGCTGCAATAAAAAAGGTAATAACAAAAAATCCCGCCCGCATTGCATTTATTTCCGGGCATGGTGAATACAATGACCTTCAGACAGAGGATATCTTTAATACCCTTACAAAATCATACGCTGTTTCAAAAATCATGATTGACGGGAAACTGAAAGCCCTCGATGGGGTGAGGGTGATTGTACTGGCAGGACCCGATTCTACATTCACCGAGAAAGATAAATTTATCATTGACCAGTTTATCATGAATGGCGGCCGGGCGATTTGGATGATTGACGGAACGCTTGCTTCTATGGATAGTTTATTGACCGGCAGTGTGACCGTTGGCGTTCCAAATGTCCTTAACCTTGAAGACCAACTGTTCAGGTATGGCGTCAGGGTCAATCAAAACCTCGTTCAGGATATACAGGCATCATCCGTTCCGGTCAATGCCGGTATGGTTGGCGGACAGCCGCAATGGGACCTGCGTCCCTGGATTTTTTTCCCGCTTCTTCAGCAGGCAGGAAATCATCCGGTTGTGAACAACCTCGACCTGGTAAAGGGCGATTTCGTAAGCAGCATAGATACTGTTTCCGCCCACGGGATAAAGAAAACGCCTCTTCTTATGACCTCAAAATATTCCAGGGTACTGAATTGCCCGGTCCCCATCAATCTGCAATTGGTAAACAGGATTCCGGAAGAGTCGCTTTTTAACAAAAGTTTTATCCCGGTTGCATGGCTGCTTGAAGGCAGTTTTGTTTCGGTATTCCGCAACCGGCTGATGCCCGAAATCAGCGGGAGCGACCTGATTGAATTTAAGGAAAAAGGTTTCTTTTCACAAATGATTGTAGTCGGGGATGCTGACATCATCCGCAACCAGGTAAAACAATCCACGCAAACCGCTTTGCCCCTCGGATATGATAAATGGACCGACCGGCAATACGGGAATAAAAATTTTTTAATGAACTGCATAGATTATCTGTGCGATGATTCCGGCCTTTTGCAGGTCCGCAACCGTGAACTTACTCTCCGCCTCCTTGATCGTTCCCTTACAGGTAAACAGAGAAGGTTATGGCAAACCGTTAATGTTGTAATACCTCCCATGATAATCGTTATTTTTGGATTTTTATTTACATTTTCCAGGAGGAAGAAATATGCCGGGTAGGATCCTG
The DNA here is from genome assembly GCA_016193485.1 of Bacteroidota bacterium. GTDB lineage: Bacteria > Bacteroidota > Bacteroidia > JACPRZ01 > JACPRZ01 > JACPRZ01. The sequence continues at coordinate 44,026 of JACPRZ010000011.1, read as the reverse complement.
ATGAAAAAAAACAAGAACCCACTGATAATACTCCTTGCTGTAACGCTGGCAGTTGCCGCTGCTATTCTTTACCTTAGGCAGAAAAAAGGAACTCTGCGGGAAGATGAAACCGGGTTTGCCGTCAGCAACATCGCTTCGGTGCAAAAAATATTTCTTGCCGATAAACAGATGAAATCCGTACTTCTGGAAAAAAACAGCGATGGTGTCTGGACGGTAAATGAAAAATACCTGGCAAGGAACGATTTAGTCGGAGTATTGCTTAACACCATCCGGAGTTTGAAAATAAAAAGCCCGGTAACCACGGCTGCAATGGACAATGTTATCAGCAGGATGGCAGCACTCGGCATAAAAGTGGAAATTTACCAGTCGGGCGAAGACGATCCAATGAAAGTTTATTATGTTGGCGATGCGACCAAAGACGGATACGGCACATATATAAAAATGGAAAATGCCGATGAACCGTTTGTTGTTCACGTACCGGGATTTTACGGGTACCTTACTCCGCGGTATTCTACGGATGAAGATGATTGGCGTGACCGTACCGTTTTTGCCGTACCTTTCAAAGACATTGAGGAGGTCACTGTTGAATATCCGCATAATCCGGCAGGGTCATTCAGGATCAGGGATGAAGGTAACTGGAAATTTTCACTGAAGCGGCTTGCTGATGATTCTCTCATAACCCTATATGATACCCTGCGGCTGAACCGCTATCTCACCTTTTATTCACAGATAAATCTTGAAAGTTTCGTCAGGGATGATTCTGTGGTTAATTTAATGAGAACCCTGCCGGTTGTTCACAGGATCAGGGTACGAAGTAAAACAGGGGAAGAGCATAAAGTCACCACTTTTCAGAAACCGCTTGACATACTTCCCCAAGATACGGCAGATGACAGGGTAACCTATGATCCCGACAGGGTATTTGCTTTCGTAGATGATACCTTGCCTGTTACCCTTCAATATTATGTTATTGATAAACTTTTTTATCATGTTGAAACATTTTTTAAGCAGGATAACAAAAAATGAATTAAACTTGCAACCTAAATTTACCCGGTATGGAATTAAAAGTCGGTTCTTCGGTCAAACTGGTAAAGGAACTCCAGAAAATAGGGGGCATCATCGGTGATTCGCATCTGCCCATTCTCGATGATTTCCTCTTTGATATCCGCAAAAAAGAAATGACCCTGTTTGCATCGGATCTTGAAACCACCATGCAGGTAACCGTTCCCGTTGAAGCGGATAAGGCGGAACAGATTGCCATCCCCGCACGGCTGCTTGTTGATTTTCTGAAGAAACTGCCCGACCATCCCATCCGTTTCGTATGCGATACTAAGACATTTTCAGTTGAAATTGTATCCGAATACGGCAATTACAACATTGCAGGTCATGATCCTGAGGAGTATCCTAAAATTCCGACCGTTGAGGATGGCGCCTCTCTCGAAATCCAATCTAAAATTCTCGGAGAAGCATTTGCAAAAACCATTTTTGCCACCGGGACTGATGACATGAGGCCGGTGATGGGCGGAGTACTTTTTGAAATTACCGGGAATTATATAACTTTTGTTGCAACGGATGCTCAACGTCTTGTAAGGTACCGGAGGAATGATGTAAGCGGGAAATCAGCCACATCGCTTATCCTGCCTAAAAAACCGCTTCATGCCCTGATCAGTACCTTATCCAATGAAGATGTGCCCGTTAAAATTCAGTTCAATAAATCACATTCATTTTTTTCATTCGGGAATATGAACGTTATCTGCCGCCTCATTGACGGAAAGTATCCCAATTATGAAGCGGTGATCCCGGTCTCTAATCCCAATAAAATGATAATCGAGCGCAAATTGTTCGTTCAGTCGCTTGAACGCGTGGCGCTTTTTTCCAACAAAACCAATTACCAGGTACGGTTTAAAATTTCAGCCGCTGAACTGAACATTGTGGGGGAAGACATTGATTTTTCAAACCAGGCGAAAGAAAAGATCGCCTGCAATTATACCGGTGAGGAAATGGAAATAGGGTTCAATGCCAAATTCATGGCGGAAATGCTTAACGCCATTGATACCCAGAATGTCGCGCTTGAACTCTCAACCCCTAACCGCGCGGGAATACTTCTGCCGGAATGGGGAAGTGAAAAACAAAAAGAGGGAGACCTCCTGATGCTGGTAATGCCGATAATGCTGAATACGTGACCGAAGCGTCAGAATGAGGCGAAGGAAGCCAGGATTCCCTTAATTTGATTTTCGCTGCAAAATAATAAAATAAGTCAGCGCCATTATTCCGAGTGCAGCACCTGTAATATAAGAACTCATCCTGAGCCCGATAAAGGGTATAAAATAAAAACCGTAAAGAAAAGTCGCTACAACTCCGCCTGCAGTTGATATAAAATAAGTAGTCCCTGCCACTTTACCTACCGAGCGCACATCGGTTGTTGACAATCTTACCACTAACGGTCCTACAAGCCCGAAGCAGAAGAGGGGAGGAGTAAGGAAAAAGATACAGGAGATCAGGATACCCAGGCGCAATTCTAATCCAAGCGTAGCGTCCATAATAAAGTAAGATGTATGCGGCATTACAATCACAATAAGAGCGGATATACCTATGATAAGGGCAAGGGTTTTTACAGAAGGGAAACGGGTTGATATCCATCCTCCTGTGAAATAGCCGAGGGCGAGGCCGCCAAGGGTTGTTGCGAGTACAGCAGCCCATACATAAAGTGAATTTCCGTAAAAGGGAGCGATCAGTTTTGCACCAATCAGTTCAACGGCCATCAGGGATGCGCCTTCAATCACGAGCACAGCATAAAAATACCATAATGTCTGGGCAGGAATTTTTCTTATGACAGGAGCAGAAGGCGACTGGCTTTTTGGTTTCATGGCGCAAACGTAAGGAAAAAATGATATGTTTGGATTAGCAATTCTAATAAGTATCTCATTAATTTTGCCCGTCATTTCCGGTAATTTTCTCCACAAGATACTTATTCCGTTCAGGCGATGCCCTTGAGATCAGTTCCGCAAGAAGCCCGATGAAGAGCAATTGGATACCAAGCAGAATTAATAATACTACAAGGAAAAGCATTGGACGGTTGGTCAGCGGAGTATTGTAGAAAAATTTCATAATGGTCAGGTACAACCCGATAACGCTTCCTGTGCCGAATGATACGATTCCGAGCGTACCGAAAAAGTGCATCGGCTTTTTCATGTAGCGGGTGATAAAAGCGACTGAAAGGAAATCGAGGAATCCGTTTACAAACCGTTCAATCCCGAATTTTGTTACCCCGTATTTTCTCCTGCTGTGTTGTACCACCTTTTCGCCAATCCTGGTAAAACCGGCCCATTTGGCAAGTACAGGAATGTAACGGTGCATTTCACCGCTGACTTCAATATTTTTTATCACATCGCTCCGGTATGCTTTTAATCCGCAATTAAAATCATGCAGTTTTACTCCAGACATGATTCCGGTAGTCAGATTAAAAAGTTTTGACGGGATTGTTTTAGACAATGGGTCATGTCTTGTTTTTTTCCAGCCCGAAATAAGATCATAACCATCATCCCGTATCATCTTGACCAGACCGGGGATTTCATCAGGGCTGTCCTGGAGGTCTCCGTCCATCGTGATGACCACATTTCCTTTTGAATAATCAAACCCGGTATTCAGCGCGGCTGATTTTCCGTAATTTTTTTTGAGCCGGAAGCCGCGGATGTTATTATTCTTCGCAGAGAGTTGTTCAATAACCTTCCATGTCTTGTCAGTTGAACCGTCATCAACCAATATTGTTTCGTAAGAAAAGTTATTTTGTGCCATAACACGGTCAATCCAGGTACACAATTCAGGAAGGGATTCCTCTTCATTGAAGATCGGAATTATGACGGAAATATCAGGCATATTAATAAATGAGATTTCGAAAAATGCGTGAAACCATCGTTAAAAATAATACCAATTACACTTTCACTCCAATCACCAGCATATCATCAATCTGCGCCCAGCCGGTTTTCCAGTCGTCAATGGTTCGTGAAAGGGTACTTTCCAGGTCGGAGACCTTTTCATAATTTATGTCAGTTAACAATTTTACAAGGCGGCTGAACATGAATTTTTTCCCGGTAATTCCACCGAACTGATCACAGAAACCATCGGTAAAAATATAAAAGGAATCGTTTGGCTGCAGTTGGAGGGTAATTAACGGATAATGGCGTTCACCGGATAAAAGTAATCCTATTGGGAAACGGCCGCCTTTGAATAATTGCGCCTGACCGTTACGAACAAGGACAAGGGGCCTTTCAGCGGATGAAAATTTAAGTTCTTTAGACCGCAAATCAAGTGCGCACAAAGCAATTTCCATGCCCTCAAGTGTCTCTGATTCCACCTCATGTTTGCGAAGCGAAAAAATAATACCGCTATGGAGTTCATCGAGAATTTCAGGGGGATTGGTGATGCCGCGGTGAATGACAATATCATCCAGGAGATTATTTCCGATCAGCGACATCAGGGCTCCCGGTACTCCATGGCCGGTGCAATCTGCGGCAGCGAATAATATTTTTCCGTTCTGTTGTGAAAACCAGAAGAAATCACCGCTCACTATATCTTTAGGCCGGTAAAAAATAAAGGCGCCTGGCAGCAGTTGCAGAAATTTTTCGCGTGAATGGAACACGGCTTCCTGTATCCGGCCTGCATACCGTATGCTGCTGATGATATCCTTGTTTTTCTTTTCAATGAGGATATTCTGCATTTCCACTTTTTCTTTTTCGGTTGACAATTCTTTGGTACGTTCCGCCACCTGCTGTTGGAGCATCCGGGCTATTTTTTTAAGGTTGCGCAGGCGCAGCCGGATCAGAATATAAATCCCACCGGCAAGAATTAGAATACAAAGCACATAAAACCATACCCTTTGCCACAGGGGAGGGATGATACGGAATGAAAAAGTAGCGGGCTCCCTGTTCCAGATGCCTTCACTGTTCCTTGCCTTCACTTTAAAAATGTAATCACCCGGAGGAAGGTAACTGTAATTTACGTAGGTTTCGGTTGTCACCGGTGACCATTGCCTGTCGAATCCTTCTAGTTGATACTGGTACCTTACTTTTTCGGGAGCAGTAAGGTTGATCACAATATAGTCAAATGTGATATTGTTGTCACGGTACGCGAGTTCAATGCCCGGTTCCATATCCACATATTCAAGGAAGACACTCATGTCCGTTATTTTTACGGGTGATTCACCTGCGAAATTTTTATCTTCGGAAGGATTGTATTTCGTCAATCCCCCGATGGTGCCGAACCACAGGTTATCTGCCTTGTCTTTACAGGCGGCAGCGGTATTGGTTTCAATTCCGGTGAAACCGTCCATATAGCCGTAGTGCTTGAATATCTTTTCCTTTGTGTGGATATAATGGCGGAAATCAAACCTGTCCGTACCTATGTTGGTACCGATCCACAAATTGCTGTCGCTATCAAAAATAAGGGAATAGGTGCGGTTTGAACTGAGCCCGTCTTTCATGGTGAAATTTTCAAACGGGTTATCAGTTCCTGAGGTTATTCCAGTGGTCTCACCCGGAAAGAATTCATTAAACGTAATCATGGAAATCCCGTTACCGGTCGCAAACCACAGATTTCCGAAAGCATCGGGGGCTATCATCCGCACATCGTCACTGGCAAGCCCTTCCCTTACCGTATAAGATGCGAATGCAGGTGACTCGGCATCCAGGTTGCGCGGATCAAGTTTAAGTAATCCTCCGCCACCGGTCGCAAACCAAATATCTCCACCATCATCTTCGTAAATATGATAGACCATGAAATTTTTGAGAAGGTAATTGTCTATGGGCGTTGTCTTCAGGCGGAGAGGGCCTCTTCCGTTACTGTATATACTTGCCCGGTCAACACCCCCCCCGTAATAACCGATCCACAGGTTTCCTTTCTTATCAACATGAAGAGATCGCACCCTGTCGTTCTGTAAACCCTCTTTTACGGTAAACCGGGTAAATATACCCGGAGAACCCGCTTCGGTGACATGGATGCATGTCAGGCCGTCATCCGTTCCAACCCAGACCCTGTCATCTTTATCCGTTACAAGGGTGAATACCCTGTTGTTTGAAAGTCCCTCCCGGGTGGTATAATTTTTTATCTCACGCTGCCTGGTCATACTGTTGGTATGAATAACCGACACTCCGCCAGCATCGCAACCGGACCAGATATCACCGTTTGCTGTTTGTAATACAGCCCAGATAAAATTATCAGCCAACCCGTGAATTTTTGTAAATACTTCAAACCTTTTTCCGCTGAACCGTGTAACGCCACCGCCATAGGTTCCGATCCATATATTTTTTTCACGGTCTTCAAAGAGTGAAAATATTTTATTATTAATCAATCCGTGGTAGGTGGTGATAATTTCGGGTTGGGGAATAATCGTGCCGTTTTCATCCCGTACCACTTTAAGCAAGCCGATGTCCCAAATTCCTATCCAGTAATTTCCTTTTCGGTCATCCAGAAAAGCCCAGATGGTTTTGGAATTGATGATCGGGTGATCGATAAAAGGCACAAACGATTTCTTCCCTTTTTCCCGTTCTCCCGGATAGTAGGATAATATTCCTCCGCTGAAAGTAGTGACTATAAGGTTGTTTTTCCTGTCCAGGTAAAGTCCGTTGATATTATTGGTGGTCAGTCCGTCAGAAACAGTGAAATATTTAACAAGATTGCCCCATTCAGCGCCCTTTTTTTCAAAAAGCTGGGTCAGACCCTTTTCGGTTCCGAACCACATGTAACCGCTTGAATCCTGTATTATGGATCGTACATTATTGCTGATAAGTCCGTCATCGGTTGTAAAATTCCTGAAAAGAGGGGCATTATTTTGCTTTTGTTTCCTGATTATTTCAGTAACCCCCCCCTTGGTTCCCACCCAGATATTACCCTGGCGGTCAGCATAAAGGCAATTAACCGAGTTGCTGATCAATCCGTCTTTTTCAGAATAGATAATAACCTGGCGGCCATTATATAATCCTAAACCGTTATCGGTTCCGAACCAGATACGTCTTTCCGGATCCTCAAGTATGGCAAAAACAGAATTACCGGGTAGCCCGGTATTAAAATTTTGGTTGATAAAAGTATTGCCGTTGAACTTTGATACTCCCCCCCCGTTGGTTCCAATCCACAGGTTACTTTCTGAATCCTGATAAATGCACAAAACCTGCTCACCGGCAAGACCATCGCTCAGGGAATAATTCTTAAAAAAATAGGATTGTGCCCGGGATATTTCCGGTAGGATAATAGGGTAACAAACAGTTAAACAGGAGAGGGAAAATAAAATCCGGCTGAACACCGGATTATTTGAAAGTGGCATAATTAAAGGGGATGTTGACAATTTCCTCAAACTCCTCCCCGGCTTCTTTCATGTCCCAGTCATCTTCCTTGTAACACCACAGGATGGTAACCTTCTGTCCGTTTTTCCGGAGTTGCGAAAGTTTTAACAGGATATCCAGAAACGGTTTATATGAAGATGAATTGAAATATTCAAGTTTAAAAATAAATTTTGTCTCCGGATTCGTTTTTTTTGAATAGCGGTCAACCCAGCTGAGGACAGGAATAAAAAATTCAGCGCTGTCTTCGGGAAAGGACCTGCCGATGATTTCAAAATGGTCGGTGGCAGGGTCAAAGGTTATTCCCGGGGTATCGGAGGTGGGTTTAAGATATAATGCTTCTATCATTACTGGATTGTTTTTCCGGTGGTCGATACCGCAGCCGAAAAGGAATAAAAATCATGCCCATTGTTGAAATGGCGAAAATCATATTCGAATTTGCGGCATGAAACTTTAGCGATATTAATCAGTCCCAGATCCGCACCAAATTTACCATATAATTCCGTACTTTTTAAAACCTGTTTATGAAAGCTACGCAGTTCGTTCATGTTCATATTGGATACTTTTTCAAGATATAATTTGAGCGTATCAATTTTTGAACTTTGAACCAGGTTCCCAGTAGCGATAATATATTCACCCTGCCCGCGGCAAATTAAAAAAATACCCGGTTTCATGGGTATCCTCTTCCCCTGGATTTCACTGTCGCTTAACCGGTATGTCTCAGCATGACGGCAAACATTCTGCATGGTCTCAACGATGACAGTCATAATGCGGTTTTTCACAATGGACATTTCATTGTTCAATCCATGCCTGTTTTCTGTCAGGGCTAACACCGACCTTATCAACTCCTGGTTGAATCCGCCTTTGTAGAGCAGGAGGATCTGGTGTGAGTTAAGGGTATCGTAGAAATTCTTTAAACTATCATCCATAACCTCCATGGAGTTAACCCGGTTCAATGAGGGTTAAGATCAGCAAACGTCCATTAACAGTTTATTCCGTAATTAAGACGCAAAGATAACAAAATCATACAAAAATGGATTTAAAAGGCATAAATTCGGGTAGTATTTTACATGGAGTTATTGCGGCAACCGGTATACCATCGCATTGATATTCATTCCGGCACCTATTGAAGCAAATACCAGCAGGTCACCGGGACAGGCCTTTTGGCCGTTTAATTTACCTTTTACCATCAGGTCCAGCAATGTGGGAATGGTTGCAACAGAACTGTTGCCAAGCCAGGAAATGGTCATGGGCATAATATCATCAGGGATATCCGGCTGACCATAAAGTTGAAAAATCCTTTTCAGAATAGCTTCATCCATTTTACCGTTTGCCTGGTGAATAAGTATCTTTGTTACATCCTGCAAACCGAGACCTGCTTTTTCGAGACATTCTTTAACAACCATAGGTACTGTTTCAAGGGCATACTGGTAAACCTTCCTGCCATCCATTTTAAGGAATATTTCGCTCCGGTTATATTCAGGATTATTGGAAGAACCCATCGCCAGGAGATTCAGATTTTCCATTGTATCGGAACGCGAAGCAAAAGAGAGGACGCCAATCTTTTCATCCGCGGTGACAGATTCGACAATAATTGCACCCGCTCCGTCAGCGTAAATCATGCTGTCGCGGTCGTGCGGATCCGAAACCCTTGAAAGTGTTTCAGCACCGATAACTAAACCTTTTTTAAATTCGCCAGATTGCAGGTAAAGGTGCGCCTGGATAAAACCCTGCAACCAACCCGGGCATCCGAACAAAACGTCAACAGGCAATGTTGTGGGATTTTTTACCCCTAATTTATGTTTTACCCTTGAGGCGATGCCGGGAACAATATCACTCCGCCTTCCTTCAAAGGTAACATCACCGAAATTATGGGCGACAATAATGAAATCAAGCGATTCTATTTCTATACTGTTCCCTGATAAAGCGTTCAATGCGGCAAGAGCGGCAATGTCGGATGTAACCTGGTCTTTTGAAATAAACCTCCTTTCCTCAATACCGGTTATTTCCCTGAAACGGTCAATAATATCGCTGTTGGGGAGGTCTATCGGTTTGCCATCAGTTCCGAAAAATATATTTTCTTTAAAATTTGAATTAGGAATTTTCTTTTCCGGTATATAACAACCGGTGCAGGTAATAATGGTGCGATGATGGTTGCTCATTAATTAATCCTTAAGATATCAGATTATTATGAGATTTAAAACAGCCCAAAAGTCGGCAAAGGTAAGGAATATTTTGAAAAGGGGAAATGAGATCGGTTGATAGTTGATACCTCGTGCGATCCAGAAATATTCTGATGCCGAATGATTTTGTTGAAAACACCAAAACCCCCGTGGTTTGGGGCAGACCGGTTATTTCAATAACAGTTATTTCATTTGCAGCGGGGAGTAAAAACTCAATGGTAGTACTGCCGCTGCAAGGATTCGGATAAAGAATAATTTCATCAGCCGCTTCGCTGTTCCCGGTTGTTACCATCAAGTTAACGTTTAGGGTATCAACGATCAACTGGCAATTATTGGCATCGGTAATGGTAACCGAATAAGTCCCCGAAGGTAAACTATCAAGGTCTTCGGTAACAGCACCGGTGCTCCAGAAGTATGTGTATGAAGGGGTACCACCGGCTACTGTAATATCAACGGAACCGTCATTATTGCCTGGGACATTGGCATCGGTTATTAAAGCGGTGAGGGTTAACGGAGGAGGTTCAGTGACTGTTGAATTCACCAGGGTAAAACAACCCGCACTATCCGTGACCGTTACCGCAAATGAACCGGTATTTAACCCGGTAGCGCCAGAGGTAGTTTGATTGCCAGCTGCCGGTTCCCATTGATAAGTATATGGGGATATTCCTCCCGAAGGTATGGCGGTTGCCGTACCATCATTTCCACCATAGCAGGATACTGAGGTAGTAGTTGTGGAAACAGGAAAAGAAACGTTAACGGAATTTACCGTTACCGATCCCGGTTGGGTGCACCCGCTGGCATCGGTAACCGTTATCTGGTAATTACCGGCTGAAAGCCCGTTAGAGGTTACACCTGTCTGGCTGTTACTCCACAAATATGAAAAACCACCCCCCCCACCTGTGGCGGTTGCAGTTGCCGATCCGTCTGCATTGCTGCAGGTAGCATCTGAGGATGAAGTTGTAATAATAATTGAAGGTGGTTCGGTTATTATAACCGTATCCGATACAGCATCCCCTGCTGCATCGGTGATGGTAATAAAGTAGGTACCGGCCGAAAGACCGGTTGCCGAAGAGGTAGTTTGCATCTGAGGATCGCTCCATTGGTATGAAAAAGCCGGGGTTCCTCCTGTAACTGTTGCAGTTCCTGTACCGTCAGAACCGTTGTAACAGGTCACATTTGTCGCTGCGGTAGAGACCGTCAGAACCAGCGAAGGATTGGCGAGCGCAGCGGTATTTGATTTGGATGAATTATAGGTTTTCAATTTCACCGTTGCCGAGCAGGGAACCGAACGGACCACTTCTCCAAGATAATACAAAGTGTCACCTTGCAGCGTATCAGTATAGGTTGTGGTAGACCACCCTACTGAATCAAAAACATATACATTACCCGGTGAAGTACCCCTCCAGATGCGATACCGCGGATACCAGAAACCTTCATAATTCTCCCAACTGAGAGATGGCATTCCCGCTGAATCAAGTTGAACACTGAAATGAATTGTCTTATGAGGCGTCCCGGGCAGCGATTGATTTCCTGCAGAGTCCTCTGCCGTAATATAGTACCGGTCCGATTTCAGGTTTGCATCGGATGAATAGTCGGTGTAAATGCTCAAACTGTCATAAAAGACATAGGCGATTGAATCATAAACCGATGGAGAGGTCTCTTTCCAGATCACAAACCATTTTATTCCAAATCCCGGTGTTTTCTCCCATACAATTACATTTTTTTGAATGGAAGGTTCGACTGTAACGAGGCAAACTTCCTGTGTTACCAACTGACCGCGGATTTCACCGGAAAAAGTAAAAACCGCCAGTAAAGGGAACAGGAGAATGATGGGTATTGTTTTCATAAATTAAAATAAGTTTTATTAGAAACAAATAAATGTGTTTAATAATACTTTACAAAGATAAAGAAAAATGACTTCCCGGGTTTTTGGACATAGTTTTTTCTCAGGTAAGCCAAAAAAAAGACCTTCAGGGTTTTTAAACCTTGAAGGTCTTAATGGAAGAAAATTCAGAATCCTTTTACGCAGATTACTTCACTTTTACCAACCGCATATTCCTCACAGAACCATTCACCGTAAACCGCACGAGATAAATCCCACCGGGTAATCCGTAACGGTCGCCATTGATAGTAATCTCATGCCTTCCTGGCGCTGAAATTTCATCGTAGAGAAGTGTGTTTTTCTGCGTGACCAGATTAAATAACTCAATCGCAACTTCGCTTTCTGCAGCGAGTGAATATTCAATGGTCGTCTGGCGGTTGAACGGATTCGGGTATGCTTTGATACCTGAAACCGGTTCATATTTTCCGACCGGGGTAATTAATTTTACATTGAAAGTATCGACTACTAATTGACAATTGTTAGCATCCGTAACAGTCACTGCGTATGTATCGGTAGGCAAACTGATCACATCTTCAGTTACAGCGCCCGTACTCCATTGGTAAGTGTAAGCGCCTGTACCACCGGTTACCGAAATATTAATAGTGCCATCATTATTCCCCGGTGAATTTGCATTGGTAATAACAGCAGTAAGTGACAAGGCGGCTGGTTCTGTTACCAGTGTGTTTTGAGTTGCGATACATCCTGCGCTGTCAGTAACGATTACTGAATAATTTCCACCGCTGAGACCGGTTACGGTAGTTGTGGTCTGGTTACCGGCCGAAGAATCCCATTGTACAGAATAAGGGGGGGTCCCATCGGTAATTGTAACGGTTGCCGTTCCGTCAGCATCACCGTTACAGGTAACCTGTGTTGAAGTCATAGAGAGTAAAGGTGCATTAAGATCGCTTACCGATGCAATTGCCGTTTGAACACATCCTTTGCTGTCTGTCGCAGATACCGTGTAATTTCCTGCGCTTAACCCCGTTGCTGTTGAGGTCGTCTGTGACAGTGGATCATTCCACAAGTATCCGAATCCTCCATTACCTCCTGTTGATGATGCGGTGGCGGCACCATCTGCGTTCCCGCAAGTGGAGTTTGTAGAGGTAACTGAAATTGATATGGCAGCCGGTTCAGATACCGTTGCATTTTGTGAACCGAAACAGCCGCCTGCATCAGTGACGGTAACTGAATAAGCGCCTGCAGAGACACCCTGCAGGGTGTCTGTACTTGCCCCGTTGTTCCATAGATAAATGTAAGGTGCAGTTCCGGAAGTCGGGGTTGCAGTGGCATTTCCATCATTCCCGCCATTGCAAGTGACATCGGAAGTTGATGTTGAAATTGTCACCGCAATATTGGCAGTTGTTACTGTGGTTGTAGTAACAGATGTACAACCTTTTGAATCGGTTGCAGTGACTGCGTAATTTCCGGCAGTAAGTCCTGCAGCCGTCTGGGTAGTTTGCCCGTCAGACCAGTTGTACCCGAATCCGCCATTTCCACCAGTGGCAGTGGCAGAGGCGGAACCGTCAGGGTTATTGCAGGTTGCACCCGTTGAGGTTGCAGCGATGGATATTGCTGATGGTTGGGTCACTGAGGCGGTACCGGTAACGGTACTTCCCTGGGAATCGGTTACCGTCACGGTATAAATTCCGGCAAAGAGCCCTGTAGCCGTCTGGCCGGTCTGGGCATTGCTCCAGAGATATGAATAGGCAGGATCGCCTCCGTTCGGGTTTGCCGTGATATTACCGTCAGAACCATTGTTGCATGACACATCGGTGGAGGTTGTGGTCAGCGTCATTGGCAGGGATGGCGCTTCCATTGAGGCGGTGTTGGATTTGGATGAGTTGTAGGATTTCAACTTCAGGGTGGATGTACAGCCGGTGGGATGTACCAGTTCAACTATGTAAAATAAACTATCTGCTCCTGCCAGTGTATCGTAATCGCTGTATGTAGTTGTTGTGCTGACTACCGAATCGATGAGAACAATGTTATTTAAGGCGATTCCCCTCCATATCCGGTACTGCGGTGCTGTGAACCCTTCATAATTCTCCCATACCAAATTGCGTTCCGTGTATGGGGGGGGAATTATGCCGGTGCTTACCGTGAGGTGCATTGTCTTGTGCGCTGTTCCTGGTGTTGATTCATTGCCGCACGAATCGGCCGTGGTTACTTTGTATTTTGCCGATTTTGTTTTCGGATCCGAAGAATAATCAATGTACGTGCTTAAACTGTCATACGGAACGAAACCAATGGAATCGTAAACATTGGTCATGATTTCTTTGTAAATGACATAACCAAGCGTTGATAATCCACCGCTTTTTTCCCAGGCAATTTCATTCTTCTTGACAACTTCATCTACAGTAACAATACATATCTGCTGGGTAACTGCCTCAACAGGTACGGTTACCGATGATGCTGCGCTGCATGATTTGCTGTCAGTAACCGTGACGGAATAGGATCCCCCTGCGATTGATGTTTCAGTTGAACCCGTACCGCCCGTATTCCAGTTATAGGAATAAGGAGTGGTTCCACCGCTTACGGTTACTGCAGTACCGCCATCAAAATTTCCGCATGTAGCGATGGCAGTGGTTGTGGCAGCGGCAGTTAACTGTACGGGTTGGGTTATTGTAATTGAATTTGAAGCAAGGCAGGAATTCGCATCAAATACATTTACCGAATAGAAACCGGCAAACAAACCGATGGCAGTTTGGGTATTCTGACTATTATTCCACTGGTAAATGTACGGGACAGTGCCGCCTGCGGCAGTCGCTGTGGCTGAACCATTGCCTAAACCGTAACAAGTGACATTGCTACCGGATATGGTCACACTGACTGCTGCCGGTTCGGTGATAACTGCGGTGCCGGTTGCCGTTTGCCCGCAAACATCAGTGACCGTTACAGTATAAGTTGCCGGAGCCAGGTTTGATACATCTTCGCTGGTGGCGTTGTTTGACCATAAATAGGTATAAGGGGTAACTCCTCCTGATGCCGTCAGATTCACTGATCCGTTGTTGACGCTGTTGCATGTTACATTGGTTTTAACTAAGGATAATGAAAGTGCGCCAGGCTGTGTAAGGGTGCCTGAAGCGGTAACTGTAGCGCTGCACGAGTCAGTAATTGTAACTGTATAAGTCCCTGCAGTAAGCCCGGTAACATCTTCGGAAATAGCGCTGTTTGACCAGATAAATGTATATGGAGATGTTCCACCGCTTACGGTAATATCAACTCCACCGTCACTTCCTGCAAAGCAACTCACATACGAAACAGAAGCAGTTGCCGAAAGTTGCGCAGGTTGTGTAATGGTTACATTATTTGATTTCAGACATCCGTTGGCATCAAAAACGTTAACTGCCTGTAATCCCGGGAACAATCCGTAGGCGGATGAAGTTGTTTGCCCGTTATTCCATGAATAATTGTAAGGTGAGGTGCCTCCTGAAACCGAAACGGTCGCAGTGCCGTCTCCCCCCCCGTAGCAACTTACATTGGTTTTGGACATAGTTGCAGTGATTTGTGTCGGCTGGGTGACGGTTGCAGACCCTGATCCGGTTGCACTGCACGCATCCGTAACGGTGACGGTGTAGGTTGCGGCATTCAGAACACTTGCAGTGCTTGAAGTACTGCCGGTGCTCCATGCATAAATGTAAGGAGAAGAACCTCCGGATACCGTTGCCGTGGCGGTTCCGTTGCTGCCTCCATAGCAACTTACATTCGTATTTGAAAGAGTGACTGTAATTGCAGATGGTTCGGTTACTGTCGGACTTGCAGTGACTGTACAACTGTTGCCATCGGTAACAGTAACGGTATATGTTCCTGCGGCAAGACCGGTGACAGAACTCCCGGTTCCGGAAGTTGACCACAGATAAGCATATGGTGTCTCACCACCGGAAACAGTTGCCGATGCCGATCCGGTACTTCCTCCGACACAGGAAACATTGGTTACAGATGTCGTCAGCGTAATGGATGGTTCGGTAATTGTGACGCTTGTTCCTATCCAGCAATTACTCGCATCCTGCACCATGAGAGTATAAACACCTGCATCAAGCCCGCTAAGGTCCTGAACCGAACTCCCCCCCCCTGACCATGTCCAGATGTAAACGTAAGGAGTGGTTCCCTGGGTTACAGTTGCATCAATGGCCCCATCAGATAGTCCCGGACAACTCACGTTGGTCTTACTGACTGATAATGAAGGCGCATTCGTGTTATTGATTGTAACAATACCCACTGTAGTGCACGAATTGCCATCAGTGACTGTTACCCTGTAGGCATTTGCAGAAAGGCCGGTCACGGTGGCAGTTATCTTGGATCCTGCATTGGAATCCCAAAGATAGCCGTAAGATGGCACGCCACCTGAGACCGAAACCGTTGCTGTTCCTGTCGCTTCTCCACATTCGGCTCCTGTGGCAGAAAATGAAACTTCAAGTTTATCCGGTTCAGTGACATCAATAACGGCAACGGTATTGCATCCTGCAGTATCAGATATGGTGAGCGCATAACTTCCTGCTTTCAATCCGCTGATATCATCGGTTGTGCTGCCGTTTGACCATAAATAGGTAAACGGAGTATTTAAACCGCTGGCAGTAATTGCAACGGAACCGGTACTGTTCCCGTTACATGCCACATTAGTAATAGAATTTAATGTGATTGTGGGACCACCGTTATCGCTTACCGCTGCCATAGTAACAGAAGTGCATCCTGTTGCATCGGTAACAGTAACTGTAAATGTTCCGGAACTTAAACCGGTTGCATTAGAGGTTGTACTTCCTCCTGTCCAGGAATAATTAAATGGTAAATTTCCACCGCTGATTATGGATACAGAAGCGCTTCCTGAGGAACCTCCGCAAGAACTATTTGCGGAAGAAGTTGAAAGAGATATCTCATCGGCTTCTGAGACCGATATATATTCTTCTGATTCGCAACCGAGAGCATCACTGACCGTCACCAAGTAATCTCCTGCTTTCAGACCGGTTGCTGTTACACCTGTCTGTGCCGATTCATCACTCCATAAATATGAATAGGGTGTTTCGCCACCGCTTACAGTAACAGTTGCGGTACCGTCATTGCCTCCGAAGCAGGTGGCATCTGTTACGGTAACTAAATCAATTGATGCTCCACCTGATTGTGTGACGTTTATTGCTTTTGAAAAATATGTGGAATAGCCACATTCATTAGTGATAAGTACTCCAACCGCATAATTTCCAGGAGTAGAATAGATATGTGATGTGGTGGGTGAGATTGTGATAAGTGATCCGCCATCGCCAAAATCCCATTCATAAGAAGAGCCGCCAAAGGCGATAAAGTTCAACTCCCTGCATGTAGAATAACTGCTCGTTCCCATTGGCGGTTCAACAATGAGACCGCCATCAACCATCAGGTTGTTTATTATTTGAATAGTGAGTGAGTCGGTAACGCTATTACCGCAACCGTTTGTCAATGTAAGCGCAAGCGTGTACGTTCCTGCTGTTCCATAAGCGTGTTTGATAACGGTCATCATTACTCCCTTTTCGTTAACAAATTCTTCAGTTGCAATTCCGGTAGAACCGTCACCGAAATCCCAGATGTTATTGCCTGTGCCTTTGAAATAGAATACTACGGCATCGCCCGGGCAGCCGACAATGCCGGTATGAGCGAGGGTACCCCACATTGTGCTGTTAAGAGTAGGCGTTGTACTGCCTTTAATATTGACCGGAACTATTGTCATTGCCGAGTTACCGCAACTGTTTTCAATTGTGACGATGGTTGTATAAGATCCTACCGAATCATAGACATGTGTTGCTCCAAAGCCAAAAGTGGTATCTGCATTGCCGTCACCAAAATCCCAGAAATAGATATAATTCTGAGCGTATCCCTGTCCATAGTCGTTGAGCAGAAACATAACGGCATCGCCAGGGCAATAGGCGGAAAGCGGAGTAAAAATATTCGGTGTATTTACAGATGAACTGGCGCTTATATTGACCGTGGTAGAGAGTGAAGTAGTGTTGCCGCAGCCGTTATTTATTGTTACGGTGGCAGTGTAATTTCCAGCATCATTATAAACGTGGCCAATGGAGGAACCGGTAGTAGTAATTGTATCATCATCCCCAAAATCCCAGAAGTAACTATTAAAACCCGGCTGTGTATTCAACGTGGTAACATCTCCGGGGCATACCGCCCATGAGTTACTCCACATATTCATCCAACTGGGGAAACTTGTATTATTATCAACAGTAACTGTTGTTGAAAAAGTATCACTATTATAACAATAGTTTGTAATGACAACTGAAACGGTATAGTCACCCAATGAGTTAAAAACGTGGTTTACTTTGTTTGAACCATACCCTGAAGTGCCATCGTCAAAATCCCAGAAATATGAAATGAAGCCGGTATCGGCAGCAAGGTTGACTGTTTGACCCGGGCAAATCGGATTTGGATAAGGATTGATGGAAGTCCAGGAAGTAACAGTATTATCAATTGTGATCTGGGTAGTGGAAATAGTATCATTACCGCAGTAGTTAATAACCTTCATGGAAACGTTAAAAGTACCGGGAGAATTAAAAGAATGGGTTACAAAATTGCTTGTAGTTGAATCGGGTTGTGAACCGTCTCCGAATGTCCATATATAAGAAGCAAAACCTGTCGGACCAGAAAAATTAACGGGCGCTCCCGGACATATATTCCATGATGGATTTTTATTTATCATTAGCGCGGCCCCAATGTATTTATTGCCGGTAATATTCAAAGTCATATAGAGGGTTGTATCGCTTCCACATTCGTTAGAAACTGAGACGGCAACAATATATTCACCAGGTTCACTATAAGAATGGTTAATGAAATTGATAGAGCCGGATATTGGGGTAGTGCCGTCTCCGAAATCCCATTCATAATAAGGATATGCTATTGGTCCATTGACATAAAAATTAATAAACTCACCGGGGCATGCTGAGGTGCCATTTGGGATCCAGTAACCAGCCGAGACACCGGCACTAATACTTATTGACGTATCAACGACAACTGTATTGAGAAGAGTAGTGTCAAGACCGCAGTAATTAAATACCTTCACTGAACAGGGATAACTACCTGCAGTGTAATATAAATGTGTGTTATTGGGTGAAGCGGTAGTATCGGTTTCACCATCGCCAAAATACCAGATATATGAAGCATAGTCCCAAGGGCCGTAGAAGTCAACCGGTTGACCGGGGCAGACCTTTGTGGGAATTGGGGGTGATGGATTTAAATAAAGATTTATCCAGTTGGGGAAACTCTGGTTATTGATAACTTTTACAAGTTTTGAAAGAGTGGTATCGTTTCCGCACAGTTGCCTGATTTTAACAGTAATAATATACTGTCCGACTGCAGAGTAAGAATAATTTACATAATTGGAACCGGTAAGTGTATTTCCATCGCCAAAGTTCCATTGGTAGGAGACATAACCCCAGGGAGCGCTGAACTGAATATTTTCACCAGGGCATGAATTATCATCATAAACATTAATCTGCATCCCAGCAGTAAATGGAGTGTACGCTATCCTAAGGGTATCATACAGGGTGGTATCCTTTCCGCAATAATCCATAAGTTTAACTGAAACTGAATAATCACCGAGAGTCGTGTAGGTGTGCGTAACATAGTAGTTCAGGGTAGTTTCGGTATTTCCATCGCCAAAATTCCAGGTATAGTACTGGTAACCATAAGTGGCGCTGAAGTTTACTTTTCCGGGGCAAGATGTAAAGTTGTTTCCGGCACTAAATGATGTACCTGCCGGGAAGGGCAGGTTAGGGTTAATGGTAACGGAAGTTCCGATTGTAGTATCGTTACCGCATAGGTTGGTAACCTTTAAAGAAACATTTTTTGTTCCACCGGATACATATTGGTGGCTTGTGTAAGGGTTGGTTGTTGTTTGCACCGGTGTTCCGTCACCCCATGTCCATTGATAAGAGGGATAGCCCCAGGGTCCATTAAAATTGATTGGCTGGTAAGGGCAGGCGGGATCGGGATAATCGTATAAACTTATCCAATTCGGAAAAGGGTTGTAGGTTCCCATTATCACAGTGGCGCTAATGGTGGTATCATTGCCGCATGTCTGGTGTAATTTTACTGATGCGGTGTATGTACCTGTATTGGCATAAATATGGTTTTTGTAGGCGCTGTTTCCTGAATCAACAGGGCTGCCATCGCCATAATTCCATACATAATAAACGTAACCGTAGGGTGCGTTAAAAGAAACCTGTTCCCCAGGGCAACCCATTCCCGGGTTTCCTGACGGTGAAAAATATGTGCCAAGAGTCATATAAGGAAAAGGAGAGTAACGGATATCTATTGTGTTATAACTTCCGCTGACCATGGAAAGAGTGGTATCATCACCGCAGAAATTGATTAAGGTAACAGTGGGAGAATAGGTTCCGATGGTATTGTAAGTATGGTTTGTGTTGTTTGACAAAGTGGTGTCAACCGTTCCGTCTCCGAAATTCCAGATATACTGTGCCTGGCCATATTCGGCATTGAAACCTACATTATTATTGGGACATGACTGCTGGGGATGATAATAATATGCCCATGAGGGAAAGTATTTTGTTGTAGATAAGGTAATGGTATCATAGAGGGTTGTGTCGTTGCCGGCACAGACGTCTGGGATATAAACCGAAATAATATATGTACCGGCTGAATTATAAATGTGGTTCCTGTAATTGCCTGTACTGGTTTCAATCACGCCATCTCCATAATCAAATACATAGGAAGGGAAACCCCAGGGAGCGTTAACAGAGACATTTTCACCGGGACAGGCGTTTTCAGGCCATAAATTAATCTGGTCCCAACTTGAAAGGCCATTGACGGCTATTGTTGATGTATATCCTCCGCGATAAGAACCTGAAATATCATAAACGTATAAATAAATTGAATAGGTTCCCCTGTTTATATAAAGGTGGTTGATTGTAGTGGTTTGGGTATCAATAACAACAGGCCCATCCCCGAAGTTCCATTCATAACGGTACGCCTGGGGATCGGTACTCGTATTGAGAAAAGTTACATCCAGCGGGGTGCAACCGGTTGAAGGGTTGAAGGTGAAACTTATTTGTGCCAGCGATTCAATGCCGTAACAACACAGTGTCAGGGCAAACAGAAGGGTAAAAATGTTTTTCATGGAAAAAAAATTATTAAAATTTATGGAAATAAATTGAAATTGTCAGCCAAAGGACAGATTCTCTTCCGGCTGAATGGAAATCGGTGGAAATGTTTTGACACTCATCTGCATTAACTCACTACCAATGAAAGACGGATGATTTAAAAGAACCGTTGTATAAATCGTGCAAATGTAGAAAATATTTACTTAATAAACCGCCTTTTAATTTGTATCCTACCTGATAACCGATAATTTGACCGCATTGTACACGCCTCCATCAAAAGTCACTCGCACGCAATAAATACCAGCGATCAGGGCTTTCTTTAAATGTCCCGCTTTAATAAGGTATTTACCGTTAATAGTATAACTCTCCGGTTCTAAGGTCATTATGTTTTGCCCGATTAAATTATCAATTGATACTATGACCTTAGCCGGCATTGGAATATCCACTATAATAACACTTTGTTCGGTCAAAGGATTCGGAAAAATATTAATTAAGCCATTTACGCTATTTCTCCTTTCAATTCCCGGATTAACCGACAATGATGCCGTATTTGATTTTGAAGAATTGTACGATTTCAGCATTTTTGTTGAAGTGCACCCGGCAGGATGAACTACGGCAACAAAAAAATCATTCCATGTGGAATCGTAAGGCGGCCATATTGAATAAGAGGTCAGGGTATTGGCTATTGCATCAACTGAATCAAATTGGCTCAAACTTCCCGCATAAATGAGATATGTGCCAAAGGAAAACCCTTCATAATTTTCCCAAATCAGGTTGATTTCATTGTTAATACCACCTTTATTAACAGTCAAGTGCATGGTTTTATGTTCGGAACTGAGCGGTGATTCAAAGCCGCAGGTATCAACAGTGGATAGTTTGTACCGGTTTGCTTTGGTTTTTGGGTCCGAGGCAATATCAAGGTATTCACTGATTGAAGTTACCGGTGAATTAACGATAAGGTTGTATACACCAGCAAAACTTCCTTCCTTGTACACATTAAAGGATTCAATATAGCCGGTTAATCCGGTTTTTTCCCATACAATCAGGTTTTTCTGGGAAGCAGAATCAACGGTAACAAGACAAATTGAAGGCGTAAAAGGAGGATTGCATTGAATTTTCGCGACCCAGAGATCGGCTTCACCATTATTTTCAGTGACATCATTATCAAAAGAACGCGTTATTCCTGCAATGGCATACCCTCCGTCATTCGTATGAATCGCAGAGAAGGCATAATCAAGCGAATCACCGCCTAATACCTCCTTCCATTGAACAGCGCCTGAATTATCAAGTTTAAGGATCCAGAAATCCTCCATTCCAAGCGAAACTCCTACATCCGCATCTCCAAATCCCGAGTAACCCGCGGCAAAATAGCCGCCATCGGAGGATTGAATCACACTATTGCAATAATCATGATATGTACTCCCGTAAGATTTCTGCCATTGAATATTTCCCGAACCGTCCAGTTTAATGAGCCAGTAATCATACCCCCCCTTGTTTGTATCCACATCGCCATCATCTGACCATGACATGGCTCCCACAATAAATCCTCCATCGGTGGTTTGCTGAACGGCATTTCCATATTCCCTGTAACTTCCACCGAGTGATTTTTGCCACAGCAGAGTTCCAACGCTGTCAATTCTGAAAACCCAGCAATCATTATAGCCGTGGTTGCCTGAAACATCTCCGTCATTTGACCAACTGTTTCCTGCAATCACGTAGCCGCCATCAAAAGTTTTATCAATATACCATCCTTCATCCGTATCGGTGCCGCCATAATTTTTCTTCCAGATAATAGAGCCGGTACTGTCAAATTTATGGACCCAGACATCTTCATATCCTTTGTTTGCGGGAAAATCAGCATTAGAGGAACCTGAATAACCGGTGACTGCAAAAGTGTGATTGGAATTCACTACTACAGAAAGAGGAACATCATAACTGGTTCCATTAAGGGATTTCTTCCATTGAATTTGTCCAATGGCTGTAAGTTTCACTAACCAATAGTCGGTTCCTCCGTAATTTACCGTCAGATCACCATTATTTGAATAGGATTGCAATACGACAATAAATCCTCCATCTGGTGTTTCTGCAACCGCATTGGCATAATCATCGCTGGTGCCGCCAAGGGAGATTGTCCATGCCGTATCTCCGGCAGCATCTAATTTCACCACCCAGCCATCGGCAGCCCATCCGCTTGAGCCATGGTGGCCGTGAACATCTTTGTCCGTTGACCAGTTATAACCGCAAACAATATATCCGTTATCTGTTGTTTGTCGGATGAGATATGCCCCCTCATAACTTGAACCGCCATACGATTTCTGCCATGAAATTATGGGGTTTTGGGAATAAGAATCAACGGCTGATAACAGGCCCAGTGATAAAAGGGGAATGATTTTTTTCATAGTGAAACCTGTAAAAATGTAATGAACTGAATAATATAAAATTAGACGAAGCGGAGAGGAGCAAGCAACATTTTCATCGGTAAAAGTTCGCGTGAAAATGGATTTAGCATGAGACCCATTGTTTCAAGAGTAACGGCTCCAAGCAGTGCATCGTCATTTTTTTCACCGAGGAGGACAGGACTGGTTCTGCCAATTCCTTTGTATTCAATTCTTGCTTCGGAAACTTTTCGCTTTATGATAGTACCGTCCGCCAACGAAAACTTCATTTCAGATACTGGTTTTAACTTCAGTTTCTTCCAGATTTCTTCAGGAAGCAGAGAGTAAACGGCACCGCTGTCAACAATAAAATAAACCTCGGATGAATTTTTTCCTTTGCCGACTTTTGCGACAATTCTTGTAATTTCCATAGGAAAAATGAAAAGATCGGAATTGATTTAATAATCCAAAACATCCCGTAAACCGTAATGTTCAGATGCAAAAAAAACCCCCCCGATGTACATCGGGGGGGTTGAAAGGAACAATTACGAAAGATGTTTGGAAACCAACTTGGTCATTTCAAACATATTGACGGTTTTCCTGCCGCCAAAGACAACCTTCAGCCGGTCGTCCGCATTGATGTTTCTGCGGTTCTTTTTGTCCTGCAGGCCGTTTTTCTTAATGTAGGCCCACAATTTTTTTGTTACCTCTGTGCGGGGTAATGATTTGCTGCCGACAATTGCAGCAAGGTCAGCGCTTGGATTGAGCGGTTGCATGAATTTTGCATTCGGCTTCCGCCCTGATTTTTTAGCCATGTAAAATGGATTTTTTGAGGTTGATAAAATGAAATTAATTAAAACAAGAGTGCAAATGTACGGCAGATATTTGAATCCACCAAATTTATTTATCATTATTTTTTAACATTTTCATAGGGAATTCCGGACCCAACACCGGTGATTGCCTGCCTGGCTCAGGGAGGGAAACCGCTTTTTTACTAATTTTACAGGGTAAAATCACCCTTTTTCCCCTATGCCGATACAGTTAACTGCCGAAAATAAAGAGAAATACGGCAGGGAGGCGCTCGTTGCTTACCGCGACCTTTTGCGCGCTACCGACCAGCGCAGGCCGCTCTCCTCCGACCAGCGGAAAACCATCCGCAGGGCTTTTGAAATTGCCTTCCACGCCCATAAAGATACCCGAAGGCAGTCGGGGGAACCCTATATACTCCATCCTCTGGCCGTGGCTCGTATAGCGGTAGTGGAGATGGGTCTTGGCACTACTTCTATCATCTGCGCTCTCCTGCACGATGTAGTGGAAGATACCGAAATGACGCTTGAAGAAATTGAAAAATCATTCGGTAAAAAGGTCGCATCCATTATTGACGGGCTTACCAAAGTCACCGAAGTGGTGGATCATTCAGTTTCCCTCCAGGCCGAGAATTTCAGGAAAGTACTCCTCACACTTTCTGACGATGTTCGTGTGATCCTGCTGAAAATTGCCGATCGCCTTCATAATATGCGCACTCTCGCGGCAATGGCGCACGACAAACAACTTAAAATAGCATCGGAGACCCTTTACCTTTATGCTCCCATCGCTCACCGTCTCGGATTTTATGCCATAAAATCTGAAATGGAGGATCTCTCCATGAAAATCAGTGAACCCGTCTTATATCGCGATATTGAAGATAAACTGGAGAAGACCAAAGCGGTACGTAACCGGTTTATCAGCCAGTTTATCATCCCGTTGAAAAATGCGCTAGAAGAACAGGGTATTCATGCCGAAATTTTCGGAAGACCGAAATCGGTATTTTCCATCTGGAATAAAATGCGCAATAAAAATGTTCCCGTTGAAGAGGTTTATGACGTATTTGCAATCAGGATTATTATTGACGATGCTGCATTTGACCAGGAAAAGGCGTTTTGCTGGAGGGTTTATTCAGTAGTCACTGATTTTTATCGCCCGAACCCTTCCCGGTTGCGTGACTGGATTTCCACTCCCAAAGCCAATGGGTACGAAGCGCTGCATACTACCGTAATGAGCCCTACCGGGAAGTGGGTGGAAGTGCAGATCAGAACGCGCAGGATGGATGATATTGCCGAAAAAGGGTTGGCTGCTCACTATAAATACAAGGAAGGGGGATTTTCGGAATCAAATCTTGATGTCTGGCTTAAGAAAATCAGGGAACTGCTGGCAAATCCGGACCCGGATGCACTGAAATTCCTCGATGATTTTAAACTCAATCTTTTTGCAGAGGAAATTTTTGTTTTTACTCCCAAAGGAGAACTGCGCACTCTTCCAAAAGGGGCATCCGCACTCGATTTCGCATTTGACATACATAGTGAAATAGGGATGAGGTGCATAGGAGTAAAAGTGAATCAGAAATTAGTGCCGCTGAGCGAACCGCTTCGAAGCGGGGACCAGGTGGAAATAATAACTTCCAAAAAACAGAAACCTAAGGAGGACTGGCTGCAGTACGTAAAAACGGCAAAGGCGAAATCAAAAATCAAAGGCGCCCTGAAGGAAGAAAAGAAAAAACTTGCCGAGCAGGGGAAAACGCTGCTTGAAAAAAAACTGGAACATTTTAAAATACGCAATACCGCTGAGAATTTAACAGCGCTTACCGGTTTCTATAAGATTCATGATACTAATGAATTTTTCTGCCGCATTGCGCTTGACCAGGTTGAACTGGGAGAAATGGAGAATATTCCTGTTGAAAAAGGAATTATCCGCATAAAACCTGCCGCAAAAGCGAAAGAATCTCCGGTGCTGGAACAAATATTGAGCAAGGCGTCCGGTAAGCCCGACCATTTACTGATAGGCGATTCGCTTGAAAAAATTGATTATAAACTATCACCCTGCTGCAACCCGATCCCGGGCGATGATGTTTTCGGATTCATCACCGTGAATGAAGGAATTAAAATTCACCGGGTGAATTGCCCGAACGCAGTTAAATTATTGTCTAACTTCGCTTACCGGCTGGTGAAGGCGAGGTGGGTGAGCCAGCAACTTATCGCTTTTCTTGCAGGTATAAAAGTAACCGGCATTGACGAAGTGGGCATCGTAAACAATATTACCAAAATCATTTCGGATGAACTGCGGGTGAATATCCGGTCCATAAATTTTGAATCGGATGCCGGAACATTTGAGGGATACTGGATGAAATTTATTCCAGAAATGACCACTTTGATGCCGAAAAACTGTTCCGGTATTTGCTGAAAAAAAAGTTCCGCGTAAGCAGGGCGACCGTGTACAACACCCTTGAACTGCTTGTGGAAAGTGCGCTCCTGCGGAAGCACAAATTCGGGGACCAGCAATCCTATTATGAAAAATCATTGCTCTTCAGGCAGCACGACCACCTGATATGCAACGATTGCGGCCATGTGTTTGAATTTTGCGATCCCCGCATTGAACAGGTGCAGAAAATGGCAGGTGAAATGCTGAATTTCACTATCACTGACCATACCCTGAATTTGTACGGTAAATGCAATATTCTGAGCCATAAAGGAGTATGTAAATATCACAAGTTATAATAATACTACGAATAATCAATAGTTCGTGAAGAATTTTTACAAAAAAAATCGTCCCGAGTACTCGGGATGGTAATTTTGTCCCTATGAAAATTTATCACATAAAAAAAGTTCACGAACCATTCAGTATAATACCGATGGGAATTAATATCATTGGTATCATTCGTATATTGGTATAATTGAAATATGAAAGCAGATGTTCTCCTCGGCCTCCAGTGGGGTGATGAAGGAAAAGGAAAGATAGTTGACTTTTTTACCCCGCATTACGACATTATCGCGAGATTCCAGGGTGGTCCTAATGCCGGGCATACGCTTGAATTTGACGGTACCCGCCATGTATTGCATACTATACCATCGGGTGTTTTCCACGCTGATAAAGTAAATATCATCGGGAACGGTGTGGTCATTGACCCTGTTGTTTTTAAAAAGGAGATTGATGACCTTGAAAGCCGGAACGCAGCAGGACTTGGCAATATTTTGATTTCAAAACGCGCTCACCTGATTTTGCCTACGCATAAACTTCTCGATGCCGCCTCGGAAAAATCCAAGGGTGAAGAGAAAATAGGATCAACCCTGCGCGGAATCGGACCCGCCTACATGGATAAAACAGGCAGGAACGGCCTGCGTGTCGGTGATATCAGTTTGCCTGATTTTGATAAGCGCTTTTCCGACCTTGTTCAGAAACATTCACGGCTGCTGGAAATGTACCGCTATCATGCCGCTGATATGGATGTTCTGGTTTCCGAATGGAAGGCGGGGATTGAATGCCTGAAAAAGTTCAGCCATATTGATGCGGAACATTATATTAATGCATCTCTTGCAGAAGGGAAGACGCTCCTTGCCGAGGGTGCGCAGGGTTCATTGCTTGATATTGACTTCGGTTCTTATCCGTTTGTGACATCTTCCAATACAACATGTGCGGGAGCATGTACCGGACTGGGTATCCCGCCATCGCGCATCGGCAGGGTGTTCGGTATTATGAAGGCATACTGTACCAGGGTAGGGGGGGGGCCTTTTCCCACCGAACTGGCGGGTGACATGGGTAATGAATTACGTGAAGCCGGTAAGGAATATGGCGCTACAACAGGACGTCCGCGCAGATGCGGCTGGCTCGACATTCCCGCGCTGAAATATTCCATCATGCTCAACGGAGTAACGGAACTTATTATGACCAAAGCGGATGTACTCAGCAGTTTTGATAAAGTAATGGCGTGTATTTCTTACAGGGATAATTCCGGTGCAATTATGCCGGTATCCTTCAGCAATAACAACATTCTACCGGTTTACCGTGAGTTCGCTGCCTGGAAACTTACTAATGAAAAAATGAATTTTGCCGGCAAATTACCGCCTGAACTTAGTACCTACATCCGCTTTATTGAAGAACAGGTAAATGTTCCCGTTACCATAGTATCGGTTGGCCCGGAACGGTCGCAGGTCATTAAACTTTCAAAATCCGCATGGGTTTAAATTACTTCACCAACACAATTCTTTGCACCCCTACAAGGTTGCCATCCGACTCTAACCTCATTGTGTAGATTCCATCTTCCAATCCCGTTAAAGAAATTTCAGATATCGGATTATTGATTGCAGAACGAAATACCTCCTGTCCGAAAATATTAATTATTCGAAATACCGGATACTGGAAACCGGATACCGGATACTTTAACTCAATTGTAAACTCACCACTGTTCGGATTCGGATAAACTTTGAACTTTAAATTTTCAACTTTGAGTTCCTGGATCCCAATTGGTGACTGGAGTGAAGCCGTATTTGATTTGGAAGAATTGTACGTCTTTATCATCTTTACCTGTGCATTGCAATAAGGGGGGGGTTTTACGGCAGCAACTACGTAATAAAGCAATGCATTATTCGGAGGATTAAGGTCTGTCCAGTAATTCAGGTTTGAAGGAATGGAATCCATCACCAGCAGGTTCAACGGGTCAGGAGCGCTGCTGCGGTAAATAACAAAAGTCCCGTAAGAAAACCCTTCATAAGCATCCCAAAGAAGGTTTATTTTATTGTTCAATCCAATGTTAACCCCAAGGTACATGGTCTTGTGAATACCGGATAACTCCGATTCGTTGCCGCAGGAGTCAACAGCCGAGATTCTGTAACGGAAGGAACGTTGCTGCGGATTTGCAGCCATATCAACATACTCGCTGATAGCCGAGTACTGAACATTAGCGAGCAGATTATAGACGCCTGCCGAAACGCCTTCCTTGTAAATATTAAATGAGGCAGCGCCAGGAACGATGGATTTATCCCAAACAATAAGGTTTTTTCCACTGATGCTGTCAACGGTAACGATGCAGATGGGTTCGGAACCGAGCAGTTCGCCTTTGATTTCCGCGCTTGCAAAGCCGATGCATCCGCTGGCATCGGTGACCGTGACCGAATATGTCCCTTGTGTCAGTCCGGTTAAATCTTCGGTTGTGTCCGAATTACTCCAATTGTACGTATAAGGGGGGGTACCTGTGCCGCTGCTTACCGTAAGGTCAATGATGCCACCGGTCGGGTTATCGCAGGTGATGGAAGTGGCAACAACTGAAATTTCAGGACCACCGGAATTTCCGACAATCACCTGGAATACTTTGCTGCATCCGTTTGCATCGGTAACCGCTACCGAATAAATTCCTGCATTAAGATTGCTGATGTTGGAAGTGGTTGCGTTCGTATTCCATAAGTAAAAATAGGGAAGGGCGCCTCCGCTCACCGTAACCGATGCGCTTCCGTCCGAATTAAGGCATCCGGCATCCGTCACCGTTGCAACTATCTTGATCGGGTACGGTTCGTTAACGGTGAATGATGCAGTTGACACGCAACTGTCGCTGCCCCAGAGTTCAAGGTTGTAAATACCCGCTTTCAAACCGGTACGGTCTTCGCTTGTTTCGCCATCCGACCAGTTGTATGTCCATGGCGTCATACCGCCAGTGACAATAATGGCAATAGCCCCGTCATTCCCGCCACTGCATGTTACATCGGTAACCGTGCTTGCAGCCACATAAGGCGCATTGGAATTATCCACGAGAACTGTGCCGTAAACCACGCATTTATTTGCATCCATCACAATCACCGAATTGGAACCGGCAGGAAGGTTATTTGCCGTGGGCAGGGTATCATTATTTGACCAGTTATATTTATAGGGGGGGGTGCCACCGTTTACCGTAATGGTTGCCGAGCCGTCCGCGTTGCCGCAGGTGGCGTCAGTAACGCTTGTTGTTGTGATTACAATCTGTGACGGTTGCATAATATTGACACTGTTAGTGCCGGTGCAATTATTGGCATCCGTGACTGTCACCGTAAAGGTTCCTGCGCATAAATTTCCCACAGCGAAATTTGTTTCTCCATTGCTCCATGCATATAAATATGGACTAACTCCTCCACTTGCAAGCGCCTGTGTGGTTCCTGTACATTCACCGTAACAATCCAGGTTTACCGATGGCGGGAGGACAGAAACATTAAGTTGATTTGGCGCAGTAATATTAAACGGTGCGGCTGCCTGGCAGCCGTTTGCATCGGTAACCGTAACAAAATAACTGCCGATGCACAAATTACTCCTCACGCTTCCCGTACCTCCTGCACTCCAACTGTACGTATAGGGAGTTGTTCCACCGGTTACCCCTGCCGTAGCGCTGCCGTTGCATTGGCCGAAACAGGATACATTATTAACCGTTAAAGTAAGCGAAAGAAGTAGCGGTTGGGTAATAATAACAGTATCTATTACAATACAGCCATTGGCATCTGTTATAGTGGCAGTATAGAGCCCGTTGCAAAGATTTGAATAGGGATTGTCAGTTGAACCGGTACTCCATAGAAAGGAGTAAGGAGGCGTACCACCGGTAGCGGAAATTGTAGCGACACCGTCACACTGTCCATAGCAACTTACATTTGATTGCGAAATCGTAATTGCCAGCACCGATGGTTCCGTAATAATCGCCATCGCTGTTGCCGTACATCCTGATGAATCAGTCACGGTTACCGTATAATTGCCAACTGCCAACTGCCCACTGCCAACTGATGTATCGCCATTACTCCATAAATAAGAATATGGTATTGTTCCACCGCTTGCGGTCACTGTTGCGCTTCCATCGCCAGCACCGTAGCATGAAATATTTGTTGAAGTGACTGAAAGGGACATTCCGCATGCCGGTTCAGAAACAACAGATTGCGCTGTTACAGTGCAGCCGTTGACATCGGTAACAGTAACTGTATAACTACCGCTTCCCAGTGCCGCTGCTATTGAATTAGTAGCTCCATTGCTCCATAAATATGAATAGGGTGATGTTCCACCGCTTGCAATTACAGTTGCCGAACCATCGGTGCAGCCGGGGCAGGTGGCATCGGTAGCAGTAACAGCAGAAGTTAATACTGCCGGTTGTGATACGGAAGTTATCCATACGAAATTGCAGTTATTAGCATCGGTTATGGTAATACTATAGGAGTTAGCGCAGAGACCTGTTGCCGTTACGGTTGTTTGGGAATTTACATCGCTCCATAAGTAGGTATAGGGAGTTACTCCTCCGTTCGCGGTAACGGTAGAACTGCCATTGCAGGCGCCATTGCAAGAAACATATCCATCGGGTATGCTGGCAGATATCGCTGTGGGTTCATTAACAATTGCGGTTGCTGTTGCTGTGCAACTGTTGGCATCTGTAACAGTTATTATATAAGTTCCCGCGGCTAGCCCTGTGGCTGTTTGGTTTGTTTGTGCACCAGGATTCCAGGTATAAGAATAAGGTGTTGTGCCTCCCGTTGCGGTTGCCGTGGCTGTGCCGGTTGTGTACCCGTTGCAGGTTGCATCGGTTACCGTGGTCACTACTGTAAGCGCAGCCGGTTCGGTAATGGTTGCAGTTGAAACTGTACCGCACATGGCGGCATCAATAACGGTTACGGTATAAGTACCGGCACATAAACCTGTAGCCGCAGAAGCAGAGGCACCATTACTCCATGTATAATTAATTGGAGATGTTCCTCCGGAAACCGTTGCCGCAGCGCTGCCATCACAGGAACCGTAGCAGATTGCATCGGTTACCGTATTAGTAATTGTAATCGCTGGCGGCCCGGTAATAATTGCAGACGCGGTGGCAGTGCAGTTATTGGCATCGGTTACGGTTACAGTATAATTTCCTGCACATAAATTAGAAATACTAAAACCGGTTGAGCCGGTGCTCCATGTAAGGGTGTAAGGAGATACCCCCCCCGATACTGTTCCCGTGGCCAATGCGCTGCCATCACATTCCCCGTAGCATGAAACATTGGTTGTTGAAATGTTTGATATAAGTAGTTGCGCGGGTTCGGTAATGGTTGCAGAATAAGGTGTACCACCGCACATGGCGGCATCAACAACGGTTACGGTATAAGTACCGGCACATAAACCTGCATTTGCAGAAGTTGAAGAACCATTACTCCATGAATAATTATATGGAGATGTTCCTCCTGAAACGGTTGCCGCAGCGCTGCCATTGCACGAACCGTTGCAGGTTACATCGGTGGCAGAAATAGAAACTGCAATCGCAGCCGGCTCGGTAACAATTGCTGAGGCGGTAGCAGTGCAGTTATTGGCATCGGTGATGGTAACCAAATAAGAACCAGCGCATAAATTTGCAGCAGGGTTACCGGTGGCACCGTTGCTCCACAAATAAGTAAAGGGAGAAGCGCCACCGGCAACCGTTGCTGTTATTGAACCGTAACAATAACCGTAGCAGAGATTATCTGAAGCGGAAAAAGTTATGGACATTGCGGATGGCTGGGTGATGATCGCGGATGATGAAGCGGTGCAGCCGTTGGCATCGGTAACGGTTACTGCATAAGTTCCCGCACAAAGACCGGCAACTGGATTACCGGTAGCACCGGTACTCCATAAATAAGTGAAAGGAGAAGTTCCACTGGAGATGGCTGCTGTTATTGAACCGTTACAAGAACTATTGCAGGTTACATCAGTTACCGTAGTCACAACTACAGGCGCAGCCGGCTCGGTGATTGTAATGATTGCAGTTGCGGTATCGCTGCCGGCATCGATAACAGTAACCGCATAAGATCCTGCAATAAGGCCGGTGACGGATGATGTGGTTGCGCTATTGCTCCAGTTGTAGGCATAAGGCGAAGTTCCACCGGTTACAGTGGCTGTTGCAGTTCCGTCACTGCCTCCGTTGCAATTTACATTGGTGGAAGAAACGGAAATAGTCAAAGGGGCAAATAAAACAATGTCCTTTACGCACAGGCAACTAAAGCCGTAAGCCTTAGGGTTGCTAATCCGGTACACTTGGGCGTTATTGTAGGAAAGCATCCTGTACCACGCATACGTACCACTGTACTCGGTAGAACTCCACCAGTAACCGTAGAGACCGGCACTGCTGAACGAGCCAGCCCAGGAGTTACCACCCGGAAGGGCTGTAAAACCGCTGGTATTGGTGGCGCCTGTGTTGGGTGTTGTCCAGTTAGTTGTGCCGGTTTGTTTAAGATTGCCGCCTTCATCTGTTCCAAAATAGCCTGTCGTTGTCATATCGTAAGGAAAAGACCCCGGGTCGATGCCAACATTTTTTTCTAATGTAGTCCACTCGTAATGAGAGGGGATATGCCAACCAGCGGGACATACTCCCTGTACCGGTGTCGGGCAACTATCATTGGGAGGCGCTCCGGTGCCGTTGCAGGAGGCAGCGCCATTCATCATCTCGTCCCACTCGTATAAGCCGCCTAAAGGGCAAGAGGGGTCATTAAACCCGCTGAGATCCTGACAATATTTTTGTGTGCCGGCTCCTGCCTGGCCCCCGGAGGCCACCGGTACATAAGTGCCGTAATTTAGGTTTTCTGTCATCCACCACTGGGAGCCGATTTTTTCTATGGGGTATTGCCGGCAGTTGCGCTCATCAAAAAGGATTTTAGCAACGGTGTCGGTGTAGGTGGCGGTGTAAGCGGGTTCGGTAATGGTTGCACTTGATGTTGCAGTGCATCCGTTTGCGTCAGTAACCTGGATGGAATGAAATCCAGCGCAAAGGTTTGTTCCGGTTCCAAAATAAGTATATGGTAAAATTCCTCCGCTTGCGGTTGCGGTTATTGCGCCATCGCAAACACCGTTACAGGAAGCGGCAATGGCAGAGGGAGAAACAGTTAAATCAGTCGGTTCGATAATGGTAACGATTGCAGTGGCGGTATCGTTGTCGGCACCCGCAACTGTAACTACATAAGTTCCTTCAATAAGCCCGGTGATGGATGATGTAGTTGCGCTGTTGCTCCATGAATACGTGTAGGGGGGGGTGCCGCCTGTTGGCGTGGCAGTTGCCGTGCCATCACTGCCTCCGTTGCAGGTTACATTGGTGGAAGAAACGGAAATTGTCAAAGGGGGTACAACGTCTTGCAAGCAGCGAACCGAAAATCCGAATGTCTTATAGACGCTACCGCGACCCGACTGGGCGTTGCCCGCGGCCAGGGTACGGTACCACCCATTTGTGCCAATGTACTCAGTCGTGCTCCAGAAGCTTGCGTCCGAACCCAAAACATAGAACGAACCATCGGAGTAATCGCGGTAACCCGCAGGCAATGCAGAAAAACCGCTGGCATTGTTTCCGTTCCAGGCAACATTGTCTTTTAATTTTGCTCCAACATCTGTTCCCCGCCATGAGGTTGTATTACAACCGGGGTCTGTAGTGGGGTCAATAAAGTTTTCCATTTCGCACCATTCGGCATCGGTGGGGAGGCGCCAGCCGGTGGGGCAAACGCCCTGCGTGGTGCCGGGGTTTCCGTTTTCGGAAGCTGCATAACCCATTGCTTCGCCCCATTCGTACAAGCCGCCATAGGTGTTGCAGTTGGCAGAGGTGCCGTTATAGCAGTATTTTTCAATGATGCCGTTATCTGATTGCAACTGCCCGCCTCCTGTGCTGTTTATCATAGTACCTGCATTGAGGTTTTCGGTCATCCACCATTGGTTGCCGATTTTTACGATGGGATATTGCTGGCAGTTGCGCTCATCAAAAAGGATTTTGGCAACGGTGTCAGTGTAGGTGGCGGTGTAAGCGGGTTCGGTGATGGTTGCATTTGCTGTTGCGGTGCAACTGTTGTTGTCGGTAACGGTTACAACCAATGTTATTCCTGCACAAAGACCGGCAACAGGATTACTTGTTGTACTATTGCTCCACAAATAATTAAAAGGAGCAATACCACCGGAAACAACGTTAGCTGTTATTGAACCATTACATGAACCGAAGCATGTTGCATCGGTTTTACTGGTGGAGATGTTTAAATTACAAGGTGCATATTTGGCAAAGAAGATGTCATAACCACCATTAGATACAAGGTTTGCGATACCCGCACCAGGATTAAAATCGGTTGTTCCTTCAAAATACCCTGTAACATAAAGATTATTGTTTCCATCTAAAACAAGTGATGTGCCGGTAGCATTACTTCCACTCCCGATAAATTGTTTTGCCCAAATAAATGCACCGGAATTATCCAACTTACTTATGAAAGTATTTGAAATTCCACTCGGTGAAATGAGGTTGTAAATTCCAGGACCCGGGTCAAAATCGGCAGTATCTCTGAAATAACCGGTTGTGTAAACATTATTGTTGTTATCTAACCCAATAGAGGAACCAGAGGCATAACTGCTGCCACCTATTTGTTTCGCCCAGACAAAATTTCCGGAAGCATCAAGTTTGCTTACAAAAACATGCGATACGGTAGGGGAGGTAAAAGTAAGGTTAAATGTTCCGGCTCCCGGATCAAAATCAGATGTGCCGCCAAAATAGCCGGTTGAATATACATTGCCGCTTCCATCAACAGTAAGCGAGAAACCATTGTCGCCACTTCCTCCTCCCATCTGTTTTGCCCAAATCAAATTGCCTGAATCACTATATTTTGCAACGAAGATATCATCACTGCCGAAAGATGTAAGATTAAAAGTTGCAGCGCTCGGGTCAAAGTCAGCAGTGTTCTGGAAATAGCCGGTAAGATAAATATCAGCGGTAGGTGAGTAATAAGTAATACCAAACCCCTGTTCAGTTCCGGATCCTCCGATTTTTTCCGCCCAAACATAATTACCACCGGTGGTGTACTTGGCAATGAAAACATCTTCCCATGCGGCAGGGGTTAAATTTGCCGTTGCAGCAGAAGGGTCAAAATCGGCAGTACCGTAAAAGTAACCGGTAATATAGCAGTTACCGTTTGTTTCAACTGTAATTGAATTGCCAATATCGCCATTTCCGCTTCCGATATTAAATGCCCATAAATAATTTCCGTTATTATCATATTTGGCAACGAAGATGTCATTTAAACCATTTGAAATAAGGTTAACAACTGCGGCACTTGGGTCAAAATCAACCGTACCCCAGAAGTAGCCGGTGATATAAATATTACCGGAACCGTCAATTGCAATGCTGTTACCTTCTTCTCCACCGGTGTTGCCAATTCGTTTTGCCCATATTAAAGCTCCGCTGGGGGTGTATTTCGCAATAAAAATGTCACCGTTTCCGGCAGAAACCAAATTATATGTACCGGCACCAGGGTCAAAGTCAGCGGTATTCTGAAAGGAGCCGGTTAT
>JACPRZ010000011.1:0-8039 GCA_016193485.1 Bacteroidota bacterium | reverse complement strand
GTGGCAGTATCAACCGCTATGGAGCGCCCATAATCGTCAATTGAGCCACCGATGCCGTTAGCCCATTGGTAGGATTGGCAACCCCCCTCTGTCCCCCCAAAGGGGGGAAGTAAGAACAGCGCGCAGAGGGCTGCGGTTAAAGTTGGGTAGAATTTTTTCATAAAAAAGAGTTTAGGATTTTAAGTTTTTTATCAATGGTTTGATTATGTTGAAGGTCTTCTGTTCAAAGAACTTTCAAATTTCTTATTCTTCCAAAATGGTCCTTATTAAAAGTTTTTACCGGTATCTGCAGCTTACGCGCAGTTGCGGCTATAAAAATATCCCTGAACTCAATAATGGAGTTATCTTTTTTCAATTCGAGAAAAATGAAAGCCGCTTCTTCTGCTATTTCGGAGGATAAGGGAACAATTTCAATTCCGTCAGAAAGTTTTTTTACATCGTTCCACTTTTCGGTAGTAGTGGCGCCTATGTATAATTCAAAAAGTGTAACTACGGAAATATAGATTTCAGTGTTATCAGGAAAATTATAAAGCGTTGTGCCGGTTTTATTTTTAGCCCTGAGATATTCAATAAAAATACCGGTATCCACTACCATTTTTCTATTTTCCATGCGTTGAATTTTTTCAGATTGCTTTCCATTAATTCAATGTCTTTGTCTGTCCATACGGAAACCGAAAGAATATTTTTTTTATAATCAGCAAAAGATTTTTTTGACCTTTCATCTTCGGTTTCAACAGCAACAGGAAGTGATTTGAATAATTCAAGCAATACGTGAAATAAATTGTTGTCGTTTGTTCTGATGATGGCTTCCATTTTTAAAGTGTTTTTAATTGTTGCAAAAATAACAAAAAAAGTTAAACTGCAAAGCCGGCAATATTCCGGAAGGAGCCGGTTATGTAAACCGCTCCGGATACAGCGTCAACCGCAATGCAGCGGCCATAATCATCTATTGAGCCACCGATGCCACCGGCCCATTGGAAGGATTGGCAACCCCCCTCAATCCCCCCAAACCACGCACATAAAATCAGGAACAAAAACAATGAAATAAATCTCTTTGCAAAATTTATGTGCGGGGCAAATGGAAGGGAGTAAAAAAGCGGGGTGAAGAAAATTAAAACTGCTGTTGTTGCTGCTGTCCGAACAAAGTCAGGGACGCTGTATTTGAGTGGAGCGGTAAAGGAGATTGATTTTTTCACAGTAAATTATGGGTTATGGTGGGTTCTAAAAATTCATTTTTTGGACTGTTCACCCCTGATAAATCAGGGGGTTAGTATGACATAGTATCATTGTAATAGAGGGGTCGGGCGGGGCTTGCCTGTTCTACTTATCGTAAAGTAATATTATCATCATGGCAAGCCCCGCCCGACCCTATCTCTCTCAAATAGACGAGTAACATACTAACCCTCCGATTAATCGGAGGGTAGGGATAATGATTGTGGGGTGAACAGTAACCATTTTTTTTATTTTGATTCAACAAAATCGTAGAACCCGTTAACCGATGATAATAAATCTACGCAAAGATACAATAAGTTTTTAAATTATCACATACAAATTCTGTCAGCCGGTGATGATTAATTTTTCTGTCACAAGGGTTTTACTGTCTTCTGTCAGCCGAAGGAAATAGAGTCCGCTTGCGAGATTGCCGCGGTTGAAAGTAATTGTCTGCCCGCTGATGTTTTTTATTTCTTTTACTGTCTGCCCGAAAGAATTGTAAAGGGTGAGCGTTGCATTCTTTAAAAGATTGTCTGTGTGTAAAGTTGTGTTTAAGGAAAAAGGGTTGGGGAAAATTGAAACCGACTGATTGTTTAAAAGGGTTTGAAGGCCTGTAGATAATCCATTATATCTTACTAAAGCAAAATCATTGTCAGTGCCATTGTTACTATATCCCGCCACCAGAATTTTGCCATCGCTCTGAATGGCGACTGAATAGCCCCGATCTTGGGAACTTCCCACAGGGGTAGTAACTTTTCCATCGGTGTCAAAAGTATTATCCAAAGAGCCGGACTGGGCGAGGCCCCCCTCAATCCCGCCAAAGGGAGGGAGGAAAAACAAGGAGCAAAGCAGGAGTAGGTAGAGTTTTTTCATAAAAAAGGGTTTGGGAATGTGGTTTATGGGAAATAGCGATAAATTTCTTTTCTGTGCATAAAACGGACAAGAATAAAAATATTATTTTCAATATTCAGTCCTATCCTGTAATTACCTATTCTGATTCGGTAAGAATATCTGTAACCCTTCAATTTTTTCAAGCCGACAATTCTTGTTATGTCTGATGCTTTTTCAATGTTTAGAATTATACCTTCAAGGGCTTGTTTCAGGTTTTTATCAAGGATGGTATCAATATCCTTTACGAATTTTTTTTCAAAAACAACCTTCATTTGCGCAAAGCATTCATTACGGTTTCACGGTCGACATAGTCGCCTTTTCTCCCCTCTTTAATTGCTTTGCCCAGCGCAATATCTTCTATTTCTTCTAATTGCAAAACTCTTGCTTTGTAGCCCATTCTTTTTGCAAATTGTCGGATAAATATTTTATCGCTTTTTGATTTTACATCAATGACCATTGTTTCCATTTTCTTGAAATATTAAAATTTTATTTTCAAAGATAAACAAATTCTCCGATGTCAGCCGTTCTATCTTCCGGGTTAAAGTAAACAGTATTCCGGAAGGAGCCGGTTATGTAAACCGCTCCGGATACAGCGTCAACCGCAATGCAGCGGCCATAATCATCTATTGAGCCACCGATGCCACCGGCCCATTGGTAGTTTTGTGCAGCCCCCTTCTGTCCCCACCAGGGGGAAAGGAAAAACAGGGAGCAAAATAGGAGTGAGCGGAGCAGCCCCCCATTGTCCCCCCGAAGGGGGGAGTGAAAAAGGAGTGTGAGTGGTGAAAAGCGGTTTTTCATAAAAAAGAGTTTGAAAATGGGGTTAAAGAAAAGGGTTTATGATTTTGAGTTTGTTTTTAATAATTTGGTTGTGCTGTAAATCTTCGGAATATAAAATTTTGCAATTGCTTTCAAGCGCTGAGGCGATGATTAAACTGTCGTAGAAAGAATATCGGTATTTTTCCGCCACAGAAATTGCCGCTTTAATATCGCTTATTTCGGTGGGATACAAAATAAAAAATAAAAGGATTTCATCAATGGCTGCACTTATTTTTTGCCATTCCACAGAATATTTTTTCCGGAGAGTGTTTGTAAATTCTTTCAACACCTGAATTGTAATTATTGATTCGCCTTTCGTTAATAATTCAGAAGCTATTTTTCTTTTTACCGGCTCATCATCAGAATAAAGATATACTAAAATATTAGTGTCAAAAAACGCTCTATCTTTCATTGGCTTCTTCCCTGTAAAATTTTACGCCTTTGGTTTTTAAGCGCACCGCACTGAATTGGATTTTTTGTTTTTCAGTTTGATGATATGTCTTGTGAAATGTTTTTTCCGGTGTTTCCACCGAAATATTTAATCTTTTTAAAAAATACAACAAGGTTTCAAACAAGGTCTTGTTGTCTGTTCTGATGATTGCTTCCATAAGTTTTTTTATTTAGTTGGTTTCAAAGATAGTAAAATTTTAATCGTCTAATAAGCCACCTGTGCCGTTAGCCCATTGGTAGGCCTGCCCCGCACATAAACAGGGTATAACAAAGAGAAACCATAACAATGCGGCCCGCATTTTGACCAAATGTTTATGTGCGGGGATTGGCAGAAGCCCACCCCCTGTCCCTCCCATAAGGAGGGGAGAAGGAAGAGAGCACATGCTGATGCGAAGGATGGATAGAGTTTTTTCATAAAAAAGGGTTTAGGGGGAATGGGTTTATAGCTTAATCAGTGTTATTTCTTTTATGGGAGTACAATCGTTGTAATTAAAAGTTGCGATTTGAGATATATTGTTGCTTAATGCAATTGCTGCAATTTCAAAATCGTGCACAGACAAACCGGAAGGTTTATAGCGGAGTAATAATTTTTTGAAACGGATATGGCTATGTTCAGCGGGAAATAAAATTTTAATAAATGTTAAAAAATCATCTGCGGCTTTTATTGCATTTTCAATGGAAACGGGATTTTTTCCACGCGTAATCACGCTTAAAAATTCTGAAATATTTTTTGAGGTGGTAAAAAGTTCGTTGGCGGAATTGAATAAAAAACCCTGACTCTGATGATGATATTGCGAGTCAGCATCAACAGTATAAATTAACACATTGGTGTCAATCAAAACTTTGTTCATACGCTTTTTGACGAATGTTTATTTTATCGTATTGTCCTTTCAAATGAAAAGTCCTGACGGGAAGCCGCTTGCTATTTACGGTTTTAATTGAATAAATATACTCGTATACTTTTTTTAAAAACGCTTCCGGCAGATTATCAATTTCATTTTTTATTTTTTCTTTTGTTGACATAGGCGTTTATTTTTTTGTTATTGCAAAAGTAACTATTTTTCAGGTACTTGGGTCAAAGTAAGAGTGAGTGGAGGTTTTTCATAAAAAAAGGGTTAGGAATTTTTTAAAAGTTTTTTCGGATTTTGTTTAGTGTGAAAAATATCTGTGACAATAATAAGATTTTGATTTTTGTAAAATTCATAAATGATTTTATAATTTCCTTCTACCAAATATCTGCTATCCTGCCCGATTTCCTGCAACAATAATTCTTTCTGTCCCGATTCAGGAAAATGAATTAATTGGTCGGTTCTCTCAATAATCCTGATAATTTGTTTGCTTGCAGGAATAATGGATTGTGCTTTATCCGATATAAAATCAAAAATTTCATCTAAACGGGAAAGGGCAAAAGGCGTCCAGAAAATTTCCACATTTTTCATTTTCCTTTCCGCTCAAAATGTTTTTTCACATCATTATGTGAAATTAGTTTGCCTTCTGCAATTTCTTTTTGTGAATACCGGTTTCTTGAATAAAATTCTTCTAATGTCATAGGAACAATACCTATGGATTTTCTGTTTTTCCGCAATGGTTTTAGCAGTGTTTCTATTTTGTCTAATATTTGCTCGTCCTGAAGTATCAGCAAATACTCTATCAGATTTAATTTTCTTGCTTGTGTGTTCATTGATAGTTCTGTTAAAAGTTAATTCAAAAGTAATAAATTACTTCAGAAGTTAGTTTTGTGCGCTCCTGCGCCCGGATCCCGGTCAAAAGCGCCATCCTATCGGTAGGAAGGGATCCTCCTCTGGCGGAAAAGTCAGTGGTATTCCGGAAGGAGCCGGTTATGTAAACCGCTCCTGATGCAGTATCAACCGCAATGCTGCGTCCATAATCGTCTATTGAGCCACCGATGCCATTCACCCATTGGTAGTTTTGGGAAAAAGAGTTGGCAGTTGGCAGTAAGCAGTGGGCTATGAGAAGCGTTGCTGTTAAAGTTGAGTAGAGATTTTTCATAGTGGTATGGGTTATTATTGCAGTGACAATAGTATGAATTATTTTTCTTGTTCGTTTGAATTCATTTGGATTGTATGCGGTATTTGTCTTTAGAATTTATCCATACCACTCAATCGTCAGACATTTGACGCTGCAATAATACGGTTTTTTATTTGAACGATATTAATCCGACCGTTGTTTTTTCAATTCCAATCCCTATTCATAATATTCCCTACATTTGACTGCATCCATTAAATCCAAAATCCTGAAATCACCCAATTTTCCCTGATGACCGTTTCTCTCATCGCAGCCGTATCCGAAAATCTCGTTATAGGGAGAGATAACGGGTTACCCTGGCGCCTGCCTGCCGACATGGAATATTTCAGAAAAACCACCATTGGCCATCATGTTATTATGGGAAGAAAAAATTATGAGACAATCCCGCTGAAATTCCGGCCGCTTAAAGGAAGGACAAACATCATCGTCACGAAAAACAGGGATTTTACAGCGGATGGCTGCCGGGTAGTTAATTCCGTTGAGGATGGAATTGAATTAGCCCGCGTGGCTGGCGAATCGGAGGTTTTTATCATAGGGGGGGGGGAAATCTATCGTTATGTTCTTGATAAAAATCTTATTGACCGCATGTATATTACAAGGATTAAAGAAACATTTGAGGGCGATACTTTTTTTCCTGTAATTGATGTTAATAAATGGAAAGAGATTTCAAGAAGGGAAAATAAACAGGATGAGAAAAACAGGTATGATTATGTGTTTTGCGTTTATGAGGCAATAGGCACTGGTGGGCATTTATAGGCATTTATTGGCATTATTCGTAACATTCGTACCGACCTTGCCTGCAGGCAATCAGGTTTGTAATTCGTAAATTTACGCTGCTTTGAGCCGTGAAATCTTCTCCACCGTCAGTTTCTCTTCGGCATAATTCAGGGTAAGATGAAATTCTTTCACGGTTTTTGAAGGAAGTTCGTACATCGCATCGAGCAGTATCGCTTCGCAGATGGAGCGCAATCCCCTTGCGCCAAGGTTGAATTCAACCGCTTTGTCCACAATAAAAGAAATTACCCGGTCGTCAACCGTGAGTTCTATCCCGTCTAATTGGAACAATTTGCGGTACTGTTTCACCAGTGCATCTTTGGGTTCGGTCATTATTTTCCGCAATGCTGTTTTATCGAGAGAAGTCAGGTAAGAAACCACAGGCAACCTGCCAACGAGTTCGGGTATAAGGCCAAATTTCCTGAGATCCTGCGGTGCTATATATTCAAGAAGTTTATCGCGGTCAATTTTTTCCCTCTCTTTAGTCCGGAATCCAACGGTTTGCTGCTGCACCCTCCTGCCGATGATTTTTTCAATTCCATCGAAAGCGCCACCGCAGATAAAGAGAATATTAGCCGTGTTGACCGGGATCATCTGCTGGTCCGGATGTTTGCGCCCCCCCTGCGGGGGAACATTGACGACAGATCCTTCAATCATCTTGAGCAATGCCTGCTGAACCCCTTCGCCCGATACATCGCGCGTGATGGACGGGTTGTCGCCCTCTTTTCTTGCGATTTTGTCGATTTCATCGATAAATACAATTCCTTTTTCAGCATTTTTCACATTGTAGTCGGCAACCTGCAGCAACCGGGTAAGGATGGTTTCCACATCTTCACCCACATAACCGGCTTCCGTAAGGCAGGTGGCATCGGCAATGCAGAACGGAACCTGCAGAAGTTTTGCAACGGTGCGTGCTAACAATGTTTTCCCTGTTCCGGTGGGTCCAACCAGCACTATATTTGATTTTTCAATCTCTATGCCATCGGGATCCTTCCGGTCGGCCTGCCGGGAAATTCTTTTAAAATGATTGTAAACGGCAACAGCAATTACTTTTTTGGCATGTTCCTGTCCGATTACGTACTGATCCAGGAATTCCATGATTTCTGCCGGTTTGTAAAGTTGAAGTTTTTCGGGTAGTTTTTTTGCGCGGTGGGTTTTATCCTGCTCCACGATTTTCAGCGCATTTTCGGTGCACTCATCGCAGATGTAACTGTGCATGCCCTTGATAAGCAGTCCCACCTGGTCGTTAGTCCTGCCGCAGAAGGAACAAAAGGGTTGGGGTTTTTTCAAGTGTTTGGAGTATTAATCAGTTATTTGGTTACTATACAGCAACTCCGTAATTTCTTGCCACCAAAACACGAAAGTACAAAACCTGCCTGCCGACAGGCAGATTTCACAAAAAATTTTGGTGCTTCTTCGTGTTTTTGTGATTTTGTGGCATGTACTCTGATATTACAGCAACCTGATGAATAGTGACGTTATTCATTACCGGTAACCGTTCCGGCAGACGGCTTTTTGCTGATCAGCACCTCATCTATCATCCCGTATTCCTTGGCTTCATCTGCCGTCATCCAGTAATCGCGGTCTCCGTCTTTGAATACCCGTTTATAATCCTGGTTTGAATGCAGGGCTATGATCTCATAAAGTTCTTTTTTCAGTTTCTGGATTTCCTTTGCCGTGATTTCAATATCCGATGCCTGCCCTTCTACCCCCCCCATCGGCTGGTGGATCATTACCCGCGCATGGCGTAAGCCGCTGCGCTTGTTTTTAGAACCGGCACAGAGCAGTACGGCTCCCATGGAAGCGGCAATGCCGGTGCAGATGGTGGCGACATCGGGACCGATATATTG
>JACPRZ010000004.1 GCA_016193485.1 Bacteroidota bacterium | reverse complement strand
GGGTACCCCCTCCACCCGGTAAAGACCAGGTGTAAATGTATTCCGGACTATTGGTTACAGAATAAATTGTCCCTGTTTCATTTACTGCTACGGTTGTCGGACCGTTTATTGCAGATGTTGCGATCGGGTTAATCCATATATTCCGGTTTATTGCCGTATTGTTGTCCCCGCAGTTATTTTGTTCAATAACCTGCACATTGGCATTTGGCATTGCCGCTGCGCCCCAGGTGACGGTGATAGTAGGTGTGCCTTGTCCGCCTGCAAGGGATCCGCCTGTTATTGCCCATGTATAAGTATTGGATGGGTTACTTGCGTTTACTGAATAACCAACCGCTGCCTGGTTAGTGCACACGGTAGTATCTCCTGAAATGTACGTTGCCGCGTAAGATGAACAAGGCGGTTTACCGAAAGCGAATTGTGCCGAAAGCCCGCTAACAGCGGTTCTTTTTGCAGTGTTGCCGCTGGCACCGGTATGGGTTCCGTTTGCTGACCAAGGGTTTCCGGAAGTGGCGCGGAACATCAACCGCGTTG
Organism: Bacteroidota bacterium; assembly: GCA_016193485.1. Lineage (GTDB taxonomy): Bacteria > Bacteroidota > Bacteroidia > JACPRZ01 > JACPRZ01 > JACPRZ01. Next base: position 3,462 of record JACPRZ010000004.1, on the reverse strand, counting down.
ATGCGCCAATAGAGTAACTTGTGAAGCCGTTACCGGTGCACTCGATATAATAATTGGTACTTGATAATCCATCGCCTGCTGTTAAATCCCAATATCCTTCGGTGAATTGATTCTGAACCGTTGTCGCCCCATCTATATAAGGAAGGCCGTTATTGCCCGGATCAGAGGAAGTGAAAGAAGCGGTAACGGTTCCTGATGAGAGTGCAGAGAAATTGATAAGCGCTGATCTGTAATAAGAAGATGTTCCTATTGGAAAAAGATAATTTGTACCGGTTGCTGTCAGCCATCTTTTCAAACTGCCTGCAATAGTCCCTGCCGTATAGGTAATACTGCCTGGTGTAACCACCCCTGTGCCGACCATGAATTGATACCCATTCGTAACAATATTTCCTCCGGACATATCCAGGGTGCTGCTGACGGTAACATTTGCCGCAAGATTTACTGTGCCGCTTGGTTTGCTTACGGTCATATTATAAAAAGTTTCTCCTGCCGGATTAGTCACGGTCTGAGTGCCTGTTCCGTCAAAAGTAAGGGTACCGGTTCCCTCCGAGAAATCACCGTTGTTTGTCCATGAATTGCCGAGATTGATGTTAAAATTGTTGGCATCCAGCCGGCCCTGACTGATGGTAATGCTTTGCAGAACGCCAAGGTTAACGGCAAGTTGTGCGGTAACGGTGCTGTTATCAACCAAAAGGTTGGCGATGCTGAATGAAGAATTGACCTGAATAGTTGAAACGGGGGGGGTGTTGGCGTTGCCAATTTGAATTATTCCTCCGGTAATGCCAACGGTCCCGGCAGTAGCGGTAAATCCGAGGTTTGTTCCTCCCGGCCTCTCAATAATTATATAACCACCACTCATCGTAAAAGAGGAGCCGGCCTGGTCAATCATGATCGGTGCTATGGTCGCTGAAGTGCTGCCCACCGTGGGAACAACTATTGTTCCTCCCGACATTGTGAAAGTGATATTATCGGTTGCAGTAGCGCGGGAAATGCGGCCTGCCACATTAAATAGTCCACCCTCAACGGTAAGTTGAGTAGTTCCTGCATTTACAGCGAGAAACCTGTTATCTGCGCTGTTTCCGAGATTTACCGTCCCCCCGGAAATCCTCAGTAACCCCGCAACCGACCAGTTAATATTTCCCGAGTTGATGGTAGCACCGTTACACCATAGTCCGGCAGTAGAAGGTATCCGATAAGGGGCTGCCGTAATATCTGCGGTAAACGGAGTGACTGTAGTGGAAGAATTTGAAAGTTTCAGTGTTCCGTTGGTAAGAGTTAAGCCGCCATCAGTAAACGTAATAAGCGACTGGGCATCAATCACGGTAGCGCTGCTTGATCCTTTATTTACGGTAATGGTATTGAAGTTTGTAGTTGAACTTCCGGTTATCGTGGCATCGGAAGTGCCTCCGAAAACTACCCGCCCGGTAGAAAGTATCACGGTACCATTGTTAACAAGGTTACCGTTGATATTAATTTGTTCGTTTGCAGAATTATTCAGAGTTCCTGTAATGGTTATATCTGTGAAGGTATGTATCCCTTGTGTAGATGTCATGTTGAGGGTGGAGGTAACTGTTGTAGCGCCTGAAATATTTATGTTAACCCTTCCCAAATTGAATGTACCGGATGGTACGGTGCAAGGACCCGTGACGTTTAAAGTTCCTGTATTGGTGCCGGTAATTGTACCGCCCTGTAAAACAAGCCCTCCCGCACCTACATTAGTTGTTCTACCGCCACCCCATGATGCAGTTCCGCTGATGGTCAGTCTGGCGCAACTTCCCGGATTTCCATTCATGTTGACCGTATGTCCGTTACAGATGACAACCGTATCTGCAGCGCCCGGAGGACCATTACCTCCTGTTCCACCGCACATAGTTGCCCATGCCGCAGTATTATTCCAGTTTACCGATGTAGTGCAGTTGATGCTTGTATAATAAGTAACCGAAAATGAAAAATGGGGAAGTAAGAGAGTAATCCATAAAGCCGGGATTAGTATGAAGATTCGTTTAGGCATACTGTTTTGTATCAGAATTGCACCCATTTACGCACCCCTTGCACAAAGGCGCATCTCCCCAATTGGCGGAAAATCCCTTCTTTCTTCATTAATGACGCCAGATTCTGCACTTTGGTGGTAATTTCATGTTATTTTCGCAAAATCACTGATTTTCACAAAAGTTTCATCAATGATTCCTGCATAAAATCCGATTCCTTTTTTGATCGTTTGCGACATTCATCAATATATCCGGAAAGGGTTTTCAAAATATTCTTATCGCCTGTGATATAACATATTCTCAATAATACGTTTTCTTCAAAATAAATCAAATTACCCCTACCGTCTGCAAGTGAATGTTGAGTTCCGGCACCGGTATTCACGATATCGGTATATTTCTGAAATAACGCTGACTTTACCAGGCCAAATTTTGTATATTCAAGATTCTTAAAAGTATTACATCCGAAAAAAAATTCATCATTTATCAGGTGCAACTGCAATAAAAATCTTATATTCTTTATATTATCCTTGTAAAAAAGAATGTGATATTTAAATCCTTGTGAACCTCTTTCAATTTCAAAACGCGGTTTGCCGATTTCCCGTGTTATCTCCTTTTTACCGGTTCCGAAATGTAAATTGCGGAATTTAATTTCACATGAGGTCAACGGACATTCCCCTGCCCTCTGCAGAAGACCGCGGAAGTAATCCGGGTCATTCGGAAAAATAAAACGCGAATAATATTCTTGATGGGTAGTATGATAATGCCTGTACAACATCCTGTTGTATTAAAGGATCGCCTTTACCAGATTAATATTATCTGTGCCACCTGAAATTATGCTTGACATATCAACGGCTAATCCATTGAAAGCCACAAAGGTAATAATAATTTTTGTAACTTCTCAATACTTGTGGGTAAATCCAATTTTTCAAAATTTTATAATGTTGATTTATAATTACATAAAAAATCACGAATCGTTTTTACCTATGGATATTGAGAAGTTATTAATTTTTTCAGTTACATTCAGGTTACCTGATTATTTCTAATTAATATGAATCCAAATCAAGCAGTGTTTTGATAAATCTTTCTTCAGGAAGGAAGTTTTTTTCAAGTTCACCGGCAAACGGGATAGGCGTGTCTAAACTGCCGCAACGGAAAACAGGGGCATCAAGATACTCAAAACATTCCCTGGTAATAACAGCCGAAAGTTCTCCACCGATTCCCCCGGTGATTGTATCCTCGTGGAGTATAATCGCTTTCCCTGTTTTCTTTACCGATTCAAATATTGTTACGGTGTCAAGGGGTTTGAGTGAACGTAAATCAATCAGGTCGGCAGAAATTTCAGGATTCATATCCAGCGTTTTTGTCGCCCAGTGAACACCATAACCGTAGGTTATTATGGTAAGGTCACTTCCGGTTCTCAACACATTCGCCTTTCCGATCTCAGTCGTGTAAAATCCATCGGGAACTTCCCCGG
>JACPRZ010000002.1:37610-39559 GCA_016193485.1 Bacteroidota bacterium | reverse complement strand
GCCTGTTTCTTCATCACAGGTTCCTCCATTCAGACAGGTAACATCTTTACATGGATCCTTACAGCCCTGGTAAGCAAGGAATGTAAAAAGCAACATCCCTCCGCCAATTAAATTCAAAGTTTTTTTCATGGTTTAAAAAAAATTAAAGGTTAATATATTAAGTTTCTTAAATTTGCCGGCAAAGATAATTTATTTATCAACACGAAAATTTCATTTATTAATTAATAAAGCAGGGTATAAAGGTATATGGGAGATAAGGGAAATAGGGGAATACCCTTTTACCCCTTATTTCCCTTATTTTCCTTATCTCCCTTATACCTTTTGTGATACTTCGTTGGCATAAATACTCGCTTAATTTTAAATATCCGTTTACCATCACCCACGGCAGCAGGACATCAACCCCCGTGGTTTATGTTGAATTGGAAAAAGACGGGATAACGGGTTACGGGGAAGCGGCATTACCTCCCTATGTAAAGGAATCGCAGGATACTGTTATCGGTTTTATTGAAAAAGTACAACCGGATAAACTATCCCCTGCTGATATACCTGCTTCCCTTGACTACATCCGTTCATTTCCAGGGGATAATAATCACGCTGTAGCGGCTATAGATATCGCGCTTCATGACCTGGCAGGAAAACTATCAGGGAAATCAATAAGCGATTATTATAACATTTCAGATCTTCCCCTCCCCTACTCTGCTTTTACTTTGTCGGTGGATGAACCGGACGTATTGCGGAAAAAAATTGAAGAGAACCCGGATTTTGGTCTCTATAAATTAAAACTGAATGGAATTGAAGATCATAAGCGAATTGAATCATATGTATCTTATTGCAATAAACCATTTTCGGTTGATGTCAACGAAGCATGGACAAATCGTGAAAAGGCGCTTGAAATGATAAAATATCTCGCTTCATTGAAATGCATCTTTGTGGAACAACCTTTTCCTGTTTCAAGCATTAACGATGCGCAATGGCTGGCAGAACGAAGCCCGTTGCCCCTGATAGGTGATGAAGCAATTCAGAATCTGAAGGATTTAAACACCCAGGAAAATAATTTTCACGGAGTAAATATTAAACTGATGAAGTGCGGAGGCATTTATGAAGGGTTCCGGATGGCTCAGTACGCCCGATCAAAGGATTTATTTGTTCTGATGGGATGCATGAGCGAATCATCCTGCGCGGTTACCGGTGCAGCGCATCTGTCCCGCCTCGCCCACTGGGCCGATCTTGACGGTCCTTTTCTCATAGATAACGACCCTTTTGAAGGTATAAAAATTGAGAATGGAAGAATTGTTTTACCCGGCCGGGCAGGAATTGGCGCGGTACCAGATAGAAAGCATCCTGAAATTGATTAAGGGCACATATAAGTAAGAAGTCAAGAAATCAAGAAGTCAAGAAGATAAGAATCCTTCCAAACATGACCTCTATCTATCTTTACTTCTTTACCTCTTTACATCTTCACATCTTCATTTCTTTTCCTCTTAGCTCTCATTTTGATTACCCCAGCATCCGCCCACATTTCCTCAAGCCGGTAATAGGTTCTTGCATCTTTATGAAATATGTGTACAACAACATTCAGATAATCCAATAATATCCATTGGGCGTTTGTTATTCCCTCAATATGCCAGGGTTCTTCTCCGGTTTTTTCCATAACTGCTTTTATTATGCTGTGGGTTATCGCCTCAACATGGGGCCGGGAATTACCATGACAAATAACAAAAAAATCACAAACGGAAGATTGTATCTTCCTGAGGTCAATGTAACAAATGGATTCGCCTTTTTTATTTTCAATTGCTTCAATAGCGGTTTTGACAAGCGTAAAGGGTGTTTGCCGCTTTTTTCTTCTTATCATCAATGGCAAATGTAAAAAGGTAATCGTTTCCCTGTAATTCAGTTTATTACGAAATAGAATAGCATTTCCACCTCCATCAGGTAAACATTTTTGTAAT
>JACPRZ010000002.1:0-37575 GCA_016193485.1 Bacteroidota bacterium | reverse complement strand
ATGGCGCCTTCCTGGCACAATCCGACACCATGGCCAAAACCCCGGCCATTCAGGATAAATGTACCCGGTGCATACTGAACATCAAAAAAAGATGAGTTCACTTTCCAGTCATTTCTTAACCGGGTGAACTGAATTGAATCAGTCCCGGCAAAATAATACCGCTGCCTGTTCTTCTGAATAAAAATAAATGCAGAGTCATTCCATTGCATTGCTTCCTTTCGCGCCACAACATTGCCGAAATATTTTTTCCAGTTATTTGCCGGGATTTTTATTTTCCAAGAAGCATGTTTTTCGTTTTTACAAAAGGTATCATTAACGGTTACAAAATAGGGTAATTCAATTTGCCAGACCCACTGTGAAGGAACCGTCTGCCCTCCGCAATTTGAATGGTAAGCAGCCATGACTAAGTCATAATTCCTGTCTACTGCCACCAAACCCTTTGTATCATGGGCCGCTTTGATAATATCAGGATAATCGGTGACTCCTTTAAATTTCTGGCAGTGCGTTCCGTCACACAAATCAAAATCCTCAAGTATATGCCTGTCGAGGTTGTGAAGAGCATAGGTGCGGCATAAAATTGCCTGTGCTTTATAAAATCCGGGATTCCTCAGGCGGCCTGTCTCTGCATCAACCACACCTGCAATATAAGTTTCAAGTGGCAGAGAATTTATGACAATCAGTTGTCCGTTTATGGCAAGGATTTCAACTTCATCTGAAGCCAGTTTAGGGGAAACAGGCGGTTCAAGCGGATTAATTTTAACAGCGCCCTTTCCAATACTTTTCAATATTACCTGGTTCGTGAAACTTCTTTCCTCATTTATCTGAATCATAACAGAGTCCTTAACAGCCAGGAATTTTGTCTTATCCATAGCAGCCAGGGTTCTGCCGGTATATTCATCTGATTGCAAACTCCATTTGCCGCTTGCCAAAATTACCTGGACTGATGTAAAACGGTTATTTTCAAATAATCCGATCCGGATAGTTTTAGCGAGGATGCCAGAAGATGAGCAGGTAACCATTAATAAAAACCAGAACAAGATATATCGGAGATTTCCTTTCATCATCACAAATCATTTACGCAGGTAATCATACATCAGTGTAGCAGCCCGGTAGGAAGCTCCCGGCCCGCCCATCAGGTCGTTTAACCGGGAGAATTCGCGTGTCATCTTATCACGGTAGTTGGTATCGCTGATAAGCCGGTCCAATTCGCGGTGCAGGTTCCTGGAAGTAAGATTTCTCTGGATTAATTCTTTTACAATGGGTTTATTCATAATCAGATTAACAAGTGAAATATATTTTACCCTGACCAACTGGCGTGCGATATAATAGGACACAAAATTACCTTTGTAGCAAACTACTTCGGGAATGCCGAACAGGGCGGTTTCAAGAGTCGCGGTTCCTGAGGTGACCATTGCCGCCTTTGATTCAAGCAATAACCTGTAGGTATCATCCGTGATAAAAGAAACCGGTATCTTTGTTTTCCGGATAATCTGCATATAAATTTCCTGCGGCACGGCTGAAAGTCCTGCAACGACAAAACGATAATTCTTAAAATTGAGGCAGGCGGAGATCATGACAGGTAAAATTTTTTTTATCTCTTGGATCCGGCTGCCCGGAAGAATGGCTATTAACGGTTCCTTAGAAAGAGAATGTTTGATATAAAAATCGTCCCGGAATGACTCATTGCTCAATTCCCGGTAAGCGCTTACAACATCAAGAAGCGGATGACCCACATAATCCACTTCCATTGAATATCCGGCATAAAAATCCTTTTCAAACGGAAGGATAACAAACATCCTGTCCACTGCTTTTCTTATCAGGTTCACCCTTGAGGTATGCCATGCCCATACCTGGGGAGAAATATAATAAAATACTTTAATATTTCTCTCTTTTACCCACTTCGCCACCCGAAGATTAAACCCGGGATAATCAACCGGTATTACCACATCCGGTTTCCATCGGAGTATGTCTTTTCTGCAGAAATCAATATTTTTAAGAATGGTTTTTAAATTCAGAAAAACTTCACTGAAACCCATGTAAGCCGAATCACGGTAATGTTTAACCATTGTTCCGCCTTCACGCTCCATCCTGTCACCTCCCCAAAAACGGAATACCGGATCCGGATCAACGAGTTTGAGGTTTTTCATCAGGTTAGCGCCATGTAAGTCACCCGATGCTTCACCGGCAATAATGTAGTATTTCACTTTTTATTCAGATTGCAAAGGTCATTGAACCGCCTCAGCGCTTCATAAAGACCGGGAAACATATTCTTTATTAAATTTACATTGATTTTTTTTCAACATGACCCCCTTGCGTTTTTTTCTGTTATATATTTTTATCCCGTTTTCGGTAATGGCGCAAAAACCACCCGTACCTGAATCCGGTTTTAAAAATGCCAGTGACATGTTTAATTCCGGGAACTTCAGGGGCGCCCTGGATCTTTACCGGAATCTTTACAAACCGGATACGGTAAATACCGAATTGAATTATAAGATTGGATTTTGTTATATGAACCTCAATGATGATAAATCAAAAGGAATTCCCTTTCTTGAATTTACCGTTCAGCAAAATAAATATCCCGCTGATGCATGGTTTTACCTGGGTATCGGGTACCAATATTCCCTTCGCTTCGATAAAGCGATAGAGGCGTTTGGCAAATATCTGCAAAAAAGCGATGATAAAAACCGCGCTGTTGCTGAACGGCAGGTTGAAATGTGCAACAACGGAAAACAACTTGTAAAATATCCGGTTCCGGTAACGTTTGAAAATCTCGGCAGTGAGATCAACTCTCCATATCCCGATTATAATCCGGTAGTCCCCGAAGATGAATCATTTCTGATTTACTCATCAAGGAGAAAGGGCAATATTGGAAATTTTATTGACGATAATTCCTATTTTACTTCTGATATCTATATCTCAACGGTAAAATCGGGAAAATTTACAAAAGCAAAAAATATGAGTGGCGGCATCAATACCGAAATGGATGAAGAATCTCTCGGTTTGACCGCGGATGGCAATAATCTTCTCTTGCTTATTGACGATATTGATATTTACTCCGATATTTATCTCTCGGCACGCAAAGGGGGAGTTTACCTCTGAACATAGGACAGGAAATAAATAGTGTTTATAATGAGACCTCCCCGGTGATGATGGCGGGTGGCACAACGTTATATTTCAGTTCCGAGGGACATTCAAGCATGGGAGGATATGATATTTTCTTTGCAAAATGGGACCCGGAGAACAATGTATGGGGTAAACCGCAAAATCTTGGTTATCCGATCAACACTCCTGATGACAACACTTTTATCTGCTTTGCCGGTAAAACAGGGTATGATCCCCAATCACCTAAAAAGTACGGATATATTTCTGCCTACAGGCCTGACGGTTACGGTGACCTTGATATTTACCGTATTATTTTTGAAGAAATTGAACCCCGGTTTACTGCCATAAGAGGAAAAATTGTCACCCAGGTTCCTGTGCCGCCAACTCCTCCTGCCGACAAAAATAAAAAGCAGGCATCAACGGTTGCGCAGTTCACATATCAGCCGGTCGGTACCGGATCGGTTATTGTTACGGATATAAAAACCGGTGAAGAGGTAGGATCCTACCTTCCAAACCAGGTAACCGGTAAATTTGTGCTGATATTACCTCCATCGGATTATAAAATAGAAATCTCAGCGGATGGCTATGTTCCTTTATCCGAGGAATTTTCCGTTCTTGATAAAGGTTCTTTTAAAGCTGAAATTGAAAAAGAGTTTGTGCTTAAACCCGTTAAATGAAAATTCACCTTACATACCTGCAATTCTTTTTTTACTTACCCCTTGCATTTGCGCAGACACCAGGAGGCGGCAGCGGAACGGTTTCAGAAGGTAAAGCCGATGAATATTTCAGGGCTGGTAATTACCCCGCTGCCCTGAAACAATATTATCAACTTGCAAAAAAGGATTCAACTAATATTGAATACCGGCACCGCCTTGCTTCCTGCTACCTCAGGTGTAATACCGATAAAAAGAAAGCGGTGCCTCACCTTGAGTATATAGCCGACAAAAAGAAAAACAACCCTGATTTCCTGTATGAACTGGGCCTGGCGTACCATTATGCGCTTAAATTCGACTTTGCTGTAAAAACCTACAATCAATATAAAGAACTAACCAAAAAAACAGATGTTGACCGGCTGATTGAAATGTGCAATAATGGAAAAAATTTTATCCGGACACCTGTCAATGTCACTTTTGAAAATATCGGTCTGGGAGTGAATACGGAGTACCCCGATTATTACCCATGGGTGACTATAGACGAAAATGTGCTGGTGTTCACATCGCGAAGACCTTCCAACATTGGAGGTAAAGATGTTGACTTTGACGGCCTGCGGCCATCCGATATTTATACCGCATCGGTAATAAAAGGCGAGTTTGCAAAACCCCAGAACCTCGGAGCCCTTGTGAACACATCACTGGATGAACAGGCGGTCGGCATATCTCCGGATGCGGGGCAGATCGTGATTTATATTGACTGGATTGAAATGTTCGGAGATTTGCTGTATACAAAAAAACAGGGAAAATCGTATGTAAAAACCGAATCGATGGGTGAAAATATCAACACTCCCGAACTGGAAACGGCCGGTACGATTTCTCCGGGCGGAAATGTTTTGTATTTCTCAAGTAAAACAATCGGAGGCCAGGGGGGGTCGGATATTTACTTGTCAAGATTACTTCCTGACGGATCATGGGGTCCGCGGGAAAACCTTGGACCGGTTATTAATACGCAATACAATGAAGATTTCCCTTACCTCTATCCGGATGAAATTCATATATACTTCAGTTCTGACGGACATAACAGCATGGGTGGATACGATCTATTCAAGTCAACTTTCGATACCATAAAAAAAGTATGGTCGAAACCTGAAAATCTCGGCTACCCGATCAACACTCCTGATGACAATATGAATATTTCTTTTTCCGCCACATGGGAATGGAATGATGACGGAACCGAAAAAATCCTTTCAAGTCAATACGCATACGTATCGACATGGAGGCCCGACAGCAAAGGCGACCTGGATATTTACCGGATAAAATTCAATAATGTTGAGCCAAGGTACACGAGGGTACGTGGAACCCTGACCGCCAAAATTCCCGCTGCCAATAAACAATTTACCAGCGAATCCGTACCGGAAGCCGAAATAACAGTTACAAACGATGTTTCGGGCGATATTTACGGTACCTACCGCGCCCGGAACGGAAAATATATTCTCGCCCTTGAACCGGGTAAATATTCACTTTCGCTTGAAGCGCCCGGTTACAAAAGTTATGAGGAAAAAGTAACCATTTTTGATAAGGGTTCTTTTGTGGAGGAGATAGTAAAGGATATTGCCATAACCAAATAATTCACTGCCATGAGCAAACAGATAATCCCATCCGATGCTGTAGTAATAAACAAAATACATAGGCTCTATTCTAAAACAGGATTGTTTTTAAAGATTCAACATATTACCAAATGATCAAAAAGTTCAAAGTTCAAATTTCAAAGTTCAAAAATCAAAACGTGCAATGGAAGAAAACAAAAAGCCATATAATTGGGATTTATGATAAACTTCGGATTTTTAACTTTGGATTTATTTTGAACTTTGAACGTTGAGTTTTGGGCTTTACTCACTGATTTCTAAAAACACAATTTCTTAAATCTTTCGTTACTGTTCGGGTACTCATGAAAAAACTAAAAAAACTTGCCACTAACCTGCCTGCCGGTAGGCAGGGGCACAAAGTCACAAAGAAGCACGAAAAAATCTTTGTGAAACTTCGTGTCTTTGTGTCTTTGTGGCAGAAATAATCAGGCAACCCGAACAGTAACAATATTTCATCCATTTATTTGAATAGAGCCTTATTTTTTTATATCATTGCACAGTTATTCGTATTAAATTTTTAAATAATTCCCTTATATGTCTCTTGAAATTCTTGCCTTTGGCGCTCATCCCGATGATGTTGAGATGGGTTGTTCCGGTACGCTTCTTACCCATGTCGCAATGGGTAAAAAATTCGGTATCATTGACCTCACGCGCGGTGAGTTAGGAACGCGCGGAACACCTGAGATCCGCACAAAGGAAGCGGCTATATCGGCCGGAATACTTGGAGCATCGGTAAGAGAAAATCTCGGATTCAGGGATGGTTTTTTTGCAAACAACGAAAAACACCAGATGGAAGTGATAAAGGCGATACGCAAATACAGGCCGCAAATCGTTTTTGCCAATGCAACCGTTGACCGGCACCCGGATCATATCCGTGGCGCTCACCTTATTAAACATGCCTGTTTCCTTTCAGGACTTGAAAAAATAAAAACAGCACTCAACGGAAAAAACCAGGAGGCATGGAGACCGAAAGCAGTGTATCATTACATTCAGTTTCTTTTGCTCAAACCTGATTTTCTCGTTGACATTAGCGGTGTCATGGATAAAAAAATGGAAGCGATTGGCGCCTTCGCTTCCCAGTTCCATAACCCTCATTCACGGGAACCGGAAACGGTGCTTAGCGTTCCCGATTTTTTTGACGCCATAAAAGGAAAAAATAAATCGTTCGGCAGGTTGATTGGCGTTGAATATGCCGAGGGGTTTGTTTGCGCAAGGCCTATAGGGGTCAGGAATCTTTTTGAAGTGCTGTGATTACAGGTTAGGTTATTGATCTTTCATGTGATTTTAACAAAAACATATGCGTAGTATTGCGTTAATTATTTTCTTTATTCTTCCCTCTCAAATCCTTACTGCCACGTGTTACTTCCAGCAAACCGTAAACTATGCCATTGCCGTAAACCTTGACGATGTACATCATGAACTGCACGGCAACATTTCCATTGAATACATAAACAATTCCCCTGACACGTTGAACGAAATTTACATGCACCTCTGGCCAAATGCGTACAAAAACAATGAGACCGCACTCGCAAAACAACTCTATGAGAGCAGGCAACTTAATTTTTATTATGCACCGGAAGAAGAGCGCGGATATATTGATTCGCTCAATTTTAAAGTTGGCGGGAAAAAGGTCACATGGATGTATCACCCGGAACATATAGACATCGGGATTATCCTGCTCAATGAACCTCTTCTGCCCGGAAAAAAGACCATTATCTCAACTCCATTCCACGTGAAAATACCCAAGGGTGTTTTTTCCCGGCTGGGCCATATCGGCCAGCAATACCAGATAACCCAGTGGTATCCGAAACCGGCTGTATATGATATGTACGGCTGGCACCCGATGCCCTATCTTAACCAGGGGGAATTTTATTCGGAGTTCGGTATATATGATGTACTGATAACAGTACCGCAGAATTATGTCGTTGGATCTACGGGCGACCTGAAAGCCGCCTATTACAGCAATAAAATCAATGTCAATTACCGGGAAGAAGAAGAAGCATGGCTCATGTCGAAAGTTTTATATACAAAGGACTACCTGAAATCAAGAAAGAATGCCGGACAGGATTTACTGAAGAAAAAAATGAAATTTGAAATCAGTTTGGGAAACAGTTCCCGTGATGAAGATATTGAAAAAATAAAATTCCCCCCTTCCGATTCGGTTACAAAAACGCTTCATTTTCACCAGGAAAAGGTTCATGATTTCGCCTGGTTTGCCGATAAAAGATACCTTGTGCTGAAAGGTGAAGTGACGTTGCCTCATTCCGGTAAAACCGTCACTACATGGTCCATGTTCACGGAGGATTATGCCAAATACTGGCAATACAGCATACGATACATTAATGATGCCATATATTACTATTCATTATGGAACGGTGATTACCCTTACCGCCATGCCACTGCGGTTGACGGTGCCCTGAGTGCCGGGGGGGGAATGGAATATCCCAATATTACTGTAATCGGTGGCGTTTCGGATACCTTTCCGCTGGAAATGGTTATCATGCATGAAGTGGGCCATAACTGGTTTTACGGTATCCTCGGATCAAATGAACGGGATCATGCCTGGATGGACGAAGGTATCAATTCTTTCAATGAACTGAGGTACAGGTACACAAAATATCCTGATCGGAAATTATTTGAAGGAACAGGAAGGGCGCGGAAACTTATCAGCCGCTTCAATTTATCTCATTTCAGCCAGAAAACTCAGTATGAACTCTTTTATCTTATAAATGCCCGCAGGAACCTTGACCAGCCCATTGATTTCCCATCCGCAAAATATTCCATGGTGAATTATGGCGGCATCGTCTATTCAAAGACAGCCGTGGTTTTTGATTACCTGAAAGCGTACCTTGGTGACGCTGTATTTGATACATGTATGAAGCGCTATTACAGCAACTGGAAATTCCGCCACCCCTACCCTGCCGATCTGCAAAACATTTTTACTTCTTTTACAGAGAAAGAACTTTCCTGGTTTTTTGGTGATCTTATTAAAACAACCGGTAAAATCGACTATAAGATTTCATCGGTTAAATATTCCGGCAGGGATAATCCGGTTCTTTCGGTGAAAATAAAAAATATGGGTGACATATCTTCGCCCTTTTCACTTTCTGCGTTTTTGAACGATTCCCTTATCGCAACCGGGTGGCATGAGGGTTTCGAAGGGGCGCATACAATCACCACCGGATTTCCTGTACATCCCGGGAACATTGATAAAATAAAAATAGACGCAAATGGCGATATCCCCGAAACCAACCGGAGGAATAACACCAGCCGTACTAACGGTATTTTCCGGAAAATTGAACCGCTTAAACTGCAACATTCCATTTCGCTTGAAAATCCGGGTAAAACGCAGATTTTCTGGGAAGTCGCTTCGGGATGGAATAATTATGATAAGATGATGATCGGTGCTGCAATTTATTCGGGACTTGTTCCATACAGGCCTTTTGAATACGTTTTTATTCCCATGTACGGTATCGGCTCAAAAAAATTGACCGGAACCGGAAAAATCGGATATACTTTTTTCCCGGATGACTCCCTGCTGAAGAATGTCCACTTAGGAATCTCCGGCAGAAAATATTCCTATTTTAATTTCAGGGAGAATGAACTCGGTTATCTGAAAATTGCGCCAACCCTGCAGGCCGATTTCAGAAATAAAAATCCCCGGAGCAAGACAACCTTCTCATTTAATTACCGGTTTATTTTCATCCGGAAAGAAAGAATGATTTTTGATTCCGTTGCAAATGAAATTTTTATTACATACAAAAATCCCGAACAGTATGGCATCCATGACCTTTACCTGAATTTAACAAACACTGACCCCGTTCATCCGTATAAAATAAATTTCAGGATGGAAGATGAGGAGACATTCCTGAAACTTTCTGCCGGTGCATCATTCTCCTGGAATCCCAAAAGAAAGTGGAAAGGATTTTCAGTTCGTTTTTTCACCGGCCTCTTTTTACTTAATCAGACCGTATCATCTCCTTTCGGGTTTTCGATGGATGGGGGCAATGATTACCTTTTTGATGAAGTTTACTTCGGCCGGACCGAAACAGGTGAATGGATGAGCCAGCAGGCAGCCGAAACCGATGGCGCTTTCAAAGCGCAGACGGGAATATCGTTATCCGATAAGATGCTTACGGCATTGAACCTGAAAATATCGACCGTACGTAAATTTCCCGTAAAAATTTTTGCCGATTTCGGATATACACCTGAACTGGGAACCGTTGCCTGGGATGCAGGAATTGATATTTCCCTTATCCCTGAAATGTTGGAAGTTTACCTGCCTCTCTATGTTTCGCGTTTGTCGCCATACAGTAAAATACGGTATCCGCAGGCAATCAGGTTCACCTTTAATATCGGGAGAATAGACCCACATAAAATTGCAAGATCAATAGAACTTTAACTTTGAATCATTACAGAAACCAATTTATTGCCACCAAATCTCTTAGCCACCAAATTCCGCTAAATCAAAATCAATTATAAATGAATATTTTGTAAAATTTAGTGTCTTAGTGTTTTAGTGGCAAATTCAGTATTTTGACTTTTTTGATATTGCCGACCCTTATGCCTTCCAAAATATATTTCGCTTCTGATTTTCATCTCGGCATGGACGGTGAACTCAACTCTGCTGAACGCGAGAGAATAATTGTTTCGTGGCTGAATGAAATTGAAAAAGATGCCTCTGAAATATATCTCCTTGGCGACATGTTCGACTTCTGGTTTGAATATAAAAAAGCGGTCCCAAGGGGATTTATCCGGTTACTTGGCAAACTGGCGCAACTTTCCGATAAGGGAATCAAATTACATTTTTTCCCCGGTAATCACGATATGTGGATATTCGATTACCTGCCTGCCGAACTAAAACTGGAAATGCACCGTGAACCTGTTATCAAAGAAATACAGGGTAAAAAGTTTTACATAGCGCATGGTGATGGGCTTGGTCCCGGTGATACAGGGTATAAAATCATTAAAAAAATATTTGCCAACCCGTTATGCCGTTTTCTTTTCAGATGGATCCATCCGGATATCGGTATCAGGTTGGCTGAATATCTCTCGCTGCAGGGGCGTATACGTCCCGAAGAAATTATATTTATGGGCGAAGAAAAAGAACGGCTGGTGGTTCATGCTAAAAACATCCTGAAATTACAACATATTGATTATTTTATTTTCGGGCATAGGCATATTCCTGTTAAACTCACAATAGGCAACGGGAGCACATTTTTTTACCTTGGCGACTGGATCTCGAATTTTACCTATGCGGTCTTTGACGGAAATACGGTAGAACAACGAAAGTATTATCCTTAAATTCAAACCCGATTTACATTATTTCTTACATTCATGCACTTCCTACAATTCTGGCTCCTCTACCCTCTTCTCCGGGTACTTTCAATTATGCCTATGCGATGCCTCTATCTTCTTTCAGATTTGTTATTTTATCTTCTCTATTATTTCCCCGGTTACAGGAGAAAAATTGTCAGAACAAATCTGAGAAATTCTTTAATTTATAAAGAAGACGAGGAAATATTGTCAATTGAAAAAAAATTCTACCGGAATTTTTCGGATATACTATTTGAGTGCATAAAAATGCTCTCTTTTTCAAAGAAAGATATCATCAGCAGGTGTTATTTCGCCACGGGTTCTTATGAGGTTTTTAAGAAATTATTTGACAAAGGAAAACATGTTATTATAGCCATGGGGCACACAGGTAACTGGGAATTTGCCGGTTTGTCGATGTCGGCAATGGAGCATTACATTGTACAGGTCATATACCGTCCATTAGCCAATACCTATTACGACAAATTAATGTTCACTGTCAGGAGCCGTTTTGGCGCGGTTCCGCTTGATGCAACAAAAGTACAAAGGGTGATCATGGAAAAAAAAGATAAACCTACTGTCACCGCATTTATCACCGATCAGAGCCCTCCCCCGGAATCGGCTCAATGGTTATCTTTTCTTTACCAGGATACTCCGGTGTATAAAGGGATTGAAAAAATTTCCCGTAAACTTAATTACCCGGTGGTTTTTGCAAATGTCAGGAGGGTAAAGCGCGGTTATTATGAGATATACATTGAATTGATTTGTGAAAATCCCGGTAAAATGGCGGACGGAGAAATTACAAAAATCCATACCTGCTACCTGGAAGAAGCCATCAGGGAGCAACCGGATAACTGGCTATGGACGCACAGGAGGTGGAAGCACAGGAGAATTACGAATTAACGAATAAGTTACGAATAGTACATTTGATAATTTAACTTGGGATTTAGTTCAGAAAGTGATATAAACACATTTAATAAGCGCGATTTAACGCTGGTTATTAATAACTGTTATTTTACCCATTAAGTCACCGTAACCATTACCTCTTATTTGATATATGTAAAACCCTTCTTCTAACCCTTCCATATTTATTGAAATACTGTTTTTGCCGGGTCGCAATATGTATTTCCTCAATTCCCTGCCTGCTATATCGTAAATTACAAATTCCAATTTCTCATTATCGGGAAAGGAATACTCTAAATGAAAAGTACCATTATTGGGGTTGGGAAAAATTGTAAATTCCAAACTTTTTATATTGTATTCTACTCCCGCTGTTATCAGGCAATACTGGATAATCGTTCCTCCGGATCCCAATACGCCACCACTTGAAACGGTGCCACGGGAACCAATTAACGGTGTAATAGTACTGTCGAAATTGAAGGTATCCACTAATGGGACAACATTGGTTTGCATAGTACAGGAATTATACTCACTGTCAAGTTTTAAAATAATAACACCGTCATAACCTAAAATGTTAGGGCATGTTATTGCTAAACCGTTATCATTTGTTTGTATCATAGAGACGTTTCCCAACAAATTACCTTCACCTATAGTTTTACTCCAGATTAGATTTCCAGTTTCATCAAGTTTGAAGAGGAATAAACTATCATCCTGGTATAGGTATTAACTATTAAGGCACTCTTCCCGCCACCATAAAAAGGGCTATATGTTCGCCCTACAAGGGTATAACCTTTGTCTTTATTTTGAATAACAGATACTGTGTCATCCCCCGATCCTGTACCGGAATATTTTACCCACTGAATATTGTCATTTATATCAAACTTTACGCTGCAAAAATAGCCGTTACCGGAACCGACAACAATAAAACCACCGTCCTTTGTAGGAGTGGCCGAATACGCGGTATATGTGGCGCCTCCAGCCAATATTTTATTCCAGATAATATTGCCGGAACCATCAAATTTTGCGATATAAAATTCAGCCGTACTGACTGTGGATGAATATCCCGAAATAACAAAGTTACCGTCACTGGTTTGGATTACGGAATTTGCCTCATCGTACCATGAATCCCCTAATGTACGAGCCCACTCCAAATTGCCATAGTTATCGAGTTTCACAATATAAAAATCTGAATTACCAGCGCCATAAGAATATGTCGGGCCAGCAATAACATAACTGCCATCATTTGCCTGGACAATTGATCTTGCTTCCTCATTATTATTGCCGCCAACAGTACGCGTCCATTGCAGATTTCCGTAATTATCTATCTTAACGATATAAAAATCTGCTCCCCCGGCACCGTATGATGTGGTACCCGCGACTGCAAATCCGCCATCAGAGGTTTGAATTATTGCATTGCCTATACTTCCAATGCTTCCTATAGTTAATTCCGCTTGTTGAATTTGCGCCTGAAGGGAAAAAAACAGAAAAAATAAAATTATTATGGGAATCCATTCTTTCATTTCTGAGATAATTCAGAGTGAATAATTACCGTTTACCTTAATTATTTTATCACAACTATTTTTTCCCGCATAACCATTTTTCCCCCGACATTAATTTCATAAAAATAAATCCCATTCTGCAATTCAGGCGCAGTTATGGAATTTTTACCGATCTGCAAAATATATTTTCCCTTTTCTCTGCCCGAAATATCGTAAATTTCCAGTTCACCCGTTACTTCCTTGTTTAGTTCATAATCAATTTTAAGGTTCCCGCTTGTGGGGTTAGGATAGAGCCGGAATTTAAAATTATCAATTTGAATTTCATCTATGCCTATACACTTCGTAACCGTGACTGTTACGGTATCAATAGCCACCACTTCTCCCTGCCGGCAACGGTAACGAAAGGTATCGGTAACAGTAAGGTAATAGGTGGTGGTGCTGTCGGGTATAGCAAGGGGTTGTGCTGTATTAGGGCTGTCCAATCCATACGGTGGGTACCAGTTATAAGTGTAACCGCCAACTGCCGGAACACCGATTTTTATGCCGGTACTGTTTGTATCACATATAGCAGTATCAGAACTAACCAAAGTTAAATCAACAGTATCAATTTCATATAATGAAATCACATCAAAAATATAATAGGCAAAATAACCGGGATTGCCGGTTAAAACAAAATTTGTGCTGTCACCGCTTCTGAAATTACCGATTGTCATATATTTTTCTCCACCCTCTGCAATATATTCAAAAGAATAGAAAAGCCAGTTCTCCGATGTATCAGTAATAAAATCGTCTTCGGGTGTCTCAATATCCGGGATAATCGGAAAATAACTCCCAAAAAAATTACTTGTATCAAATAAACTGTCTTTGGTGAATTCAATCCCTATGCGGTCAATTGCCGATTTTTCCTTGTCCGCCAAACTAATGAAAAACGAAAGACAATAATTATGGTTTGCCTTTAAGGGTTCTGTTAATGGCGTTTCCATATATTCACGAACATCCGGAAAATCATTGTAATAAACAATAATTCCTCCGTAACCAAGACCATGAACAGGATATTGATACCCCACCCAGAAATCGGGTACATAGGGCCAACTACATTCGTGAAAAGCATCTGACGAACCCCAGGTAGGTAAAAACCAGGGTGGCGCATTATATAAAGGCGGCCAACTATATTGGGGATAACAGGAATCAATGATTTCGAAAGAATTATTCGGCACCAAATTGTTTTGCGAAAATGCGCTTAAATAAGACAAATTTCCTCCCCCCATCAATGAAAAGTAAAACAATAGTTTTATTCTCATATCATTTAATAACGACAATCCTGTCAATGATTACAGGAGTGTCATTAACCGATATGCGGTAGGGATATATACCAGGGGGGAGTGTATTGTTTTCAAAAACTAATTTATTTTTTCCGGGTTTAAGAAAAATTAAAGTCGCCATTTTTCCATAAACATCAAATATTTCAACTTTCCCGTAACTGTTTTCATTTATCCGGTAATTCAGTTCTGCAGATCCATTAACCGGATTCGGAAATATTTTACTGATGTATTCTCCATCGTTCAATGGAGTATTATGAGCGGAATTATCTTTTTGTTCGTTATTTACCTCCATGTTACCATTTTCAGCAACACCTTTCTTAGCCGAAGGCGTTAAACACCCTGGTTCTAAACCAAGTATAGCCACTGCCGAATATACCGCTTCACCGCCAACCAAAGGGTCTTCACATGCTATATCTTCAAGAACCAATTTCTGTAAAGAGTCGGGAAGGAATTCCAAAGTAGTTGTATCAAGCGCTGATAAATAAATGGCATAAACATCTTTATAATTCTGCTCCTGCCGGTTGTGAGGGATAAACGAACTGTTTTCCGATTCCGCCACAGCATAATCGCCTCTGTAAATATTTTCCCGGATGGAAATAATCTTGCCGGTGTTATTCAATGAAACCGTATCATAATAATTCTGGAATGTGGTATCATCAGGAGCGCCAAGTTGTAAAAGGGAATCATACTTTAATGCGCGGTAAGCGAATAACCGCTCCGCCCATTTGTTTTCATTCTCATTGCCTGAAAATTGCCGCTCATTCCTTACAATGGGCCCAAGCAATTGTTCGCGCTTTTGCGGAGGCGCTGCCGGTGTGGAATAACAAGCCCATGGACCGTTAACATTTATAGGGGATAACCATCCAGATAAATTGGGATCAATTGGAGCAGGATTAAAATTCCACCCGTTTCTGTAATACCAGTTTATCTGGGTTGAAAGGTTTCCTGTAATCCTGTATGAACTGGCGTTTTGAACATTCGTCCACCTGTTATCGGAGGGCTTACCGTTTAACTTCTGGTTGCTCGTGGCGGCATTATCAAAGTGAATGCCTGTATAGCAGTAGTCCATCAAATTGCAGGTTATCTGGCTGGTAACGGTATTCTGTTTGAAAACAATTCCGCGTCCCATGCGGTAAATTTTGTTAATGTTTACAATACAATTTTGTGTATTCCACACATAAATGCCGTTAAGGAAAGGTTCAACTGAACTGCCGGGATTATATCCTGAAGGCCTGTTTATAGTATTGTTTTCAATAAGTGTATTATTTGAATTATATGCGTAAATTCCATAATGAAGAGTTGAGCCGATATCTGCATTTGTTTTATTAAAGAGAATGTTATTCCCTTTTACCGTTGTTTTGCCAAAATTAAGAAGTCCGACACCTGTGGTAGAAGGGAAAACCGAATTATTCCTGATTTCACGAATACCGATAGTATTGCTTGCATAAAAATTCCATGCGACAATGGAACCCGCCACATCATCTAAAAAGTCGGTAAAGTTGTTTGAAACGGTATTATTATTTACTTTCAGATAATCATTATTATAATGTTCAAGCATGAAAATACCGGCATCATGGTACCTGGTTACGTTATTATTCTGAACAAGAACCTGGGTCGGTGCGGCTGAAACTTTAGAAGTTACCCCTACAACATAAATACCTATATCCGTAGAGTCAACATCATTGTATAATATTTTTGAATGTTGCAATCCCGAACAATAAATACCCCAGTGGCAATCGTCAATATAATTTTTCTTTGCGGTATTGCCTATGTTCGCAGTCAGAGTTGCCGGTGACGAAAGAGGGGTTTTTACAGCAATGGCAATATCCTTTACATCACGGAATCCATTGTTGTAAATATTAATATTTGATCCATTTGAATAAACGCCTGTTATCAGGTTCCGGAAATAATTCAGGGCGCTTTTTGAGCCGGGAGTACCAACTGTTATGTTGCCATTATACCAAATTTCAATACCCAACGCACCCGTCTGGTTTGCGTGAGGTGCAATCATTGGAATGGTATAGTCAGTATAAATCCTGTTGCCGGAGAGGTTAAAATTGGCTGCCCCGGAATAAGAATTTACAATAATATGCTTATAGTTATTCATGAAATGATATTTGGTTGCGCTGATTTTTCCGCCATTATAGGATACAATCGCATTTTCGGCATCCTGTATCAACGCGTCTTGAATTACTGAAGTACTGCAGGTTGCAGTATTGGTACCAATAGTTTTTATTTCATCATCCGGTTCATTCACGTAAATACCGTCCCACATATAGTCGCATACCGCGTGTACCCACGTATCGTTAAAAGTAAGGGTTATTGACGTGGTTCCGGAAGGTATATCAATCTTTGCTTTTTTGCCCATCCCTATATTCAGGTTGCTGAATGTAAAAGATTGGTCAACAGTCAATTTTCCGAAAATAAAGAGGTCGGGTGATGAACAAAGGGTTCCAGAACAACCGGATGGAAATCCCATAGCGATTAATTCAGATACGGATTCATTTACTATTACACATCCATTGCCGATATCAATATCGCAACATTCGTCAATAAGCATATTTACTGTTTTGGTGCAGCCATCAGCATCGGTAGCAGTCAGAATTACATAACCAGCCGGAGGCATATCGTTCGGCCCCGGCCATTGCCATACAATAGATACATTCGTAGTACATGATGGGTCAGGACAGGTGATTGTTGCTCCTATAGCAGACCATGAATAAGTGAGATTGGGATCAGGGTTCAGTACCGAAAAAAGCATTTCACCATCGCATGTAAGCGGATATTCTTCAGAAACCCCTATTACCGGATCATCAAATGATGGCGGAACAGAGGTGATTGTTATTTTCCCGCTATTACTGCAACCATTAACATCTGTAACGGTTACCTCAATAAGTCCGGAACACAAATTGACCGCAGTAGAAGTCGCCTGTCCATCGCTCCATGCGTAATCATAAGGAGCGGTACCACCTGTAAGGGTAGCGGTTGCTTCACCAATGCATGCGCCTGTGCAGGTGTTTACCTGTGTAATCGTAAGCGGCAGGACGACTGATTTAATTTGAAATGTATCAATTATTGTACAACCGTTATTATCGGTAACGGTAACAGTATAGGTTCCTTGATCCAGTCCTGTTGCCTGAGGGTCTGCTTGTCCGTCACTCCAGGTATACGAGTAAGGTGGCTCGCCAATGGGTGTTACCGTTGCAGTACCTATTTTTCCGCCAGAACAGGAATAAGTGCTTGTTTTAGTAATTGCTATCTGGCAGCATTTGATATTTAAATCGCCATTCCCTCCTGCATTACCTCCGGTTGTACTTGCATAAGAAAGTGAATTCAATACACCGCCAGTAAAAGTATTTCCGCCAGAAGCGGTTGTTCCGCCTCCCAGATGAGTGCAGCATAGCGTACCATTCGGGCTTACCCGCACTGCATACATATCGGTGCCGCCAAGTGTGTTGCTTGAGGTGGTGCCGCCAAGAATAAAACCTCCGTCACCTGTTGGTACAGTTGCTGCCGCATATTCATCTCCTGCCTCACCGGCTGTTTGGTCTGTTATTATCGTACCGTTTGTATTATCCAATTCAATAATATAAAAATCCAATCCCCCGGCACCAAAAGAGTTTGTGTGCCCTGTTACCACGAGGTTACCGTTTGCATTTGTGAAAATAGCATGACCCCTGTCGTTACCTGTTCCGCCAATAGCCGCAGTCCAATCAAGATTTCCTGAATTGTCAATTTTAACTACATACACATCTTCACCACCCTGTCCATACGAAAGTGTATATCCCGCGGTAGCAAAACCGCCATCAGGTGTAAGTGTCATGGCAAATGCGGCATCCACATAAGAGCCGCCAACAATTCTTGTCCAGTTAATAGCAGTACCGGCAGAGTTCAGCGAAACAACATATACATTCTTTCCTCCCCCCCCGGTGGTAGTAAGTCCTCCAACCACCAGGTCCCCATTACTTGCTTCAACCACTGCGTAACCTTCCTGCAAACCGGCACCGCCTATTCTTTTTTGCCATAAAACAGTACCCGCAGAATTAAGCCGGATAAGATAAATTTCAGCCCCATCAACTGGATGAACAGTATATCCAACAGCAACAAAATCTCCATTAGAGGTTTCAATAATATAATGCAGCCAATCGTTATCTGTACCTCCTGCCACACGTGTCCAGACAATCGCACCGCTTAATGCATTAATCCTTACGATATAAGCATCGTCAAAACCGGCTCCCCATGAAGCAGTTTTTCCGGCAATAATAAAATCACCCCCGCTGATGGTGTGAATGTAACCGAATTCATCGCCCGCGCCACCCACAGTGAAAGTCCCGAGTAAATTAAAATTCGGGTCAAACCTTACAACATAAATATCCTGTCCTCCGGCACCGGCTCCGTTTGTCCATCCGGCAACCGCAAAATCCCCATTACTCGACTGGGCAATGGAGTGACCCTCATCGTCATTTATTGTTCCGGCATTCACGCAAAAATTCTGTGCGTTTGCAATATTATTGAAAATAATAGAAATGATAGTCACATACAATATGTATATATATGTATGTATGTATGCGGTGGTTTTCATAGGAGTGGGGCAAATTGCGTCAATAAATTATTGTTAAAATGAGGGTACAAATATAAAGATTTTTTAGCAGATAAAACCGAAAAAATAAATAATCAATAAAAAAAATAATTCAGAGCGGGAGACGGGGATTGAACCCGCGACCTCCAGTTTGGGAAACTGGAGCTCTACCACTGAGCTACTCCCGCCAGGAAAGGTATAAGGGGATAAGGGAGATAAGGGGAATAAAGGGATAAAGGAATATACGGAATGGGTATTCCCTTATTTCCCCTATCCCCCTTAAATACCATATTTCCTAACTCCTGATTTACATTTAAACTACAACTTTCCTTTTGATCTTGAATAAAAATATCTCCTGAACCATAACTCAAAAGCCGGGTCAATAAATTCAATCAGGTCGCTGTTTGAATCGATAATTTCTCTTTTTTCAAGCGTCTCCCTTATTTTCACAACATTAGCGGATGTTCCTATCTGGTACTGCTGCAGCGTAACGGCCGATGTGAGTTCCTTCACCTCATCGGCAACGGCTTTAAGAAAATTCACCTGAGTATTGCTTAATGCATCCACTTCCCGCATATAGAGCAACCCGTTTTGCCGTAACAGGTCATCAACAGCCGTCTCCACTGTTTTTTCATCGGCAACTCTTTCCGTGTTAATCCATGTAATATAGGATAATTGCTGTGTATAATAAGGATGGCGCTTCATGAGACCGGTTATATTGCCGGCAAGTGCGGGAGAAATGGATTTACCGGTTTGTTCAAAACCGCTTACGATGAAATTCGTAAGATCCTCTCCTGGTATCTTCTCAAGGTAAATAACATCTCCGAACTTATAGAAAGGCATTGACTGGTTCTCGAAAATATCCGAAAGCATGTGCCTTTTGCTCCCGTAAAAACAGTACGCGACCGCCTGGTGATGCTGGAAAATGGCGCGCAGCCGTTTCTGGAACAGGTCAGGGTCGCTGAAATTTGAAAGGTTTTGAAATTCGTCAAGGCAAATGACAAGATTTACGTTCTTTTTTGCGGATACCTGTTCAGGAAGATTCAGAATTTCATCAAACGATTCAATCAGTTCTTTCATATCAAAGGAGACCTCAAAATCGGCAAGTGGCTCTGAACCGAAAGAAAACCGCGGGGTCAGGCGGCTGAACAAATTTTTGCCCGTTTCAATCCACTCCTCAACTTTTCCGGAAGTCGCCCTTATTACCTGCTTTGCGAATTCGGTATAAAACTCCTCTTCATTGCGAATGCTGAAAAGATCAATAAAACAAAAGCGGAGGTTTGGATTTTTATCCTGTGCAATTCCAGCCGCTTTTTTTACCAGCGATGACTTTCCCCATCTCCTCGGTGAAATAAGAATGGTATGCACCCGGTTTTCAAAGTTGGATACCAGGCGCGCAATTTCTTTAGTGCGGTCAGTGAATGAATTTCCTTCAACGATTCTTCCAAACTGGAATGGCGATTTGGTTCTTTCCATTGTGGTCTTACTACTCAGTAACTTACTAACCGGTTACAAAAATAGATATTTCGGAGCCAGCGGGGGGATTCGAACCCTCGACCCGCGCATTACGAATGCGCTGCTCTGGCCAACTGAGCTACGCTGGCTAACACAATAATGAATCTTGCCTTTGGTGGCGGTACTGAATTTATTCAACAATATTTTCCCGTGTTTCCATACGGACTTATTATTGTAATTTCAGGACAACCGTCAACCTTTTTGGCCGGATATTTCATCATCAATTTAATCAACCGGTTTCTTGTCAGGTTTTTTAATTTTAATTCCAATTCTACGGCTTCTTTTTTATTTGATTTTGTACAATACCAAATAAGATTCCATGGAACATATTTTGCTGTCGATTTTACTTTTTTACTGTTATGCCATACAATCCTTTGTGATAAATCACTGGTATGTCCTTTATAGAATGAGCCATCAACTATAGATTGTAACACATATACGAAAAACATAATTTTCTGAATTGAAATCTCAAATTTTAATTAAATGCTGACGACCCTGACGGAACCGTCAGGGTGTCAGCATCCTGACTTGCGCATTAGCGCAACGTCAGGACGAATGCGCTGCTCTGGCCAACTGAGCTACGCTGGCTTTTTCAAGCATTTACCCGGTCCTTCTGTATCTTTTTCACCGCAGCATGTTTCTCAAGGTATTGTATTATTTTCCCGGCAATATCCACTTTAGTTGCTTTTTCAATACCCTCAAGTCCGGGTGACGAATTAACTTCCAGCATTAAGGGGCCTCTTGAAGAGCGCAGAAGGTCAACACCGGCAACACCCAGTCCGAGCGTATTTGCCGCTTTAATGACTGTTCGCTTTTCTTCCCGGGTAAGATGGACTGCCTTGACAGTGCCCCCGCGATGAAAATTGGCTCTGAACTCACCTGATCTGGCAGTACGTTGCATCGCGCCTACAATTTCACCTCCGACTACAAAAGCCCTTATATCCATTCCGAATGCTTCCCTGATAAATTCCTGTACAATTATTCTCGCTTTTAAACCATGGAATGACTCAATTACCGACACTGCAACCGTTTTATTTTCGGCTAACACTACTCCAAGACCCTGCGTTCCTTCAAGTAATTTTATCACTACGGGCGCCCCGCCTACATGCACAAGAATTGCCCCGGCATCGCGGGAATAATTGGTGTAAACCGTCTTTGGCATACCGAGGCCTGCTCTCGCGAAGAGTTGCATCGACCGCAATTTATCGCGCGACCTCATCAGCGCCTGCGATTCAACCGATGAAAATACTTTCATCATTTCGAACTGCCGAACAACGGCCGCACCGTAAAAGGTTATTGATGCACCTATGCGCGGGATTATCGCATCAAAGTCATCAAGCCGGTTGCCCCTGAAAATAACCTGCGGACGCTTTTGCTCAACCACCAGCGTGCATTTCAGCGGATCAATGACGGCCATTTTGTGGCCTCTTTTTTCACCGGCTTCAACCAGGCGCCTGGTTGAATAAAGTCCAGCATTACGCGATAGAACGGCAATTTTCATACTCTATGAATTAACGTTATGATTTACCGGTTTGTACATATTTTTTTGAAACATCCACAAGGTACCGCTTGCGGAGAATATTACAACCCACAAGTACCGGAAAGGTCATGTTACTCCGGTCCGTAAGGGTAAAGGTGGCTCTTATTTTACGGCTCCCGATTTTAATTACCGTTTTAATCTTATAACGCTTTTCAATGCTTCCCGATGAATTACGGATCCTGACCCTGTCAAATTTCCTGAAAAAAAATTCTTCGGAACGAATGTGCCTCCTGCTGTCCGTTACCCTGAAACATAAAATCCTCCTGTTTTTTCCAAGCAATTCATAAATGTCATCACAATGAAGTACCGATATATCAGCACCGGTGTCAACCTTTGCCGGTATTGGCGGAATATGAAGTTCCGGAAATCCTGCCATCTCCACCGAACCTACCAGGTCATATTTCTTCTTTTTCTTCAACATTCTTTTTAGGTCAAAAATAAAGAAAATAACAGAGTGAGAATCATTGGTAAATAATACTCAGTAATATTCACCCGTAGTATATAACTGACAGATTAATAGGGTATTTTGTAATTTTGCCGGCAAGGAACAAAATTTTTACCCTGTCAAAATGACTGGCGAGGTAGCTCAGGTGGTTAGAGCGTGGGATTCATAACCCCAAGGCCAAGGGTTCAACTCCCTTCCTCGCTACACAGTACATCCTCAATAATTACAACTATTCTATTGTTCTATTGCTCTAATGTTCTATTGTTCTATTATCCCCGTGAATCGTACTTATCCCGCCATGAGTTATTTTAATCCGGGTACAATAAATTCGCTGCCATGATACCCGGCATTACTGAAATCCTGCTTAGTATATTTTATGCTGTCTTTTTCATTATTGTTCTGAAAAAGGTTACCTTCTTTAAACTTCCCGGGCTGCATCCGAACCTGGTGTCGGTTATTTTTATGGTGAAAATATTTGCCGGAGTAGTTCTCACACAGATATATACCCGCTATTATCCTCCCGAAAAAGCCGACACTTTCCTCTATTATGAAGATGCAAAAATCATATACCGTACCTTACCGGATCACCCAGAAGTTTTTATGCAGATTATTTCCGGGATCGGAACATCTAACGAAGAAACAAAAAAGCAAATTGACTCAATGAATAACTGGTACCGGAATGAATTTGACCCTCTGCCGAATGACAACCGGACGCTGACAAGGATTAATGCCCTGATGATGCTTTTTTCATTCGGTTATTATTATGTACATATTATTTTTATGTGTTTTCTGTCCCTGACCGGATTGACGGGATTATACAGATTTTTTCTCTCATGTACCGGTGTCCATCCTGCTTTTCTTGCTTTTACGGTTTTCCTGTTTCCCTCAGTTATTTTCTGGAGTTCGGGAATTTTGAAAGAGGGTCTATTATTTTTCGGTGCCGGATCGTTTCTCTTTGCCGCTTACCGGATTTTGAAAAAAATCACAATTTCATCTTCACTGCTGATTGCGGCAGGGTTATCCATTCTTCTGTTTAATAAAATTTATTTCTTCGCTATTCTGTTGCCCTTTTTAATTCTCCTGTTTTGGACCGGAAAAAGCGGGTATCAAAACTTAACCGTAAAATTCATGGTTGTCGCACTTTCTTTTACAGCGTGTGTTTACGTTGCACAATTAATTTTCCCAGGGTTTAACCTTGTCAACCTCATCGCTTTTAAAAGAAAAGACCTGATTAACCTCGCAATTACCGGACATGCCGGAAGTTTGATAACTACTGATATTCCTGAAATATCGCTGCTATGGATAATAAAGGAAATCCCGGCATCCCTTTTTACGGCAATATTCAGGCCTCATTTTCTTGATTGTAAAAATATTTTTATGACTATCTCCTTTCTTGAAAACATGATGATACTTGTTTTTATCCTTTTACCCGTATTCTTTTACCGGCCGTTTACCGGAAATCAGAATAAAGTTTATTTTCTTGCCTTCTTTTCTTTTTCAATAGTGCTTCTCACTATTGCCGGCATTACCACACCGGTTCTTGGCGCATTGGTCAGGTACAGGGTACCGGCATTGCCGTTCCTGATGGTTTCATTGCTGATTATAACGGATACCGACAAAATAATTTCAAAAGTAAAAAAACTTTTTGGCAGATGAGAATTTTCAACCCATTATTCCTTAGCGCTGTTGTATTGTCATCCTGTATGAAAGAAAAAGCCGACCTGATTATTCACAACGCCAGGATTTATTGCCTTGATAGTGCATGTACGGTCGCATCCGCGCTTGCAGTAAAGAACGGGTTGATTCTCAGGACAGGCACCGATGAACAAATAACCGGTTCTTATTTTGCCGATTCGGTATTGAACCTTGACGGGTTACCCGTTTATCCCGGATTCATTGACGCACATTGTCATTTTATGGGATACGGATTAACGCTGCAGTGGATTGACCTGAAAGATACCCGTTCTTTTAATGAGGTGATCGGGCGGTTGTCAGAAAGTAATAATGAACGTCTTGCAGGCGGTGGTTGGATACTGGGCCGCGGTTGGGACCAGAATGACTGGCCTGTCCGTCCCAGCGGATCAGCCAGGGGGCTGAAAAAAAAATATCCGAAGAAAAACATTCTCGACAGTTTATTTCCGTCAGTTCCGGTTTTCCTGAAAAGGATTGACGGACATGCAGCACTTGTCAACTCTTTCGCGCTTAAAACCGCATCCATTACTCCCGGGATGAAAATTGATGGCGGGATTTTTGAAATTGCTGACGGGGAACTTACCGGGATACTCATTGATAACGCTGTGGATGCTGTTGAGAAATTCATCCCCTCCCCTACCCTCGACCAAAAAACCAAAGCGCTGCTGGACGCACAGACAAAATGCTTTGAGGCAGGATTGACCACAGTTGATGACGCAGGCCTGGACAAGGAAAATGTACAGTTAATAGATTCCCTGCAAAAATCGGGTCAACTGAAAATGAGGGTTTATGCGATGCTTAATCCAACCGAGAATAATTATTTATCCTGGCTTAAATCCCCCCCCTATATATCCGGTCGCCTGTCAGTGCGTTCGGTTAAATTATATTGTGATGGCGCGCTTGGCTCCCGCGGAGCCCTGCTCCTGGAGCCCTATGCCGATATGCCGGATCACTATGGCCTGAGGATTACCCCCCCTGGCGAATTGCTTGTTCATGCGCGGAAGATAGCCGGAGCAGGATTCCAGGTGAATACCCATTGCATCGGTGATTCGGCAGTACGAATAATGCTTGGCATTTATTATGAGGCGCTCAGGGGTGATAAAGAAAGGCGTTGGAGAATTGAACATGCCCAGGTTGTTAATCCGTCTGATCTTATGAAATTCCGGGAATTAAAGATTATTCCTTCGGTACAACCGACCCACGCGACATCCGATATGTACTGGGCCGGAGACCGGCTCGGCAGTGACAGGATTAAAAGCGCCTACGCTTATAATGACCTTCTTGCTGCTGCAGGAATTATCGCATGCGGATCCGATTTCCCGGTTGAGCAGATAAATCCACTATTGGGATTTTATGCTGCCGTAGTTCGGAAAGATACAAGAGGGTATCCCACGGGTGGATTTCAACCGGAAAATGCACTTTCGCGCGGAAATGCATTAAAAGGCATGACCATCTGGGCCGCTTATGCAAACTTTGAAGAAAAAGTTAAAGGCAGTATTGAACCCGGCAAGTATGCTGATTTTACCATATTGGATAAAGATATAATGACTATTTCACCGGAAGAAATAACTGCCGTGAAAGTTATGCAGACATTTGTGAACGGTGAATGTGTTTACCGACAAGGAAAATAAAAAATTAGCGTTACTATTCACACCCAATCGTTATCAACACGAATTTAACACAGAGTTCACAGAGGTTTAAGAGTTTCACAGAGAAAGAATTCAATAATCTTACTCATAAAATCATTGAATGTTGCATAGAAGTTCATACAGATGGCATCCGAAGAATAATTAATGGTGATTTAAACTCTGTGTAATCCCGATAGCTATCGGGATTTGCCCTGTGTCCTCTGTGTTGAAAAAAAGATGAACAGACATTACATTGAATAATGAAAACAAGCCAAGAGGGTGGTGAATAGTAACAAATCAGCAATCCATAGATCAATGAGAATGTACATAATATTTCCTTGCTTTTTTATTGGCTGTTTCACCTTCATTTCAAATGTCAGCGCTGCATTTGGCCAGAATGTTGATTCTTCCTCATCACAACCGGAATTTATTTTCACGATACCGGACAGTTTTAAATTAAACCGTTTTGAATTTTCAGCATTTGAAGAAGATACGCCCCATTCTTCGGATTTTGAATGGTGGTACCATTTCGGGTACCTTACCGACACACCGGGTACTGATTTCAAATGGGCGCTGTTTTCCAGTTTCCAGAAAACAATTCTCGGAAGGTATCTCCTTTTCCGCCTCACCGATCTGCGCACCGGCAATAGTTTTTATACCGCTTCTGTTGACCGCAGTTTACTTGCCGGTGGTTCCCTCCTCCCCCATCATAAACTGATTGAAAAATCCGATACCGGTTGCCGCAAACTGAAATATCCTCTTAATCTTTGTTATGGAATTAATTCTTTTCATAAAGAAGACACAGTATATTCCCTGAAGTTACAGGATGAGAGTTTTTACCTGAAATTGACCGCTCTCCCTGCCGCTCCCCCCATGTACATCTGCGGTACGGGTAAAATGGGATTGAAAAGAAAAAAAGAAGTATCTTATTATTCTTTCACAAAGTTAAATGCCACCGGCCAGCTTTCTTTTACCACAGGTGAGAATATGAAAGTGCATGGTGTCATCTGGTATGACCACCAGTGGGGCGAATTAACGCTGCGCCTGCTCGCATGGCGATGGTGGGGGATCCGCCTTGAAACGGGAGAAAGCATTAACCTTTATTTTATACGCGATAAACTGAGTTCACGGATTGTAGAAAAGGTAATGACCATTGAATATCCCAATGGCGACCATTTTGTGTTGAATAACATTGACTTCAATCCGGATTCAACCTGGCAAAGCCCCCGGTCCGGGAGGAAATATGTTGTAGGTTGGAAAATTACTGTCGGGGAGTTACCTATAGAGATAGAAATAAAATCAATATATGAAGATCACGAAATTCCGGTTCTTGGCACTCTTTATTTATGGGAGGGTCCATGCCGGATTACGGTGCGCAATATAAAAACGGGAAGAGAAGTCAACGGTTATGGATTTCAGGAGTTGCTTGGTTCCGGTGTGGATTAATATTTTTGTCAGACACGATTTGCTGTTGATAACTTTTTTGCAACTTCTTGTATTTTTCTGTTTAGTTTTGCCGCCTGCATCGTATTTAATATATATCCATAATTTATGTTCACGCATCTGCACGTACACACTCATTACTCTCTGCTTGACGGTGCTTCTGATGTACGGGCGCTCCTGCAAAAAACAAAGGAATTTGGTATGGAAGCCATTGCCATTACCGATCACGGGAATATGTTCGGAGTTCCTGAATTTGTGAAGGAAGCGGAAGCCCTTAAGTTAAAGCCCATAATCGGTTGTGAATTTTATCTTGCGCCTGCGGGCCGTACTGATAAAAAAACAAGAACTGCCAGTGATCCCGCCAAAAAAGATAAATACTCATATCACCAACTGATCCTGGCAAAAAACAGTGAGGGCTACCGTAACCTATGTATTCTGAATTCGAAATCATGGAGGGAAGGGTATTATTACTATCCGCGTATTGACAAGGAATTGTTAAAACATCATCATACCGGGCTTATCGCAACAACAGGGTGCATCGCATCAGAAATTCCCCGGAATATTTTATACACTGGTGAAGGTCAGGCGGAGAAATTATTTCTTGAATATCTGGAAATATTCGGTGATGATTTTTATATCGAACTGCAGAAGCATAACATTCCTGAACAGGAAAAGGTTAACGAAGTTTTGGTTCGCTGGTCCGGAAAATACAATGTAAAGGTCATTGCCACAAACGATGTTCATTATATTGAGCAGAAGGACTCGGAAGTACAGGATATTTTATTATGCCTGAAAACGGGGAAATTTTATGAAGATACCGACCGCATGCGCTTCAAAGGAGACCAGTTTTACCTCAAATCGGCCGACCAGATGAAGGCGATTTTCTCCGATCATCCCGATGCCATAATAAATACTTCCGATATCGTGTCAAAAGTGGAACCGGTAAAATTGAACCGGAAAGTCATGCTTCCCACATTTTCCATTCCGGATAATTTTCAGGATAATGACGGGTACCTCCGCCATCTGACATATAAAGGAGCCGGTGAAAAATTCCCTGCTTTAAGTGATGAAATCCGCCAGCGGCTTGATTTTGAACTGGAAGTTATCCAAAGGATGGAATTTGCCGGATATTTCCTCATCGTCCGTGATTTTATTCATACAGCCGTACAAATGGGTGTCAGGGTTGGTCCGGCACGGGGATCGGTAGCAGGATCCCTGGTCGCTTATTGCATCGGAATTACCGGTGTGGATCCTATTAAATACAACCTGTTGTTTGAACGGTTTTTAAATCCTGAAAGAATATCAATGCCTGATATTGATATTGATTTTGACGAAGACGGCAGGCAAAAAGTTATCGACTATGTAGTGAACAAATACGGAAAAGAACGGGTTGCACAACTGGTTACTTTTAACATGATAAAACCGAAACTTGCCATCAGGGATGTGGGAAGGGTGTTGAAACTTCCGCTGAATGAAGCGGACCGCCTCGCAAAACTTGTACCTGAAAAACCCGACATGACTTTCAGAATTGCCTATAAGATTTCTCCCGACCTGTTAAAAGAAAAAGAAAAATCAAATAACCCGCTGGTACAAAGAACACTGGAAGTTGCCGAAAGAATTGAAGGCACTCCGCGTCATAAAGGCGTTCATGCAGCGGGTATCATCATCGCACCGGTGGAACTGGAATCAATAATCCCTCTTACTACGGTTGAAAATACCAACCTTGCGGTAACGCAGTATGAGGGAACATTTATGGAAGATGTCGGAATGCTGAAAATGGATTTCCTGGGTCTCACAACTCTGTCGGTCATTAACGACACCCTCGCAAATATTAAAGAAACAAAGGGAATCCTGATAGACACAGATGCCATGCCGCTGGACGATGAAAAAACATTTGAACTTTTCAGGAAGGGCGAGGCAATAGGCATTTTCCAATTTGAATCGGATGGTATGCGCACCTATCTCAAAGAATTAAAACCCACCAATATTGAAGACCTCATCGCCATGAATGCCCTTTACCGTCCCGGTGCAATGGATGATATCCCTGTCTATATAAGGCGAAAGAACGGTATTGAGAAAATAACATACCCTCATTCTGCGGTTGAACCGCTGCTGAAACCAACCTTTGGAGTAATTGTTTACCAGGAACAGGTGATGCTGATAGTTCAAAAATTAGCCGGCTTTACAAAAGGTGAAGCCGATACTCTCCGGAAAGCAATGTCAAAAAAAAGACCTGACCAGATAAATGAATTCAAGGAGAAATTTATTGAAAGATCATCAAAGGCAGGATTGGATGAACGTTCAGCGACCGACTTATTTGACAAACTTGCAAAATTCGGTGGCTACGGTTTTAACCGTTCCCACTCTGCCGGTTATGCACTTCTTGCATACCAGACCGCTTACCTTAAGGCGAATTATCCCTGCGAATACATGGCTGCATTATTGTCGCGTGAGATGTCTGATATTGAAAACGTAGAGTTTTACATGAATGAGGCGCGCAGGATGAATATCTCCGTTCTGAATCCCGATGTGAATGAAAGCGGGGTAAAATTCACGGTAAATAAAAACAACGAAATCCGTTTTGCTTTAAGCGCCATAAAAAATGTAGGCACCGAAGCCGTACATGCCCTTGTGAAAGAAAAAAACCAGAATGGTTTATACCGCGATATATATGATTTCGCTTCACGGGTGAATCTTCAGAAAATTAATAAAAGATGCGTTGAAGCGATGGTCCTTGCCGGTGCATTTGATTCTTTCGGTGGATGTAACAGGGCGCAATACTTTTACAGGGAAAAAGAGGGTTCCCCGTCCTTTATTGAACAAGTGATCCGCTTCGGAAGCGATTACAGGGATAAAATATCCTCAAAAGGGGATAACCTGTTTGGTAAGGTCAATGTGTTTGAAGTTACCCCCCCCCCGATACCTGCCTGTCCGCCATGGTCAAAATATGAACAATTGCAGAAAGAAAAAGAAATCGCGGGAATTTACATTTCCGGGCATCCGCTGGATGATTTCTCGCTTGAGATTAACGCTTTCTGCAATTCCACCATCGCTAAGATTAACATGGAGGCATCTGCCATGAAATTCCGGGAACTTACGGTTGCCGGTATCGTGACCGAATCCGTTACGCGCGTATCTAAAACGGGCAAAACATTCTGTATTCTCACGGTTGAGGATTATACCGATTCTGCCGAATGGTTTCTCTTCGGTGAGGACTACCTGAAATACAAGCACCTGCTCGAAAAAGGCGGACTCGTCCTGGTAAAAGGCAGGATCCAGCCGAGATTCAATAATGAAAATATGCTCGAGTTCAGGGTGCTCACCATAAAACTGCTTGCTGATGCAAGGGAACAGATGGCGCGTTCCCTGCTCATACGCGTCCCGCTGGAAAGAATTAATGATACTTTTATCAAATCCCTTATGGGTGTTTTATCAACATCTTCAGGTAAAGTTGATGTGGAAGTTGAAATTACCGATAACGGAACATCTTCCCTGAAACTCTTCTCCCGCAAAATCAAAACAACAGTAACCGATAACCTCTTATCATCCCTTCATACTCTTGGAATAAATGAAATCAGGTTATCCTGATCCGCATAAATGAATCTTAATTACCTTTGTTCATAGAAATGATGATATTCAATAAACACATTTAATTCATTTTAACTATTCTTAGTATGGCAATAGAAATAACTGATCAGAACTTTGATGAAACGGTTCTGAAATCCGACAAACCCGTAATGATTGATTTCTGGGCCGAGTGGTGCGGTCCCTGCAGGATGATTGCCCCTTATGTGGAGGAAATCTCAAAGGAATTTGAAGGTAAAGCGGTAGTCGGAAAACTAAATGTTGATTTTAACCCCGGTGTCGCTACCCGGTACCAGATTCGCAGCATACCGACACTCCTCTTTTTCAAAAACGGTAAATTAGTTGATAAGCAGGTAGGTGCAGTTCCCAAAACACTGTTAGTGCAGAAACTTACCGGCCAGTTGTGAATCATGGCTGAATAACTTTTGCACCCCAATCCGTAAACTTGATTGATCAACAAAAACTCCGGCCTTTTCTTCCGCTGGAACTTCTGGCAAGACAGGTGGTTGAAGGTTTTATTACAGGCCTTCACAAAAGTCCCTTTCATGGATTTTCGGTGGAATTTGCCGAACACCGCATTTATAACAGCGGTGAATCAACAAGGCATATCGACTGGAAACTTTTCGGCAGGACCGAAAAACTTTTCACCAAGCGGTTTGAAGAAGAAACCAATCTGCGGTGCAGGATCATTATTGACAATTCATCCTCCATGTATTACCCGGAAGTAAAGGACCTCCCGCGGGATGGATTTTCTAAAATCACATTTTCCGTTTATGCTGCCGCTGCTTTAATCCAACTTCTGAAAAAACAGCGGGATGCGGTCGGATTATCCCTGTTCTCCGATAAGGTAGAACTCCATTCACAGGCGAAATCAACTACCGTCCACCATAAATACCTTTTTAACGAGTTGGAAAAAATTGTTTCGGCTGCAGAAACAAAAATATCCCGCAAGAAGACCTTTGCAGTAGAGTCGTTGCACGGGATTGCCGAAAATATCCATCATCGGTCCCTTGTTGTAATGTTCAGCGATATGATGGAAAATTCATCCGACATCCAAAATCTTCTTGCCGCCCTTCAGCATCTCCGGCATAATAAACATGAAGTGATATTATTTCACGTTTTTGACGGGAAAAAAGAAATTGATTTTGATTTTGAAAACCGGCCCTACCGCTTTATTGATATGGAAACAGGCGAAGAATTAAAACTCACCCCGTCAGAAGTAAGAGATGATTATCGCAAATCGGTTTCGGAACTCCAGAAAACGCTGCTGCTTAAATGCGGCCAGTATCATATTGATTTTATCCGTGCAGATGTCAATAAAGGGTTGACGCAGATTTTGCTTCCCTACCTGCTGAAGAGGATCAGGATGCAGTAATATGATATTTGTCATGTTTTGATTATTATCTTTGCCCCCGCACATAAAGCGTTATGTGCGGGGCTTTGCAGCCCCTGACAAATACCACTTTTTACCCGGAAGGATGGATGTTTAAAATCAAAAATTATATCAACGGGAAATTAATTCCGCCTGCATCAGGAAACTATCTTACCCATGTCAATCCCGCTACCGGGGAATTGGAAAACGAATTACCGGCATCTGATTCCCGCGATGTACAACTTGCAGTTGAAGCCGGAGAAAGAGCATTTCCCGAATGGTCATCGTTAACCCCTGAAAAGCGCCATTCAATTTTAATGCGCATTGCTGACCATATTGAAAGGGACTCTGATTCCTTTGCTAAAGCCGAATCAGTTGACACAGGCAAACCCCTTACTCTTGCTAAAAGAGTTGATGTTCCCCGCGCTGCAGCAAACTTCAGGTTTTTTGCCGCTGCCTCGCTCCATTTTTCTTCTGAATCACACGAAATGGCCGGGCGGGCTATTAATTACACGTTACGCCATCCGCTTGGTATCGCAGGATGTATTTCACCATGGAACCTGCCCCTTTACCTTCTCACCTGGAAAATCGCGCCCGCACTTGCCACCGGAAATTGTATCATTGCAAAACCATCGGAGATAACTCCGATGACTGCTTATATGCTATCCGGAGTATGCATTAATTCGGGCTTACCGGAAGGAGTTCTTAATATTATTCACGGCACCGGTGGCGCTACAGGCAATGCCATTGTTCTCCATCCTTCGGTAAAGGCAATTTCTTTCACCGGAAGCAGTGCAACGGGAGCCCGGATTGCTGCTGCTGCAGCCCCGCTGTTTAAAAAATTATCGCTTGAAATGGGAGGAAAAAACCCGGTGATAATCTTTGCGGATTGTTCTTACGATGAGAT
This sequence comes from Bacteroidota bacterium, assembly GCA_016193485.1. Taxonomy (GTDB): domain Bacteria; phylum Bacteroidota; class Bacteroidia; order JACPRZ01; family JACPRZ01; genus JACPRZ01. Next base: position 4,434 of record JACPRZ010000002.1, on the reverse strand, counting down.
GCTTGAAAAAACCATTGAATCCTCATTTCAGAACCAGGGACAGATATGCCTTTGCGGATCACGGATATTGGTCGAAAAAAAGATTTATAATAAATTCAAAAAGGATTTTGTTGCAAGGATTGAATCCCTTGTGCCAGGGGACCCGTTATCGGAAAGAACGCGAATCGGTGCTGTGGTTTCACACCGGCATTTTGAAAAAATATTATCCTATATTGACCTGGCGAAAAAAGAAGGAGGGAAAATAATTTGTGGAGGAAAACAGAAAATCCTGTCGGGACGTTGCCGGAACGGCTGGTTTATTGAACCCACACTCATTGAAGGAGTGTCCCGGAATTGCAGGACAAACCAGGAGGAAATATTCGGACCGGTTGTAACTATATCCCCATTCAGCGGTGAGGAAGAAGCCGTTCAAATGGCGAATGGCACACCTTACGGACTTGCTGCAATGATATGGACTCAGAACCTTTCGCGGGCCCATATCCTTGCATCTAAAATCCAGGCAGGAATAATATGGATAAACACCTGGATGCTGCGTGACTTACGTACGCCCTTCGGTGGAATGAAAAATTCAGGATTAGGCAGGGAAGGCGGAATGGAAGCGTTGCGCTTCTTTACCGAACCGAAAAATGTATGTGTGAATTATAACGGATAATGAGAATTAAAAAATCAAAACCGGAAGTCATTATTTCCAGGAGGGCGCCTGAACCGGTAGGGCCTTATCCTCATGCCCGAAGGGCAGGCAACCTTCTCTTTTTATCTGGTATCGGGCCAAGGCGAAGGAATTCAAAAAAAATTCCTGGTGTAAACTCCAATGCAAATGGCAACGTGGTATCCTATGATTTTGAACAGCAGTGTCATGCTGTTTTTAATAACGTGAAATTTATCCTGGAAGATGCCGGTTCACGCTGGGAGAATATTGTTGATGTAACGGTTTTTCTGACTAATATGAAGGATGATTTTAAGACATTCAATAAATTATACAGCCAATATTTTACAACAAACCGGCCCGCAAGAACGACTGTGGAAGTCAATTGCCTTCCAACACCCATTGCCATTGAACTGAAAGTAATTGCAACAGTAAAATAATTATTAACTCTTAAACTCATTGCTATGGCAAATACATCCCCTCTCAATTTCAGGAAATGGATTGACGATCATCGCCATTTGTTAAAGCCCCCGGTGGGAAACATGTGTGTCTATACCGATGCCAGCGATTTCATCGTAATGGTCGTAGGCGGGCCTAATGCCCGAAAGGATTACCATTACAATGAAACCGAGGAATTTTTTTACCAGGTAGAAGGTGATATTATTCTCCGTATCATGGATGGCGGTACGCCCGTGAACATCCCGATCCGTGAAGGAGAAATTTTCCTGCTTCCGCCAAAAATCCCGCACTCGCCTCAGAGACCTGCCGGTACTGTAGGTCTTGTTATGGAACTTAAGCGAAAGCACGGGGAGAGAGACGGGTGTTTATGGTTCTGTGAAAAATGCAATCACAAACTGCATGAAAAATATTTCTATCTTACCGACATTGTGAGTCAGTTGCCCCCGATAATGAATGAATTTTATTCCTCATCGGAATATCGCACCTGTCAGATATGCGGTACTATGATGATTCCTCCGGCCTAAACGGCATATTTTGAAGATAGATATTCATACCCATATTATCCCATCTGAATTTCCGGATTTTGCAAAGAAATTCGGATACACCGGTTTCGTACGGCTTGAACATTATGCCGGCAACTCCGGCAAAATGATGATTGGCGATAAACTGTTTCGCGAAATAGGATGTAACTGCTGGGATCCAGGAGTACGTATGACGGAATGTGAAAAACATAATGTTGATATGCAGGTTTTGTCGCCAATACCCGTTCTTTTTTGTTACTGGGCAAAACCTGAACATGCTGCAGAAATATCCTCATTCCTGAATGATCATATTGCAGGAATTGTTCATAAATATCCGGACAAGTTTATAGGGCTCGGAACATTACCTTTGCAAGCGCCTGAATTAGCAATCAGGGAAATGGAAAGGGGAATGAAGGAAATGGGGCTTGCCGGATTTGAAATCGGCACCAACGTGAACGGAAAAAATCTTGATGACGAAAATTTATTCCCGGTTTTCAGGGCTGCTGAAGAACTCGGTGCTGCAATATTCGTTCATCCGTGGGACATGATGGGCAAAGACAGTATGCCGAAATATTTTATGCCCTGGCTGGTAGGTATGCCGGCTGAGACATCGCGTGCGCTTTGTTCGCTCATTTTCGGTGGAGTGTTTGAACGACTCCCCCGGCTGAGGGTCGCTTTTGCCCATGGCGGAGGCGGTTTCGGTCCCTCATTCGGCAGGATCGAACATGCCTTTCGCATGCGCCCCGATCTTTGTGCAACGGATAACCCGGTGAACCCGAAAAATTACCTCGGTAAATTTTATGTGGATTCACTGACGCACGATCCCCGCATCCTGCGATTTTTGATCGACCTTATAGGTGAAGATATGATTGTTTTCGGATCCGATTATCCCTTTCCCCTCGGTGAATCCGACCCTGGAACTATGATTGATTCCATGGATGACCTGAAAACGAATACAAAAGAAAAAATATTCAGCCGCAATGCAATCAGGTGGCTTGGCCTTAACCTGAAAGTTTAATATGGATCTGATCCTGAAATTACCATCGGGCGCATATTCTGTTCATCCCGATGATTTTATTGATATTTCTATTCCCCTCTTTTTTAACGGTCCACAGCCAAATTTCTACAACGCTCCGCCCGCATCATCAAAAACTTTTACTTCAGGCAATTTTACCGGAAGTAAAAAAGCAGGAGGGAGTTGCAATGTATCGCAGATATCACTGATACCGCATTGTAATGGAACCCACACGGAATGTGCAGGACACATAACCGGGAGGGAAATAACCCTGAATCAATGCCTTACTGAAACCCTGATCCCGGCCACGCTGATCACCATCACGCCCGGGGATGCAATGAAAGCGGAGGATACCTGTTTTCCGGTAAAACAGAAAGGCGATAAAATAATCACCCGTGCGGCACTAAACCGCGCGCTCAGGGGATCATCCCCTGATTTCCATGGCGCCCTGATCATACGGACCCTGCCGAACAACAGATTCAAACTTACCCGGATATGGTCAGGTACCCCCCCCTATTTTTCGCTTGACGCGATTCATTTTGTTAACCGGTTGTCTTTCCGCCACCTTCTTGTTGACCTGCCATCGGTGGACAGGTCTTCGGACGGGGGGAATCTTACAGCCCATCGCATTTTCTGGGATTTACCCCGGAATAACGAATCCGGAAAAATAGAAAATATTCCAAAAAAAACAATTACGGAAATGATTTACATTCCAGTAAGGGTACCGGACGGTTGTTACCTTCTGAATTTACAGGTTCCGCACTTTGCAACAGAATCGGCTCCCAGCCGGCCGGTGCTTTATAAAATAAAAACAGGTTTAACGGGTAAAAATGTGTAACTATTCAGGTGGGTATCCGAAAACATAAAAATTTCTGCCACAAAGTCACAAAAGCACCAAAAAACACAAAAAAATTTAGTGAAATTTTGTGTTTTAGTGATTTTGTGGCATGAAATTACTGGGATGCTGAGTAGTAACAAAAATGTATATCAAAACAAACATTATGGCTCCCGGCCCCGGATTTACAACAGGTAAGGAATTTGCTTCCGGAATGGATGCAAAGGATCCGCTGAAAAAGTACCGTGATCATTTTTTTATCCCTAAAACCGCAGGTGGAAAAGAATATATTTATTTCTGCGGAAATTCTTTGGGACTTCAACCCAAAGGTGCAATGAAAGAGGTAGATGAGGTGATGCGCGACTGGTCTCATCTTGCAGTGGAAGGCCATTTCCATGCGGCAAAACCATGGTATTCCTTCGATGATATTTTATCACCCCTGATGGCGCGCGTTGTGGGTGCGAAGCCGGCCGAAGTTGCACTGATGAACTCCCTGACCGTGAACCTTCATCTGATGCTCGTATCGTTTTACCGTCCCAGCGGGAAGCGCACAAAAATCATGATGGAATATTCGCCTTTCCCCTCTGACCTATATGCTGTAAAATCACATCTGAAAATGCACGGGTATGATCCTGAAAAACATCTCATCGGAATAAAACCTGACGGGAATGAGCACATTGTCAGCGCAGAGAAAATTGAGAGAGAAATAGAAAAAAACGGAGACGAAGTTGCTCTCGTTCTTTTCGGAGGAGTTAATTACCTTACGGGACAGACGTATGATATCTCCCGCATTACTGGGGCTGCACATAAAAAAGGATGCATTGCGGGATTTGACCTTGCCCATTCTGCCGGAAATGTGCCGTTGCAACTGCATGACTGGGATGTTGATTTCGCTGTCTGGTGCACGTACAAATATCTGAATGGTGGTCCGGGCAGCATAGGAGGTTGCTTTGTTCAT
>JACPRZ010000005.1 GCA_016193485.1 Bacteroidota bacterium | reverse complement strand
TTGGTCGGGTCAATTGCGATATCTGATACCCCTATGATTGGAAGGAGATCGGTATTGGTACTCCACGTAGTTCCGCCATCATCGCTTTTCCACAATCCACCGGAAGGAGACCCTGCCCAGATAGTGCTGGAATTAGTCGGATCAAATCGTATGCAATTAATCCTTCCTGCACCGCCATAAGTGGGAACCTGGAGGGGACCGAGCGAAGTCCAATTACCCGCCATGCCTGATTTTGCAACACTATTTTGTTTTTCTTTCAACCATTCCATATAAATTACCATTGCATCCGGAAATTTGCCGGAGGCGCCAACGCGCGGTTCCCAGAAATATTCCCACCTTTTATAGGGCATCCATCCTTTACCTTTCTGAACGGTTTTTCCCTGCCAGTAATTATTAAAAGATTTTTGAATATCGAAAAAATTCTGAGGAGGATTATCCCGGTTAATCCAGGGTTGGGAGAGCGATTGTGATGAAAAAGCAAAGGATAAGGCGAGGGCGAAGGTTAATACGTCAATATTGCTGTTTAACCGTTCTGATGGCGGAGATGTTTGGGTAAACATGGGAATAAAATTTGCCGTAAAGGTAGGAAAAGGGAATGAGATAGGCAAATTGAGTATTAATTCACTCCGGTTTCAAAGGAAGGCATACATAATGCAAAAGGCGAGTCATCAGGGAAGGATAAGTTATCAGGTAAAGATTTAATATAATTAAAAACCAAAACAAATAAAGTAATGTAAAGTATGGTATAAAAAACAACAGGTAAAATGAGAAACCATATTTTTCTTCTGAATTTATCAGCATCTGTAATTGATCTGACTCCGCAATAACTTACATATATTGAATAATAGACAAAGAACAACTGGATACAAAGGGTAGATAAATCCCAAAGGTTTATATCAGAATCCGGATCGTAGGGTTTAGGGTTAAGGAGCATCCCGGTAAAGGTTACCAAAATGATTACCCAGCCATAAATAACTCCGGAATAAAGGAAAATAAATCTTGATTTTGTAATGTTACCCGTACCTTTTGACCATTTGAGCCGAACATTGAAAAACCAACTGCCAATGAGATATAAAATACTACCACCCATTACCCCTCCGATAATTGCCATAATCCAGTATCCAAGCCAGTTATTAATGAACGGAATTTCGTCCAGATTCCCTTTCAAATCGTTCTTAATCAATTGCGCATCAATGCGGTCAATCCCGTAACTGATACCGAAGACAATAAGGGTTAATACAAAATATGGAGGCCATTTTTTATTACCCGGTAAATATTTCTGAAAAAAATCGTCAGGATTGCTAAACAGTTTTGTCCAAAAAGTAAAAAAAAATGTTTCAATCATGCAAAAAGAGATCAAATTATTACCTTTTCGACCAGATACGGGTATTCAGATCGAGGTCAGTCACAACATCGGCAACAAGAGCAATGGATTCGTAATATTCCCTGATGGGTTCATAACGGACAAGCGTTTTGAACAGGGATGGTTCAAACAGGTCTTTTGAAATGGGGATTGCAAGGTACATGTTTGAAGTTCTGAAAGAAAAATGAACTTTGCGTTTTGTTTTCCGTTTGTAGTCGGTCATCCGTGTCATGAGTGCCGGTGAAAGAATATACCTGCTTTCAATGGGATCATTGCCGTAAACCACAAACTCCTTTTCAAATTCGGGGTTTTCCAGTTTTACAAGTTTGTCCCTCGTAAAATTCCACGACTGCAGCGCCTGCCCTATGAAACCGAAAAGTTTCTCTGCCGTATCCGGCAACACAACGAGATCGGTTGTGAAATTTTTATTGAAGTCGGCTTTGGCGAAAAGACCTCTGAAAATCCATCTTCGCGATCGCCTCGTTTCTTTCCCGAATTTAACGATTTTCTCTTTGTAGTATTTCAGTTCGCAGAATTCAATCCTTGTTTTTTCAAGAATGCCGCTTACATAGTCCTCACCGGAATAATGCACTGTTCCATCAGAATATTTCTCTTCAGGTTCAAAAATACGGCAGGACGAAAATTCCGTTCGACTGATGAACCTGTCTTTCTGGTAGGTCAGGTTACTGTTATAAAAGGATACGATTTTGGGAATAATTACGGTTTTAAATTCATCTTTCAGTTTACGTACCGTGCGTGATGCTCTGAACGCGGTAAAAACGAGCAATCCAACGCTTATGATCATGCCGCCAATCCATAAAAAAGTAATAAACTGCGGATTGGAAACGCTTATCTCAAAATTACCCGGTGCAAAAGGATTTGAAATTTTTGAAGATAAATCCTTCTGAACTGCGGTGGCTTCCCTCTGAATTTTTTCAAGTTCACCCGATAGAATCTGCGCTGAATCGGGGTGTGCCTGAATTCTGGATGAGATGGATTGAATGCGGGTTTGCAATGATGAAACATTATCAGGAAGTGCCGGGGTCAGGAGTTCAGAAAATTTTTTACCTGTGTTTCCGGTCAGAAAAGGAAGCAGAAAAGTAAAAACAAAGAGCAGGATAATGACAGCAACCGGAATCGTTACAGCCCATATCCATCTGAGCGCTTTTTTCCGGGTTTTGTCTATGACGGACAGGGGCGGAACTAATTGTTCGGAATAAAAAGATTTGAGTTCGGGTTCGGATTTTGTGTTCATTATTAATAAATTGGTTTTATATGACACACCCCTAAATCCCCTCTTTCAAGAGGGGACTTACTACTACTCCTCAACTAATAAGAGGGGGGAGGGGGGATGGTGGATACCTTTACATTCTTCCTCTCTTCTTCCGCTATCTCAAAGAAATTCCTTCTTTTCAACCCCATTATACCCGCTACAATATTAGAAGGGAACATTTCCACGCCATTATTGTAAGCGCGCGGCTGATATCTGCTCTTCAATTTCATTGAGTGATGCCTGAAGGTGCAACACATTTTCACTCGCCTTCAGGTTGGGATAATTTTCCACCCGGGCAAAAATTCCCGCCAATAATCCGGCAATTTTATTATCAAGCATTACCTTTTCATTAGTGGCAATATTTTCATTCATCGCTTTTCCCCGTAATTCCGTTATCTCGGTAAGAAGGTTTTGCTCATGCTGCATATATCCTTTTACTGCCGCAACAAGATTAGGAATAAGATCATATCTTTTTTTCAGCATCACATCAATCCCGCCAAAAGCGTTTTCGGCCTGGTTGCGTTTGCTGATAAGGGAATTATAGAAGAGCAGGAAAATGAGGAGTATTGCTCCGGCAGCAATCAATATCCAATACAATGGATTCATGTTTGAATAAAAATAAGAGTTATAAGTGATCAGGTGGAAACACCTGACAACACTTTGACTTCAGGTGACAAATATAGGGAACTGTACACTTCATGCGCCCTTTCCAAAACCTTTACGCTGTTTTCTGCCGGATTACCTGAATTTAATTTCAATCCGGTAACGCTTTCCTTTTTCCTCTTATCAATGCCATGCAGATATGCCACATCGTAATAAACCAAACTTATCTCTGCAGCGGTGTAAAAATCTTCTTTATCAATGGCGGCAACAGCCCTCTGTACATTTTGACTGCCAAGCCGCTCACCTATCCTGTAAAAAATATATTTCAGTGTTTCTTTATCAAACCGTGCATATTCAAGAACCAAGCGCCCTACACGGATTTTTCTCTCAATCTCAATGTTTATTACGTGCGCTTCACGCATTTGCCTGTACAGGGGAATCGGTAAATTGACGGTCCCAATGGTCATGGATTCATCTTCAAGCCAGATTGGTTTTTGCAAATCCATCATCAACCATTTTGTAAAAATATCATTCTGGAATTGCTCTGTTGTCGGTTGGGGTTGCTGGCCCAGGGCACCAAAAGCCGAGCCCTTGTGGCGCGCCAGTTCTTCCAGGTCAATTACCTGTTCACCATGTTTACCGAGTTCCTGTAAAATTTCCGTTTTTCCGCTGCCGGTCATGCCGCCAAGGAGAATGATTTTTGCCGGTTTTGAAAATCGCTCCATCAGGAAATTGCGGTATGCTTTATATCCCTTTTGCAGGACAGATACGTTAAATCCGTTCTTGTCAAGGAGCGATGCCACCCCGGCACTGCGCATACCCCCCCTCCAGCAATACACCAGGACTTCCCGTCCGGGGGCAATTTCAGATATTCTTTTTACGATATCGTCACTTTTTACCCCAGCAATTCCGTAACCAATTTTCAGTGCAGGTTCCCTGCCGACCTGCTTATAAGTGGTCCCAACAATCGCCCGTTCTTCATTGTCAAACAGCGGAATATTAAAAGCGCCCGGAATGTGACCCCGGTGAAATTCTTTGGGAGAGCGGACGTCAATGACAGGGATATCCATTGCTTTTGAAAGAAAACCGTCTATTGAAAGAGTGTTTGCCAAAAGTGAACTTTGTTTTCACAAAGGTAATAATAAGAAAAACGGCATGAGTAAGAACAACAGGAAGGCAGAAATTATGGGTGTATCCCAAAATGCACAAAGGGATACCATCACTCTAAGTGATGGCATCCCTCACAAAAAGTGCATTTTGGGATACACCCGAAATTATCGGATGGAAATTCAGTATTTAATAAATGATTTTGAAAAGGATTGATTGCTGCTTTTAATAAGCAAAAAATAAATGCCGCTGGAATAACCGGATAAATCAATTTTTGTAAATTTATTATTAATTTGTTGCGTTGATAGTTTCCTTCCGAAAACATCAAATAATAAAATTGAGGTGTTTTTTTCTGCGATGTTATATTTAACAAAAATCTCATCATTCGTACCTGTGGAAAGGGTAATGACAAATAACCAAATAAGAAATAACAAATTACAAAGTGCAGAGACCATATAATTTCGTTATTTTTTATTCTTTATTTATTATTTATTATTTCATGGTTGCGTGCGTCAGCCACTAAGAATTGGAAAATGAAACGAAGATGTAAATATGAAGGGAAAAAAATCAGAACAACTTCGCCTGCCTACCTTTGACCTCATTTTTATCAACCTTCTTTTTTTTTCCGGAACTTTCTTTCCCGACTGTTGGAGCGGTACCGGAGGATTCTTTTGGTAGTTCTTTAGTTTTTACGTCACCACCTTTTTCATTTTCTTCAGAAGTTACTGCGGTTGTACCAGAAGGTGGTGTTTCGGACTGCAGCTGGTTTACCTCCTTAACTTTACCGGCACTTAATTGGTTTCCTTTGGCTTTTAATCCTTTTACTTCAATAAATTCGGCAAGATTGACCTTTTTGTTTCTTTTCTGCCCCCCCCCTTCTTTGCCGAATGAAATTTCAACAACGGGGTTGGTATCGGTTGAGGCAATTTCAATGTGTGAATCCGGGTTTTCAGTAATGAAAGGAACTTTCCGGTCGGTTTTTTCCACAATGAATCGCTTTACCATATATTGTTTCGTCTCACCGTCATAATAGACGGCTGAAAGCGGCTTCTCAGGGAAATATTTTTCAATGAGGATCATATCATCGTCAAAATGTTCGGAGAGATCGAAGGAATGTAACTGGTAGTGACCCGATTGCATTACGGTAAGCACCTTATCCTCGGGATTAAATTCACCGAGGAAAGTCCCGTGCTCATCCACATTCAGCCGCATCACGGTATCGTCAAACCATATTGTCCTGGCGCCAAGCGTTGACACTCCTTTTTCCCTGTGAGCAACGCGGTTAACGGTCTGCCGGGTAATTATATTTCCGCCAGCGCCCCTGCCTTTGACTTCAAGTGCGCTGAAATCAAAATCAAACTCGGTCTTGCGCAATCCCTGCTTCTGCCTTAGATAAATCCTCACCACTTCGGCTTCACCGTTGGGATTGGCGGTAAGGTAAATTACTTTTGAGCCCTCTTTTCCTTTTGTCAGCGGGTATTCTTTATCGCGGGTTACACCGGTAACGGCAAACCGCTTTGCACGCGCCACACCCTTCTGTCCGTCAACATATATCAGGTTGTAAACAGTTCTTTCATCACCACGCTTCCATACTCCGACATGCATGATCTCCTTGCCAAAGAAATCCTTCTCGGCAATTTTTTTCACGACCATGATGCCGTCTTTCCTGATGACTATTAAATCGTCAATATCGGAACAGTCGCAAACGAAGTCATCCTTCTTCATGCCGAAACCGGCAAATCCCTCCTCGCGGTTGACATATAATTTTTCATTAGCGGTCGCCACTTTTGCGGCTACAATGGTCTCAAAGGGCTTGATTTCGGTTTTGCGCTCCCTTCCGTCACCATATTTGCGTTTCAGTTCTTTGAAATATTCAACCGTATAGTCAACAATGTTTGCGAGGTTATGTTTTACCTTCTTTAGTTCCTCCTCTATTGACTTGATATTTTCCTCCGCTTTATCAAGATCAAACCTTGATATACGTTTTATTTTTATTTCGGTAAGTTTCACAATATCCTCATCGGCAAGTTCCGGGACCGGTTTATTGTCGGGTGCAACTAATTTTTTCATGTAGGGTTTCATTCCTTTACGGATGGTATCGATTACATCTTCCCATGTTTTACACTCTTCAATCTGCCTATAAACCCGTTTTTCAATAAAAATTCTTTCAAGGGAATAATATTTCCAGTCGGTCAGGAGTTCATCGCGTTTAATTTCAAGTTCCAGTTTAAGGAGATCAAGAGTTTTCCCTGTTGAAATTTTTAAAATTTCTGAAACAGTCAAAAACCGCGGTTTATCGTTTTCAATTACGCAGGCATTGGGAGATATGCTCACTTCGCAATCGGTAAACGCATATAAGGCATCTATGGTTTTGTCGGGTGAAACGCCTGCAGGAAGGTGAACAAGTATCTCTACTTTTTCGGCAGTATTATCCTCAACGCTTTTAATTTTAATTTTTCCCTTATCATTTGCTTTAAGAATGGATGCTATCAGTGAAACGGTAGTTGTTCCGAAAGGGATCTCGGTAATGATCAGCGTTTTTTTGTCCTGTTCGGCAATTTTAGCCCTCACCCGCACACGCCCCCCCCTTTCACCGTCATTATACTGCGAAAAATCGGCAAGCCCGCCTGTAGGGAAATCCGGAAATATTTCCGGCTTCCTGCCTCTGAGTACTTTTATTGCTCCGTCAATCAGTTCATTGAAATTATGCGGAAGGATTTTACACGACAATCCCACAGCAATTCCCTCAATACCCTGCGCAAGAAGGAGCGGGAATTTCATCGGCAGAAATACAGGTTCTTTCCCCCTCCCGTCATAGGATGCCTGCCACTGTGTTGTCTTTGGATAAAACGCGACTTCAAGAGCGAATTTTGACAAACGCGCTTCAATGTACCTGGGCGCGGCAGCGCTGTCTCCGGTATGAATATTTCCCCAGTTGCCCTGGGTATCGATCAGGAGTTCTTTCTGCCCGAGTTGCACAAGCGCATCACCTATTGAAGCATCTCCATGAGGATGGTACTTCATGGTCTGCCCGATGATGTTGGCGACCTTGTGATACCGGCCGTCTTCCATTTCCCACATGGCATGAAGCAACCTTCGCTGTACGGGTTTCAACCCGTCTTCAAGGGCGGGAACCGCACGGTCAAGAATTACATACGAAGCATAATCAAGGAACCAACTCTTGTACATTCCCGAAACATGGGTGATATTTGAAATGGAACCGTTGCCGTTTACAGGAACCGGTTGTTCTGCCGTTGCCGGCAATTCCGGTTGTTGTTTTTTAGGTCTTGACATAATTATGCTCTGCTCTGGGATTTACAATATATTCCTATAAATACCTATCTATCTATCATCTCCTTCTCCACCCGCAGGTTTTCAATGATAAATTCCTGCCTTTCAGGTGTATTCTCTCCCATATAATATTTCAGCATGTGACCTATTGTATCTTCTTTTCCCAGTATAACGGGTTCAAGGCGCATATCGGGACCGATGAAATTTTTGAATTCATCGGGTGAAATTTCTCCAAGTCCCTTGAAGCGGGTGATCTCCGCTTTTTCACCAAGTTCTTTCAATGCCTCTTGTTTCTCATGCTCATCATAACAATAGATTGTCCGTTGTTTATTCCTGACCCTGAATAAAGGAGTTTTTAAAATATAAAGATGTCCGTTTTTAACAATGTCCGGAAAAAATTGAAGAAAGAAAGTGATCAGCAGAAGGCGGATATGCATTCCGTCAACATCAGCATCGGTCGCTATTACGATATTATTATAGCGGAGCCCTTCAAGCCCTTCTTCAATACTAAGGGCCGACTGCAGGAGGTGCAGTTCTTCATTTTCATAGACGACCTTTTTTGAGAGCCCGAAAACATTGAGGGGTTTTCCCTTCAGACTGAAAACTGCCTGAGTGCTGACATTTCTTGATTTGGTAATTGAGCCGCTTGCCGAATCACCTTCCGTAATGAATATGGTTGATTCAAGCCGGTTTTCGCTGTGGTTATCATAATGAACTTTACAGTCACGCAATTTACGGTTATGAAGATTTGCTTTTTTCGCCCGTTCTTTTGCGATTTTCTGAATTCCCGCAAGTTCTTTCCGTTCGTGTTCGTTTTCTTCAATTTTTTTCTGTAATGCATCAGCGGTTTCCTGATTTTTATGAAGGAAATTATCCAGTTCCTTTTTAAGAAAGTCCCCGATATAGGTGCGCATCGAAGCGCCACCCGGTTCAATTTCCTGCGATCCTAATTTTGTTTTGGTCTGCGATTCAAAGACCGGCTCAATGATTTTCACATTCAGAGCGGCAATCATTCCCTCGCGCACGTCCACAGCGTCATATTCTTTCTTATAAAATTCCCTGATTGTATCAACTACAGCGCCCCTGAATGCAGCCAGGTGGGTACCCCCCTGGGTAGTATTCTGGCCATTAACAAAAGAATAATACTCTTCACCATACTTGTTCCCGTGAGTAAGGGCGATTTCAATATCATCGCCTTTGAGATGGATGATGGGATAAATCATTTCCTGCGAAATGTTTGCAGTTAGCAAGTCAAACAGCCCCTTTTCGGAATGGAATTTATTTCCGTTATAAACGATAGTAAGTCCCGGATTGAGATAGCAGTAATTCCACAACATTTTCTCGATATGCTCATTGATAAAATGAAATTTCCCGAACATCTTTTCATCAGGAGTAAAAACTAATTTTGTGCCGTTTCTGTCTGAACAGGATTGCAGGCGGTTATCTTTAATGACTTTTCCGCGTTCAAATTCAATGGTCTTGATTTTATTTTCGCGGATTGCATCTACTTTAAAATATGATGACAGGGCATTAACGGCTTTGGTTCCCACACCATTAAGCCCTACCGATTTTTTGAATGCCTTTGTATCAAACTTGGCACCGGTGTTAATCACCGAAACGCAATCGAGTACTTTTCCCAGCGGTATACCCCTGCCGTAATCGCGCAGAGTGACCGAATTGTTTTTAATGGAGATTTCTATGGTCTTCCCGAATCCCATCATGAATTCATCGATCGCGTTATCTATGGCTTCCTTGAGAAGTACATAGATGCCATCATCCGGTGAGGAACCGTCACCAAGTTTCCCAATATACATTCCTGGCCTGAAACGGATATGATCTTTCCAGTCAAGCGATTTTACTTCCGCTTCGGTATAAGTGAACTGATCCGGCATAAAAATTGCGATTTAATTTTACAAAATTATCTATAAAAAAACCGTGATTCCGCAGGATAAATGGAGAATATCAACAGGGTTATTAACAGGGAAGATGGAAATAATGCCGTAATAACAGGATATGGGAAGTAGAGACGAGACCAGGTCTCGTCTCTACTTCCCTATGAAAATAAAAACCATTACCAAAAATTCCACGAACCATTGATTATACATTAAACCTAAAATATATCATATCCCCGTCCTGTACCATGTAATCCTTTCCTTCCACGAACATTTTTCCCGCTTCTTTGCATGCAGTTTCAGATTTGTATTTTATGAAATCATCGTACTTAATCACTTCAGCGCGGATGAACCCTTTTTCAAAATCGGAATGAATAACACCGGCCGCCTGGCGGGCATCCATGCCGTTGCGGATGGTCCATGCACGAACTTCCTTCTCACCCGCAGTAAAATAAGTCGAGAGATTTAATAACCTGTATGCTTCATGTAAAAGTTTGTCTATTCCCGGCTCGTTTAATCCGGCTTCCCGTAAAAACATAGTGCGATCATCTTCATCGTTCATGGTTGTAATCTCCGCCTCCAGGGCGGCAGAAATCACAACAACTCCGGTATTTTCACCAATGGCAAAACTTTGTACCATATCTACATACCTGTTACCTTTCAGGATTGATTTTTCATCAACATTGCAAACATATAAAACCGGTTTGGAAGTCAGAAGGGAGGCATCTTTAACCAGGATTGCTTTTTCATTGGTTATATTCATCCTTCTTGCGGGAATTCCTTTGCTCAGGTGATCGAGGTAAAAACGATAGGTTTCCATCAATTCAATTATGGTCTTATCGTTACTTTTTATTGCTTTTTCAAGTTTCCGGATTTTATTCTCAACAGTTTCAATATCTTTCATAAGCAATTCAAATTCTACCGCTTCTTTGTCCCTTAACGGGTCTACACTGCCGTCAACATGAATAATATTGTCATTATCGAAACAGCGTAAAACGTGAATAATGGCATCCGTTTCGCGAATATGACCGAGAAACATGTTACCAAGCCCTTCGCCTTTACTGGCGCCTCTTACCAACCCGGCAATGTCGGCAAATTCAACTGCAGCGGGAGTTATTTTCGCAGGTTTTACAAGTTCCGATATCCGGTACAACCTTTTATCGGGTACAGGAACAATGGTAACATTGGGCTCAATGGTTGTAAACGGGAAATTGGCAATCCGCGCTTTTACTCCGGAGAGACAATTAAAGAGGGTGGATTTACCGACATTCGGCAGACCGACAATACCGCATGAGAGTGACATGGAAAGATCTGGTGATTTAGAGATTAGTGATTTGAGGATTAAGGGCAAAGTTATTAACATTAACAATCTGTTTTTAACATACCTGCATTACCAGTATAAAATTCCCATACTTTTGAATTTTGTTAATATTCAGCACCCCCGTAATTTCATGCCACAAAAACACGAAATCACAAAACCTGCCTGCCGGCAGGCAGGTTTCACTAAATTTTTTTGTGTTTTTTAGTGCTTTTGTGACCCCGATTGCTATCGGGGTGGCAGGAATTTTTGTATTTTCAGATACCCACATGAGTAGTAACTGAATTTTTAGGTAATCAATATTTTATTGAACCTGGTGATGACACCATAATTAAAAGAACAGTCCGGAATGCCGATGATAAAAGAACTTGAAAGGATTTGTTCCCAGGTTCGCAGGGATATTTTGCGAATGACGCATGCATGCCAGTCAGGGCATCCGGGCGGCTCACTCGGCTGCACCGAATTTTTTGTGGCGCTTTACTTTGAAATCCTGAAACATGACCCGCGTAATTTTACCATGGATGGCAAAGAAAATGATTTGTTTTTTCTCTCAAACGGCCATATCTCCCCCGTATGGTACAGCGCTCTTGCCCGGAGCGGTTATTTTCCCGTTAAGGAATTATCCACCTTTCGAAAAATAAATTCCCGGCTGCAGGGTCATCCGGCAACTCATGATGGATTACCCGGTATAAGGATGGCATCCGGATCACTTGGACAAGGGCTGTCGGTCGCCATTGGTGCCGCTCTTGCAAAAAAACTCAACGGTGATAATCGCTATGTCTACAGTTTGCACAGCGATGGCGAAATGCAGGAAGGCCAGACATGGGAAGCAGCGCTTGCCGGTGCAAAATTCAGAGTTGATAACCTTATCTCTACAATTGATTACAATAACGCTCAGATTGACGGAAGGGTTGATGATGTGATGCCTATTGGTGATTTACGGGCAAAATGGGATTCGTTCGGATGGCTTACCCTTGAAATGAACGGCAATGATATGGGCGCAGTAATGGATACCTTGCGGATGGCACAGGAAAAAGCGCATAATAAAAAACCCGTTATGATAATAATGAAAACCGAAATCGGGTACGGAGTTGATTTTATGAAAGGCAAATATGAATGGCATGGAGTACCGCCAAACGATGAACAGGTAAAAAAAGGATTGGAGCAGTTGAAGGAAACACTCGGAGATTATTGAAGTATAGATGAAATATTTTTTTTACTTTACTTTCATTCTGATTCATCTCATGGCAGGTGCGCAGCCACCGCTTACCAGGATACTTTTTCTTTTTGATGCCTCCCAGAGCATGCTTGGCGAGTGGCAGACGGGAAAAAAAATAGATATCGCCCAGCGCATCATGTCGAAAACCCTCGACAGTTTGCAGCGTGCGGGTTCAAAAAATCTTGAACTTGCTTTGCGGCTATACGGTCATCAGAAGCAGATTTCACCGGGACAACAGGACTGCGATGACACCCGGCTTGAAGTTCCTTTTTCAAAAAACAACTACGAACAGATAAAAACGGTGCTGAAAAATATCTATCCGAAAGGAACAACGCCCATTGCGCGTTCGCTGATGCGATCATCAAACGATTTCCCCCCCTGTGATAATTGCCGCAACATCATCATCCTGATAACCGATGGCGTTGAGGCGTGCGATGAAGACCCCTGCGCGGCATCGCACGAACTTCAGCAGAAGGGAATCATATTGAAACCGTTTGTGATTGGTGTGGGCCTCGATCCGAATTTTATAAAGACCTTTGAATGTGTAGGGAACTATTACGATGCGACCAACGAAACATCATTCAACATTGCGCTTGGCGTTGTCATCTCCCACGCACTGAATTCCACTACCGCACAGGTCAACCTGCTCGATATTTACGGTAAAGCGACCGAGACAAATGTCAATATGACTTTTTACGATATGTTTTCGGGAAAAATGCGTTACAACTACATTCACACAATGAACGCCCGCGGTGTGCCGGATACCGTGGTCATTGATCCGCTCGGTGTTTACCGGTTGAACGTTCATACCATACCTCCTGTGGAAAAAGACAGCATCACGCTGACACCGGGTAAGCATACCATCATAGCCACTGAAACCCCCCAAGGCATGCTGAACCTGAAAGTTATGGGCAGAAGCGATTACAAAAACCTTCAGTGTATTGTAAGGAAAAAAGGCGAAGCCGCAACGCTTAATGTGCAGGATTTTAACACTACCGTAAAATATCTGATCGGAAAATATGACCTTGAGGTATTATCGCTACCAAGAATTTATATCAATGATGTTGAGATAAAGCAGAGCCACACTACTACCGTGGAAATTCCGCAGCCGGGTATTGCATCGGTGATCACCGAAGGCCGCGGGTTAGGAACCATTTTCTTAGTAAAAGATAACAAACTTGAATTAATTTACAACCTGCGCGAAGGATTGCCCCGCGAGACATTATTGTTGCAGCCCGGTAAATATAAACTCGTTTTCAGGCCTAAATATTCACCGCAGGCGATATTTACAAGGGAAAAAGATTTTACCATTGAGCCGGGGAGTACAACAGTAGTGAATATCAATTAACCCGAATGAACCATCCCGCAACCCCTGAACTCCTTGAAACCCGTGCCGGCTTCGGTGACGGACTCAAGGAACTTGGCCGCAGCAACCCGGATGTTGTCGCCCTCACTGCCGACCTGTGCGGCTCGCTGAAAATGACCGCTTTTGCAAAAGAATTCCCGGATCGCTTTTTCCAGGTCGGCATTGCCGAGGCGAATATGATGGGAATTGCAGCCGGGCTGACCATAGGAGGAAAAATTCCTTATACCGGTACCTTCGCAAATTTTTCGACAGGCCGCGTTTACGATCAGATACGGCAGTCCATCGCTTATGCGGGAAAAAACGTAAAAATATGCGCATCACATGCCGGGCTTACACTTGGAGAGGACGGGGCTTCGCACCAGATACTTGAGGACATAGGATTGATGAAAATGCTTCCCGGAATGAGTGTTATTAACCCCTGCGATTACAACCAGACAAAAGCGGCAACCATCGCGATTGCAGGATACAGCGGTCCCGTCTATTTGAGGTTCGGCCGGCCGAAGGTTCCCAATTTTACACCTCACGACCAGAAATTTGAAATCGGAAAAGCGCTTATATTAAAAAAAGGCAGCGATGTATCAATATTTGCCACCGGCCACTTGGTATGGGAGGCGGTGAAGGCATCAGAATCTCTTGAGAAAACCGGAATTTCTGCCGAAGTGATCAACATTCACACGATAAAACCACTTGACGAGGAGGCAATCCTTGAATCAGTACTCAAAACAAAATGCCTCGTCACTGCCGAAGAACATCAGCGTAATGGCGGCCTTGGCGATTCTATTGCTCAACTTCTTGCCAGAAAATTTCCTGCCTCGCAGGAATATGTTGCTGTGGATGATAGTTTCGGGGAAAGCGGGAAACCGGAGGAACTGATGGAGAAATATGGGCTGAGAGCCGGGGATATTGTGAAGGCGGTAATTGCGGTTTTACAGAGAAAGAAGTAATACAATGTCTGTTTCTTCCATTGCTTGATTTGTTTTAAGAATAGCAGATACGTCTTTTAGTCATGCAATACTCCTATAGAATATAACTGTGAATTGCTCTCCATCCTCATCATTTAAAAAATCTGTGCCGGGATGTGTTTTAATAATACGGGGAATCCCGGAGCCGATGCCGGAGTAAGGCAAAATTTTTGTTCCAAAAGAAGATAGCAAGGGATTTCGCATTACAGAATTGCCATTTTTAATATTCTCAATAGTTAAATGATTAGGTAAACATCCCGGGCTGATTATTTCCACCCTGTTTTTAAAAATCAATATTCGGATAACCGCATTCTTGCTGTAATCGCGGTGCAGTAAAGCGTTCACAACCGCTTCCTCCAATGCCCGTGCATCAATTTCCAACGTCCCTTGGCTGTTAAATGATTTTTCTTTCTGAATATTGGATAAATTATTTTTCAGAAAGGTCATGGCGGAACGGAACTGCTCTTCTATCGTTCCCATGCAGTCTCGTTTATCATTGTAAACATTGTCGCTTATTTCATTTCCCGGAAATGCTACGGCACGGATGAGGCAAAAGGGCTTTATACCCTGCGTGTTGTTTCCAAAAAGAAGAAGCCCCGCCAACGTCAGTTTACTTTCTTTGGCAAGATTCATATTCTTCAATACCTGCTCTGTTGTTAAGCCCGTATCTGAAATTTCTTTTCCAAAAATTTTTTCAAAAAAAGTGTAAAATTTAGCACGGTCAACACTCCACTCTTCTTTCTTATCAGTTAAAGTGACAACTTCGGCAGAGGTAGCCGTCTCCTCTAAACTGAATTGTGCGCTTTCCTGAAACAAACGGAGAATTTCCTGGGGCGATGCCGTTCGCTTGTCGCTGCCGCTTTTAACCCAGAATATTCCTTTATTATCGCAATAGGGTTTGGAACTGCCTTCCGGTACTTGAATGAGTAAAAGTATTTTTCCCTCCACCGTCACCTTTTGTGTCAGTGGATAAACGGCAGGGCGAATCAGTTGGTTGGCTGCATCGGCTATCCATGGATTAAATTTTTTAATTTCTTCTGCCGTTAATCCGGCAATGGAATTGTTATCTCTTACTCCCACATAAATCACCCCCCCTTTGCTGTTGCTCATGGCGCACATCTCAACGGCTATATGCACGGCATCATTCAGTTTTTCCTTAAACTGGCGGGAGGAGTCCTCGCCCAAGGTAATTTCCTTTTTTATTTCTTCTTCTGATTTCACGCTGCAAATATAAAGAGAAGCAGGTATTAAAAACCGGGAAGAATATTTTTGATTTGACTTACAATATCATGCAGGTTGAACTGATGAACTAATTCGGATAATTTCTCAAACATTGATTTGAGAACTTCCCCTCCATCTTTTATATTTTTAAATTGCTCTCCCGCATTGCCCAATGTTTGTAAAACATTTTTCAATTTTCTTGCCCAACCTTTTTCTATCACCTCACCGCTGTTGCGGGCTGCTTTGGCATCATCGGTAAACCGGATTACATTTTTCAAAGCATCGCTTACTGTTTTGTTGGTTTCGCCCAATGCTTCCAGCAAATAAACGGCATCGCCTTTTACCCCGCTGCTTAATTTGTTGACCACTTTTATTTCTATATCAATATCTATCCGTGTGGTTACTTGTGTGCTTACCGTAGGGCTATTGCTGTTCAAAATATTTATTACAACCGGCAAAAATTTTTCAGATTTTTCACTTCTGTCCCGGCTCAAATCAACAGCGCCTTTTTTAACCTTTTCCAAAGTTTTTTCCCTTTCTTCAAATAATCCCATCAGCCACCCGACATTGAAATCCTTTTTTAATTTCGCATGAAAATAAATGCCTTTTCCCGCTGCAATATGACTAATCAGGTCGTTATAGTTAACATGGGTTTCCTCATTTCCATCCACAGATACCAATTCATCATAGGGAATCTTTGCATAACTTGAAGCAATGTCCCCAAATTCTCCGCGAACCCGTTCCCATAAGCCCAATTTGCTCTCCCCTTTTATCCGGACATAAATCCGCTTGGCTTCTTTATCGGCATGTATCATCGCCACCGAATTACTCATGATGTCTTTAATAACTATACCCGTAAACCAATAATTATTATCCAACGCCTTTGCAATGTTTTTTGTGGTGAAGCGATGAATAAGCGCCAGTGGCATATAGGACTTAAATTGTAAAATATATGTGCGTACATTTTCTCCTTTAAATTCTTTGTACTCCGATTTCGGTTCTTTACCGAAGGCGGAAGGTATGAGAAGATGAACATTATCCGGTGATTCGCACAAGTCAAATTTTTTCATCATGTTTAAAATGTAAGCATAGTGCTTTTCTTCATAAGTGTAGTCACTTGTATCCACGGGTTGAAGCAATTCCTTGAAATCGCTGATTTTAATTTGCCCGAAGAGATTAGCGGTTTTTTTAGCCGTGATGATTTTGTAAACCCCTTGTGTTATCCATTTGGGATTGAGAATATGCCAAAGATTGAGATTTACATCATCGCCAAACCAGGTTACCGCTCCTATGGTGTTGAAATATTTGAGAAGTAATTTTTGTGCCGCTTCATTCTCCGTATTATGTTGCCTGCATAGTTCCCGGAAGGTCTCATAGGTAATGTAATGCTGCGAACCGGAGGTTCGTTCTTCAATATCTTTTTTTATTGCAAGCCAGTTGTTTGGGAATTGCTCATGCACTGTCCGCAATTTTACCGCCTCCCGCTCCAGCGCTTTTTTAAATTCATTAATACCTGAACCTGTAGAGCAACTCGTTTTGTAAAAATCAACGATGTTCGGGTATTTTTCTTTCAGGTATTTACGGTCAACGGTTTCGGCAGCATTTTCATCCTGCTTGTTAAATACCACCAGCACAGGCGCTTTGCCGCCTAAACTATCCACCTGCTGCAGCCAGTATTCCGGGTCTTCTTCCATGCGGTTGTCAAGCGCCAGTACATAGAGGCAGCCACCGGTGAAAAAAAATTTATGCATGGCATGTTGAATTTGCTGCCCGCCAAAATCCCAAATATGAAAACTCAGTTCCTGCTTGTCTTCAGGTTCTTGCAAATGAAAATGTTCTATATTAATGCCATTGGTCTGCTCCCTGCCCATGGTAAAACTGCCGTACAGCATTTTTTCAATAATGGACGATTTGCCCGAACCGCCATCGCCTACAAAAATGATACGACCTTCCGATAATGGTGCATGACCGTATTGCTCTGCCGTTTCATAATAATTTTTTACGGTTTCGGGACCTAATTCAATGACAGATGGGGGGGGAAATTCTAAGGGATTATATGCAAGTTCAATTTTTCTATCTTCAAAAGAAATATCTACTTCCATTGCATCCTTTAACCAATCAAACTTTTCAGCAACTTTTTTTGGAACCTCTTTAATTAAGTTTCCTTCCAAATTTATTCCTTGCAAATTATTTAAAGAAACAAGCGGATTAATATCATTAATTTTATTGAAACGTGCAGAAAACACTTTAAGATTTGATAAGCCGGCAATAAAAGTCAAATCAGTAATATCTGCATTTCTACAATACAATTCTTGCAATTCATGAAGCTGCCCTATAGGGGAAAAATCCTCAATTGGATTTTGCCAAATTGTTAATACTTTTACATGAGGGGATTGAAGGAGAGGGCGAATGTTTTTGATTTTATTTCTGCCTAATATTAAATACCTCAAATTTTTTTGTGGAAATAAGGGAGCAATATCTTCAATTGAGTTATCTGCAAGGGTAAGGTAATCTAAATTTTTTAATGAACTAATTGGGCTGACATCATTAATTCCACTTCCAATAATGGAAAGTCCATTTACTTTACCCTTTGAATTGAAGGAATATGTATAGTTATGCCATATTTTCTTTTTCAAATCAAGATTTTTTTCTTCCGTCAATTTTATACCATAAGCCCTTTCAAGTTCTAAAATTTCTGGTGGTTTTTTCCCTTCAGATGCTTTTGATAAGGGATGTTTTGGCGGTTTGGAAGAGACCTTTTTAGCCATCGGTAGGAGTAATTACTGCAAATGTATTAATAACCCGCTATACGCAAAATAAGGCGATTTTGCGTGTACATTCACATTACCTTAATCATCTTCACTAAAGCGTATTTTCCTCGGGTAGTCAATTTAATGAAGTAAGCGCCTTGCGTCAATTCCTCTGCAGAAAATTTTATTGAATGCTCCCCTGTTTCTTGCCTGCCGGTAAAAATATTTTTTATTTTTTTGCCGGTAATTGAATAAATTTCCAGGGATACATCTCCTCTTTCATGGGTTTCAAATGATGCAATTGCATATTCAGTAACAGGGTTCGGAAAAATTCTAAACCCGCCAGGCAGTGCAGCCGGATTTTGTTCTTTCACCGTCAGTATAGTATCGGCATACGTGGTGCATTTAAAAATTCCCCTGCCGTGCGTGGCGATGTAAATAACACCTTCGTTTTCCACTCCGGTTGGTCCCACCGTTTCAACATATTGCTCATGTGCCTGCTGCCTGATGCGGTATACCGGCACAAGCGACATCCCGCTGTTTTGTTCAATCCATTTTACTTCGGCCGGATTAGTTTCAAACCCGTTTTCAGTAAAATAAATTCCGTATTCTGTTCCTGCAAAAATCCTGTTCCTGTCATGCTTTTCAATGAGAACAGAATAAACGGGCATTGAGGGCAGATGGAACGATGATGCGCCCTGGATGTTCTCGAACAGCGGCATCGCGGAAAGAGCATCATCCGTGCGGTAAATATGGTCAGTGAAACCATATTGCCCAAGCGCAATAACAACATCATTGGCATCTTCAGGATTAACTGCAATATCTGTTATTATTGCTGCAAAACTTTTCAACTGGGTAAGGGTAATTTCTGGCGGGATTACATCGCTGCACTGACCACCGCCAATCGAAATGACAACATCTTCAATCCCGTCAACCCGGTAAAGAACATTTTCCTTACTTGCAAAAAGATGTTTCCCATCCGTGGAAATTTCCAGTTGCGCTTCATTATAGTATCCCGGCAACTCAAAAATTTTCTGAAACGATGGGGCGACCGAGAAATCAAGGATATCTTTTGACATCCAGATCACAAAATTTATGGGAGCGCCATTGCTGTTTATTTTATGAAGTACAATAAAAAATTTCGATTGAACGACATCTTTTATTAATATTGTATCAAGAGGAGCGACAGGAACATCCGTTAATGATTTGAAGACCTTTTTATTGTTCCTGCTTTTCACATAAATAAAATCACCGGCATTATACCATTCATTGGAATCGGTGATGTAGGCGATATATTCATTACTTGCAGTATCGTTGAATGATTCCCAAAGGAGAAATGGCGTTACAAAGAGACCGTTCATATCGTCCTGATCACATGAGGCGTAAAAAGAACTACCCGGAGTTTTGCCTCTCACCGGTGTGCGGTAGGCAGCGCCATACTGCGATTCAAAAATAAAGGCATCAGGGTTGATAACGGAAATTTCACCATACCCACCGTCACCGCTCGGTTCCAGTTGCCAGACCATTGATCTTGGAGTCGGCTGCGGTGCATAGTTGTTCGGGTCAATGAACGGGTTGCCGTTATCCTGTGTGCCGCCAAAGACCTCCCCTTTCGGGCCAATGGCAAGGCCATAAAACTGCACTGTTGAATAATTGCGGTTGGCGGACTGGAAAATCCGCAATCCATTGTTCATGCGGGAACGGAATATACCACCGTCAGTTCCGTAAAATATCTCTTTTTTTTGTGAAGTAAGATAGTTTGGATGGAATACAATGGTATGTTTATCGGCATGGGTATATAATGTTCCGTCACCGGTGACATCGTAATTAACCGAATGATACGTCCATGCTCCGGCACTATTATCTGCGCACCATACATACCCGATCAGAACATTGTCAGGATCATCGGGAAATCCGGTAATTACATTATTATATTCACCCTGCTGACCAATATCTTGATTTATCAACAAGTCACTCCAGGTTTTTCCCCTGTCGGTTGATTTATATACGAATAAAGGATCTCCGGCCAGATCGGATACCGAACAATAAATATATTCAGGATTGGTAGAAGAAACACCAAATTCCACCCGCGATGCCCCGGATGTATTCATGTTATATTCCGGTTGGCTGTTCTCATTGATTTTTATCCAGGAACTGCAATTGCCATTAGTTTCCTGATTGTATGAAGAGTCAAATTGTACATCAAGAACAATATTGTAAGCAGATATAACCTCTTTGATTTTCTGCCTGCCCATGTAGGATGATGACACCTGCGGCCCCGTTATTGTGACTAACTGGTTTACAGAAAAATTATGAGGAGTTGTGAATTTTATTTCAGCATTGCTATTATTTGAAACAATAGTATCAATAGCAACAGGCAGATTACCATCAGGTGAATAATAGGGTGCGGTTCCTACCGAAGCAAAAACAAGACCTTCCGATGTTACCTTAACATCATACGCCTGCGTTGTGATTTCAATACCGGCCGGGTTCAATAACGGGTTATTCCAGGAATTTCCACCGTCATCAGAGATCCTTATTCCCCGGTAAATTGCGGCATAAATTCGTTGCGGGTTAACAGGATCAACCGCAAGCCGCTGAATTGTTGACCAGTCACCCTGGTAATTTGTATCGGGGATTGTTGAATTTAATTGTAAAAATGTTTCACCGCCATCGGTGGATTTCCAGACACCTGTACCGGGGAACATTGTATTGCCATTGATTATTCCATTGGGGCAAAAGGTACACCCGATACCAAAATTCTCTCCTGTTCCCGCATAAATGGAATTATCGGGAGATTGCACAATAGTAGTAACAGGCATCCAGGCGAGATCATTTTGCGGCTCCCATTTGTACCAGGAAATTCCACCGTTATCCGAAATCCATAGTCCCCCGGAAACCGAACCGGCATAGATGCGTTGCGGATTGTTACGATCAAAGAGGATAGCGCGCGTCCTGCCGCCAATATTATCCGGGCCCATTTCTTCCCAAAGCGGCATTGTACCGCCAGTTGTTTTTTTCTGGACGCTTTTACGGAATTTTTCCGTTTCCATGCGGCTCCGCACAAGGTCGTTTATCTCAACTTTGCCGGTCTTAATATTTTTCCGGAGGAGGTTGTATCGCTCAATTGCCGGTGCTATCCCGCTTTTTGGACCGGTGAATTCATCATTCCGCTGACAATAAAGCGGGGTGTGGTTTACCTCTCCCCGGAAAAAAATACCCTGGACTATTACCAGGATAACTGCGAATAAAGAAATGGTGATCTGTTTCATGGATATATTTTGGTATTGGTTTTCTTACCAAAAATATATCCCCACGGAAGAAATTCAAACGGATATTTAGTATCCGGCAGGTAATTCAGGAATACGGCTCCGGCCGTTGAGAATCCGGCAGGTTAACCCAAACCACGTTGGGTCCGGTGTATTATTTAATAACCATGAACCGCTTTGCCGTACGGTTGCCTTCAGCAGTAACCGTTATGAAATATGATCCGGGTTCAAGGTCGCAGGCGTTAAAAGATGTTTTGTAATTCCCGTATTCAAATTTTTGATTGATAATTGTCCGGATTAATTTTCCGTTAATATCATACATCTCAATCAGCACTTGCGATTTATTTTCAAGGCGCCAGGAAATTACGCCATAATCGCTCACGGGATTAGGGAATAGTGAAAAATTAACCGGAGGAGTCAATATCTTTACTTCTGCAACAGCAAGGGGATCTGTATATTTTTCGCACCTGAAAATTCCCCTGCCATGCGTTGAGATGTAAACCGTTCCTTCATTCTTTACTCCCGTTAAGCCAACGGTAGGCACGTATTGTGTATTGATCTGTTGCCTGATCTGGTACACGGGAACCATGGACATCCCGGTATTTTCTTCTGTCCACCGGACATTCACCGGGTCGGGATCATACGCATTCTGCGTGGAATACATTCCATATTCCGTACCGACTATGACAATTTCTTTATCGTCTTTTTCGATAAGGCAGGAATAAACCGGCATTTCCGGCAATGCATAGGAACCTGTTCCCTGTATTGACACAAATGCGGGATTGGCTGATAGTCCGTCCGAAGTGCGGAAAACATGATCGGCAGATGAGGAAGTATATTGTCCAAGAGCGACAACAACATTATTTGCGTCCTGGGGATCGACCGTTATATGATTGATGGTAAGATTAAATGCTTCAAGTGTCTTCTGGGATACTCCCGGTGGAAGAGAAGAATTGCATAATGTTGTATTAGCGACACCTAAAATACCGTCAAGGCGGTATAATGTCTGGCCGATACTGAAAAAGAGATGATCGCCATCTTTGCTTATGGCAAGACGGGCTTCACCGGTTGTTCCGCTTCCCGAAATCTTCTGCATATTCGGGGTGGCTGAAAAATCGAGGATGTCTTTAGTCATCCACACCCCCCCGTTTACCACGACAAAAAATTTTGCCTGTACAATATCCTGAATTTTCAGAGTGTCGAGGGGTCCTACGGGCGTGTCTGTTGTATAAATAAACGGCTTTTTATTATTCCCGCTTTTAACCCAGAAAGATTTTCCGGCAGCATGGGATTCAAAGGAATCGGTGATATAGGTGGTGAATTCACTGCTGGTAGTATCGTTAAAACTCTCCCAGAGAAGGAATGGAGTAACAAAAGCGCCTCCTCCCAACTGGCTGCAAACGAGAAATGCACTGCCGTCTCCGTCACCCCTGTTAGGAGAGCGAGCGGCTTCACCCCCTTGAGATTCCCAGACAAAAGCATCCGGATTGATTACTGAAATCTCTCCATAACCGCCATCACCGCTGGGCAAATTATAATCCTCGGAAGTCGGAGTGGGTTCACCGTAAGAAATTACATTCGGATCCACAAAAGGATTACCATTATCCTGGGTGCCACCGAATACTTCCCCGTTGGGACCGATTGCCAGTCCATAGAATTGTGTGGTTGCATAACCCCGGTTCATTTCCTGGAAAAAGGAGATGTTACCTGTCCGTTGGGACATAAACATGCCTCCGTCAGTTCCGTAAAATATTTTCTGATTGGAGAGGAAAGAGGGATGAAATGTAATAGTATGTTTATCTGCATGAACATATAATGTCCCGTCACCTGTAGGGTCGAAAGTTATGGAGTGATAATCCCATGCTCCAAATTCATTGCTGGCCATTTGAACTTCACCGGCAATAACAACACCGGGATTATCCGGGTAACCGCCTACGAATAAGTCATAGTCGGCCTGACCACCAGCTCCGCCACCCATGTCAATATTAACACCAAGGTCAAACCAATATTTTCCTTTGTTGGATGAATAAAGGACACTTTTAAGGGTACGGTCATTCTTTGCAATGGCACAATAAGCATACGAAGGATTGGCGCTATTGACTCCGAATTCAATCCTCATTGAACTGCTGTTGTCAATGACATATATTGAATCAGAAGTCGAAATCAGGGGTACCCATGAACTGGCGCTGCCTGAACCGCTAACTGAGTAGGAGGACGTCAGTACTACCGAATTTGAATTAGGTACCGACAAAATTGCCTGCCGGGCGCGGTTCTGTGAAGGAACCCCGGTACCGCAGATGTAAATCCGTTGGCCTGCCTGAAAATTATGAGCGGATGAAAAATTCAATTGGGCGTACCCGCTGCCATTATCGGAAATGGACTCAAACGGCCGGGCGGTATCACCGTCAGGCGATAAATAGGGAGTTGTACCCAGCGCGGCATAAATCAATCCTTCAGATGTTATCTTTATATCATCCGCCTGTGAATTTAAATCGGAACAGATGGCATTTTTCACCGGGTTTATCCAGGAATCGCCACCGTTGAATGACATTTGAATTCCCCTTGCGGTGGCAGCATAAACAATATTTGAATTTGTCTGGTGGCATGCTAATCTTTGAACGGAAACCCATGGACCGCTGCTGGTTGTAGGTGTTGTAACTGTTGCCGGCAGTTGAGTGAATGTATTACCCCCGTCCGTTGATTTCCAGATGCCGCTGCCGATAAATGATGTATTGCCGCTTTCGGTTCCCATTGAGTAGGTGCCAAGCGCTTCACCGGTTCCTACATAAACATCTCCATTTATGGCTTGTGCAATGCAGGAGACATTAAGGAAACCAAGTCCGCCTGCCGGTTCCCATTTATTCCAGGATACACCGCCATTATTTGATATCCATAATCCGCCAGAGACCTGGCCGGCATATACGCGGTTTGAATTATTCCGGTCAAATAAAATCGCCCTTGTCCTTCCGCCAACATCGTTGGGACCCATTTCAATCCACTGCAGATTATCACCTGATGCGGTTTTCATGGCTCGTTGCTTTTTAACAAACTCCATGACATTGTATTGTGACCTGACAAGGTCTGATGTTTCAACTTTGCCGGTATTCACATTCAGGTGCATGTAATGGTATCGTTCCATGGCTGCCCTGATGCCGGTTTGAGGCAGTTTAAACATATCGTGGCGCGGTTGATACAGAGGATTATCAACACCACCGGTGAACAACATAGCGGCACCGGCAAGAAAAAGACCGGATGCGGCCGGAAGGAAAAATGCTTTGAATTTCATAGTAAGAAAAAGTTATTAAGGATACGATTATTTTAAGAATCCCAAAAGTAATCAAAAATTCAATTTGGGTATCAAAAAGTATTGAACCGCCTTTTGTTAGTAACCCTGCCTGCCGGGTGCGCAGGCCTTCTGTTACGACAGGCAGTCCTGCTGTTTTATAAATAAATCCTGCGTTACTATTCACCCCCTCTGTGAAACTCTGTTATCTCTGCGAACTCTGTGTTAAAAATTCTTCAACACAGAGAGCACAGAGTACACTGAGTTTCACAGAGTTAAATTGCAATGACCAATAATAATTTGTAATTTGGGGTGAATAGTAACAATCCTGCTTTAAATTCCCAGAGCGGTGAACCCGGGAATAGTTACCCTACATGCCTTTCCGCATGATATGATGAGCGTACCAGGGGACCTGATTCCACCCACCGGAAGCCCATTGAAATTCCGATCATCCTGTACTTTTCAAATCGTGCCGGTTCTACATATCCGGCAACCGGCAGATGATTTTTCGTTGGCTGAAGATACTGGCCTATTGTAAGAATATCACAACCGGTTTTCCGGATGTCTTCTACTGTCTCAATAATTTCATTATCGGTTTCTCCGAGCCCGAGCATGATACCCGATTTGGTCCTCATACCCCCGTTTGATAACATGGCAAGAACCTGCAAACTGCGGTCATATTTCGCCTGGATCCTGACCTGTTTAGTCAACCTTCTTACCGTTTCAAGGTTATGTGAAACAACATCCGGTTTAATATCTATTATGTGACCGATAAGTAGAGGTTCGCCTTTGAAATCGGGTATAAGGGTTTCAATTTTTGTAGCGGGGCAATATTTGCGTACCATTTTTATTGTATCAACCCAAAAACTAATGCCGCCATCTTCAAGGTCATCGCGGTCAACTGAAGTGATCACGCAATGCCGTACACCCATCACTTGTACCGATTTTGCCACCCGCAGCGGTTCATTGGGATCAGGGGCAAGCGGTTTACCGGTGGCAACAGCGCAGAAACCGCATGAACGGGTGCATATATTTCCCAGTATCATGAAGGTTGCCGTACCCTCACCCCAGCATTCTCCCATATTCGGGCAATTCCCGCTTTCACAAATGGTATGCAGATGATTATCGTCAACCAACTTCCTTAAATTCCGGTAATTTTCTCCCTGGGGAAGTTTAACGCGCAGCCATGGCGGCTTAGCCGGTGGTTTAATATTTATTTCAACCGCTTGTTCCATACCTGAAATTTGTCAATACCATTTCTCACCCAGGAAAAAAGCCACATAAAAACTTATAACCACATTGTTATTCGGATCATATCCATTGTTGCCGTCAAGTTTCGCCATTATGGGTATTTTGCGGTTAAAAAAATCAACCGCAACACCGGTTTCAAGGATCTTAATACCCTGCTGGGTTCCCGCATACTCAAAACTCAATCCGAATTTAAGGTAACCGCCCGGGAGAGCGCGTAATTCATCCAGGCCTTTTGAGAAAGGGGCTTTCCCGTAAATACGGTCAATATGATGTACCTGCGGATCGTATCTTTCAATGACAAAACCGGTCGGTGAAGCGCTGGAAGATACTTCAAGATAGATGGGTTTTAATAGCCCGATACTGACACCCGCAGAAGCAAGATAGCGTATTTCAATTGTCCCTTCGCCAATTTTACTTACTACCGTCTGGTGGAATCCGATCCCGGGACGAAAAATGTAAAAATTATTCAGTTTCCCGTAAATAAACCCTTTTGAACTTTCAAGGTTCGGATTAAAAACTTTATACTCCTTGGGATGGCGGATATTGGCAAGTTCAACCTCATATACTATTTTTTTATACCCGGTCAGGTGACGACCCCTGCGATAAGCAATACCGAAGCCGTTGGAATGTGCAAACCCTCCGAAAGCCATTTCATTGCGGTATAAAACCTGGACTTCTCCCTCTTTTTCCGGTGTCAGTGAATCGTTATGAAATAAAAATTGCGGATAAACCGGTAACGCAGGAAAGATTAAAATGATAAAATTTAATATTGAACGCATAGGATCAAAAACCTCTGGTTTATTATGCAGGATACAAAGATAATATTTTATGAAATATCTACCTTTGCCCCATGCCGACTATAGAAGGAGTTTATACCGGAGGATTAAGGACCCGCCTTCGCCATGTCCGGTCCGGAAATGAAATAATTACCGATGCCCCGGTGGACAACCAGGGTAAAGGCGAAGCATTTTCACCAACAGACCTCCTGGCCGCCTCGCTGGGGAGTTGCATGCTGACATTAATGGGAATTGCAGCGACAAAACACGATATTGATATTGACGGAACAACCGTTAAGATTACTAAAATTATGGCTGAAAGCCCGAGGCGGGTTTCCGAAATAATAATCAATATGAATCTTCCGCATGACAAATATTCCGATGAAGAAAAAACCATACTGCTGGAGGCAGCGCGGAATTGCCCGGTCTCAAAAAGTTTAAACGCGGGAATCAGGCAGGTATTGGAAGTAAACTATGGAGGATAATGATTATACCAAAACAGGATAAATTGTCGCATTTTAGAGTCGTATAATGTATAGTAAATGAATTCACCGAAGTACCAAAGAATATACGAACTTACGGACTACGAACCTGCCAGCCGGCAGGCGGGTTCGTATTTCGGTGGTATAATAAATGCGGTATTTTACACCGCGCTAAGTATAGAATGCTGGGGATGAGGAAAAGGCGAAGGAGTACAAATATCAATTTCCGGAAAGGAATAAATACGTTACACGGTTTTCCCGGTATTTACAGGTTGGTCGAGTTTTCCGTATGCAGGACAACGCTGGTGCGTTCGGCAGGAAAGGCAAAATATAATTACAATTAACAGGGTGAGGAGAACTGCGGTCTTTTTCATTATTGAATAGGTTTAGGAAAACAAATACAAGCCCTTGTACGCATATTCATTAAAATTGTTGCAAAAGTACTGTTTTATTCTTAATCCAACCGCCAAAAGAAACTTTTTTTACCGGAATTATTAACAACGGTTTATGGCCAAAACCGAGCCAAAGATAGAAAAAAGTTGGGGATCCGTGCTTCACGATGAATTTTTAAGCGCTTATTTCAAGAATCTGAAGGATTTCCTGATCAATGAGAAGAGACGATACCCTGTCTATCCTCCGGGTAACCATATTTTCCGCTCTTTTGAATTGACTCCTTTTGAGGATGTCAGGGCGGTGCTGCTTGGGCAGGATCCTTACCCGGGTAATGGCCAGGCGCACGGGTTATGCTTTTCGGTGCCGGATGGAGTACCATTTCCCCCCTCCCTTCAGAATATTTTTAAAGAACTGGAAGATGACCTCGGTATCAGGAAACCTGTTTCAGGGGACCTTAGCCCCTGGGCTAAGCAGGGAGTTTTACTTCTTAACACGGCACTTACGGTCAGGGCCGGTCAACCCGGTTCACACAGAAACAGGGGTTGGGAATTGTTTACCGATGCGGTGATAAAAAGCATTTCAGACCGGAAGAAGGGAGTAATATTCATCCTGTGGGGAAATTTTGCCAAAGAAAAAAAGAACCTGGTTAATACGGAAAAACACTTCATTCTGACGGCAGCGCACCCTTCCCCCTACTCATGTTATAATGGTTTTTTCGGTTGCCGTCATTTTTCAAAGACCAATAAATTACTAATGGCCCAAGGGAAAAATCCGATCATCTGGAATCTTTAAAAAAGCCCCCCTCAATCCCTGCCTGTCCGGCAGGCAGGCCCCCGAAGGGGGGAGAGAAGTGTTATCGGATGTATAAACTTCCTTGAGACGGTTATCGGCATCATAAACGTAGCGATGATAAAAGGCATCGGGTTTGCCATCCTGGTAAGCGACTGCTGTAACCTTGTTGCTGATGAGGTCGTAGCGGTAATCCATGCGGAACAACCCAAGCGTTCCACTCCCCCCATTTGGGGGGAGCCGGAGGGGGGCTGTCCTTACTGCTCCTCACCTCCCTCAACGGTCGCGACCAGGACACTACCATACCCTATCGTCAACAATTCGGCACCATCCCCAAAGCCGGTGACTTCATAATCGTTAAAGTCGGTTTTGCAAATAAACTAACCGGAATTGTTTCTAACTTTGTTACCCTCAAACAAAGGGTTGCCGACAAACCGTAATTATTTTATAGTTGGTGAGCACAGCCGAACCATTCGTATTTTTTTCATTGAATCCCAATTTTTCCATCGGTACGTATCGTTTCGTTTTTCGTTGATTTATAACCCTCTTGAAAATATTTTACAAATAAAATATTTTGGTAACGATGAAATGCTTGGGCATTACTGGTAAATTGGAAAATTTTAATAGATGTAAGAATGATGCTAAACAATGGTTTCTGTTTTGCCATCTCCATAAAAGACAAATTTATTACTGGTTATTTTTTGCCATAATTCCCCTCGGTTTTGGAATTTATTCTACGATTCCTTCTTCCTCCTCAGATGATACTTCAACCGGCACTAAAACACCAAACCAGTATCTTGATTCCGGTATTATAACAATACTTCTTTTTGATTACGTGACCAAGTTGCCTATTGATGACTCCGCGTCATTAGAGGTTAATGATTTTTCAATAGGTACTGTAATTCATGGAAAAAGTAAATTACCTCGTAGTTTATTTGACTCTTCTTTTTATTTCAAAATTCTGTCGCACAAATATTCTGTGTTTGATACTACTATCTCAAAATATACTCCAGACGATACATTAAGATTTTTGTTGAAGCCAATCCTGAATTGAATGCCAAGAGAACTAAAAATAAATAATATTATTCTGTTGGTTTTATTTATCTGGATGAATATTAATTTAGCAAATGGCCAAAATGATACAATTAATGGTATTACATTAAAAAATTATTCCGTACCCCTAGATTCAGCTATGGTTTGGTATTCAGAAACAAAAGGCGAAAAATTACCAATCGGGAAATCACCAAAACCTTCAGATAAACAAGGTAAATTTATTTTACTTTTTCGAATGCCAAGAAATGAATCTGTATTAATTACTGGCTGTAGACATGGTTATGACAATGTATCACTTCGCCCACACGGAGTCAAAGAGTTATTAAGCTTAAAACCGCATCCTTTAGTATTACGATTTACAAAAACTGAATACTCAAAAAGTAGAATTGTAAATCGAAAAAATAATATGCCAAGTGAATTTTCCAGTACCGGTGGTCAACCAATAGTTCCAGTGCAAAAAATAGATACTATCAGCAATATTCATGAAATTAAAAATCAATCTCAAGAAAGTCATCTGTTATTTTTGAATAAAGACATGCGTACGCTTTCAGAAGTAGGAAAAAATAATATCATAATAATTTGGGACCGTATAAATGAAAAGCGAAAATTAAATGAACCAGATGCACTTATTCTAGCGACAAAATTTGAGTATGAAAGTGACTATGATTCTGCATTATATGTATTAAGTTTATGTAAAGCCATTCAATCCCCAAAAATTCAATATGAAAAAGGATTATGTTTCTTTCAAAACTCAATATTACAGCAAAAGAGTCAGTACCTCGATTCTGCCGAAAAATACATTAAAGAATCTATCAAATCAATTAGGTTACAAAATGATATTTACAAATTAGATACTATCGATTTTATTTCAAATAATAACATTTTGTTGTCTCTGATTTATATAAAAAAAGGAGAAAACCAAAGGGCTGATTCGTTATTGTCAACAACACATGATTATTTAGACTTTAACCATGCGAAAAACACATTACATACTGATATACATTTCTTATTGGCCAGTAATAATAAGTATTCGCATTATCGAAATAACAAAAAAGAAATTAAAGTTGAATTTAGAAAGCAATTAACCGAAGCAAGAAGAACGATAAGATATATTAACATTACTTATGATACAATCAATACATATTGTGCATGGTTGTATTGCCAATGTGCCAATATATATTTGGCCCATAATAAACTTAATAAGGCAAAAAAACTATATTTAAAGTCATATAGAATTAATAAGAAAGTGTTCCCCGAGGGCAGTTATGACCAAATAGAACCCTTGTATAAGTTGGCTGGCCTTTTATCGAAAAAAAAATCGCTAAAATATTTGAACGAAGTGCAAAAATTACAGATTCGCCTCATTGGGATTGATACCTCGTTGTGCCAATATTACTATGAACAAGGTCTTATTATGCAAAGAGCAGGATTAATGGAGCAATCTTTTAATACATTGAATGATGCTTTGGAATGTTCGAAAATTAATGGCAATATCTCCATTGAATTGCAATCTCGAATATATTTGGCTTTAGCAAACATTCTGAATACAAAATATTTTTATTATGAGGCCAGGAAAATAAATGGATCAATTAGTGATTTTGATCCTAATTCACGTATAATCGTAAATAGTAAAATAATTACTAGCTATTCTAAAAAAATTATTGAAGACGCCAATGTTCCAGCAGAAGTAAGGGCAGAGATAAGCTTAAACCTTTATTTCGGTTTATGGACATATCATTCTAAAAAGACAACACTAGATTCGATAATTTTTTTCAAAGATGAGAATATAAAAGACTCATACGGGACAATGTTAAATAAGGCACGTAATTTAATTAACGAAACAGAAAATCCTGAATTTGACCGCCAAAGTAAGCGAAACAAAAAAAAATTAATCCACAGGTTAAAAAAACAATATCCCCAAAAACAAGATCCAACAAAAGATCGTGACTTTAATATATTAATAAATAAAATCGCATATAAAAATACCGATTTACCAATCTACTATGAGTATAAAAAAAAATAAAACCACAATAATGATTTGTTCTAATCGGAAAATATTTAGTATACTATATTTATTCTGTTGGTTGCAGCTCATAACACCAGCGGTAGCCCAACATAAATATTCCAAAGAAAACGAGTTGTATGCCGAATCAAAAAAACGCGTAATGGTTTCTTTAAACGGGGGTATTATTAATAACTTACAGAATAGTCATGAAAGAGGAGTTGGTTCATTAACTGAAATTTCAAGTCGCTTTTTTCGCACATCAAAGAATCTCATTTCTTTTGATGGTGTTTTTAGAATAGAATCTTATTATCACAATGAAATATATTTTTCAATCTGCTTAAATACTAAAACATTCCTTTATGGAAGAAATAAAGATATTTCATTTTTTATTTATAGCACAACGGGAATTATCTTTCCACAAAAATCATTTCGCAAAGAATACTTTCTATATCCATTTGGTTTAGGTAATAGGTCTTTTATTTACGATGGTATTGCAATCGATTTCGGTATCGGTTATTATCCCCCATTAATTAAAGACAAGAAATGGCTCCCACCAAATTTTTATAACAATAGCACATTTGATTACCAAAACATTGAAATAAAACTAGGAATTACTTGTG
>JACPRZ010000016.1 GCA_016193485.1 Bacteroidota bacterium | reverse complement strand
CAATTGAAAATACCTGGTTATTTTTTGTAACGCTGTCTTTTGCAATAAAAAATATCCTTTTGCCATCCGGGCTCCAACGGATTGACGAAGGGTTAACATCGGTTCCGGCAATGGTTTTTACAGAACCCCCCCTCACAGCTATCTTCTGCAGGATTGATTTCATCATACCTGATTTATCGGAAGTATCGGCAGGCGCTCTCTGAATGAAGCAAACCTCCTTGCTGCCGGGGGACAGGGAAACTTCGCTGACAAACCGGAGATCGGCAATCATTTCCGGAGTTATCCTGCCGTTCTGGGCGATGGAATTATTAATGAGAAAAAACGCGAGGGTTAAAACAGAGAGGATTTTCTTTTTCATACTATTTGGAATTTAAAGAATTAAATTTGTGGCGTCAAATTTAAATCTTTTGCACCACTCAGGGCTTAGGAATGACAATAATCAGGCAAATCCTATTATAATCCATTACAGACCGTTTCAGTAATGTAAAAATCCTTATCTTTGCATGTCCAATAGGGATTACCATTATTCATTGCATTATGATCATTACAAAACTCATAGTTATCTGCACATTACAAAGTAATATCGGCTGATATTTTTTTTGCCGTAATTATAATTTAGAATCATTCTAAATAAGAAAAATGACAGAATCAAACGAAATATTAACTCAATTAACAGGAAGCGAGTACAAATACGGATTTTACACGGATATTGAGACCGATACCGCTCCGAAAGGGCTCAATGAAGATATAATCCGGCTGATCTCGCATAAAAAAGGCGAACCTGATTTCATGCTTGCCTGGCGGCTGAAAGCATACCGCCATTTCCTGACCATGCAGGAGCCATCGTGGGCGCATATTTCACATCCGCCTGTTAATTTCCAGGATATTATTTATTATGCCGCTCCGAAAAAAAAGTCCGCCCCGAAAAACCTGGATGAAGTGGATCCCGACCTGATCACAACATTCAATAAACTGGGTATTCCCCTTGAAGAACAGAAAATGCTGACCGGGGTGGCGGTGGATGCAGTGATGGACAGCGTTTCGGTGAAAACCACGTTTAAAGAAGAGTTAAATAAACTTGGCATAATATTCTGCTCCATGAGCGAAGCAATAAGGGAACATCCTGAACTGATAAAAAAGTATCTCGGTTCGGTGGTTCCTTACACTGATAATTTTTATGCTTCTCTGAACTCTGCCGTGTTCACGGACGGTTCTTTCTGTTACATTCCGAAAAACACAAGATGTCCCATTGAACTCTCCACTTATTTCCGAATCAATGCAGCCAATACCGGCCAGTTTGAGCGCACCCTGATTGTTGCTGAAGAAGGCAGTTATGTGAGTTACCTGGAGGGATGTACCGCTCCTATGCGGGATGAGAACCAACTCCATGCAGCGGTAGTTGAATTGATCGCACACCGGAATGCGGAAATCAAATATTCTACCATTCAAAACTGGTGGCCCGGTGACAAATCGGGTAAGGGCGGCATTTATAATTTTGTCACTAAACGCGGAATCTGCCTCGATGAAAATTCAAAGATTTCGTGGACACAGGTGGAAACCGGCTCGGCTATTACATGGAAATACCCGAGTGTGATACTCAGAGGCGATAATTCAACGGGTGAATTTTATTCGGTCGCGGTGACCAATAATTACCAGCAGGCAGATACCGGGACAAAAATGATTCATCTGGGAAAGAATACAAAAAGTACGATTGTTTCAAAGGGTATTGCCGCAGCGTTCAGCAACAACAGTTACCGCGGGCTGGTGCGCGTTGAAAAAAATGCGGTTAACGCAAGAAATTTCTCTCAGTGCGACTCACTCCTGATGGGAAACCGGTGCGGAGCTCATACCTACCCATATATTGAAGTAAAGAATAAGTCCGCAAAGGTGGAACATGAAGCGTCAACTTCAAAAATCGGGGAAGACCAGTTATTTTATTGTACGCAACGGGGGTTAAACAAAGAAAAAGCGGTAAGCATGATTGTAAACGGGTTCTGCAGGGAAGTGATGAGTAAACTTCCGATGGAATTTGCAGTGGAAGCGCAGAAATTACTGGCTATAAGTTTGGAGGGAAGCGTAGGGTAAAAAGATAAAAATTCATCATGTTAATTATTAAAAATTTAAAAGCATCCGTAAACGGAAAGGAGATTCTCAAGGGAATAGATCTTGAAATAGGTGCCGGTGAAGTTCACGGAATAATGGGACCGAATGGGTCGGGGAAGAGCACCCTCGCTTCGGTTCTTTCAGGAAAACCAGGATATGAGGTTTCCGGGGAAGCGACCTATAAAGGAAAGAACCTGCTTGAATTACCTCCTGAAGAACGCGCTGCCGAAGGATTGTTCCTTGCATTTCAGTACCCTGTGGAAATTCCGGGTGTAAGCATTATCAATTTTCTCAAGACATGCATTAACGAAATAAGACAATACAGGAAAACCGGCCCAATTCCTCCGAAAGAATTTCTATCGCTGATTCGCGAAAAACAGGAATTGCTTCAACTGGATACTAACTTCATTAATCGTCCCGTGAATGAGGGATTTTCAGGAGGTGAAAAAAAACGAAACGAAATTTTTCAAATGGCGGTTCTCGAGCCCGCACTTTCAATTTTGGATGAAACAGACAGCGGCCTTGATATCGATGCCCTGAAAATTGTTTCAAACGGTGTCAATGCCATGAGAACCGGCAACCGGTCTTTCCTGGTAATAACCCATTATCAGCGGCTCCTGCAGTACATCGTACCCGATTTCATACATGTTTTATCAAACGGAAAAATTGTTAAATCGGGAAGAAAAGAACTGGCACTGGAACTTGAAGAGAAGGGATATGATTGGGTGAGGGAAGGCAGAAGACAGGAGACAGGGAACAGGGGAAAATAATGCCAATAACCATAAGATACAATAGTCCATGAAGTATTTTTATGAAAAATCAAAACCGTTACCAAAAATTTCACGAACCATTGATAGATATAACCATGAATAATGAATTAAAAAATAAATTTCTGACAATATTTCCCAACCTGTTAAATTCTTTTCCTGCTGAACCAAACTATGTTAAGGAAAGCAGGTTGAAAGCAATTGATGCTTTGGCCGCTGTGCCGTTCCCATCCTCTAAAGACGAGTCATGGAAATATTCGTTGATTCAACCCTTGCTGGTCAATACCTATTCATTACCAGGTAATAATTTTCCATCCGTTAAAACCTCCCCCCCGCCTGTAATCCACCCAGGACATTTTCCGGACGGTGCATTAATTAACGGATATTATTGCATTGACGGAATCGGTGCTGGTACAGAAAATAATTTCATGCTGAAATCGCTGAGTGTTGCTGCCGGAAAAAATGACGGTATGTTAACTTCATCATTCAGCGTTAATGGCAACGCTGATCATTCGTTTTTTTCTCACTTGAATACCGCCTTCTGGCAGGACGGAATTTATATTGAAATTCCCTGCGGTAAAAAAACAACCAAACCGGTGGAGATTAACATAATCTCACAGGGAGAAAGGATATTATCCCAGCCCCGCATTTTCATCAACTCAGCAAAAAATTCCCATGCTGAAATTCATATCTATTTCTATGGCAGCGATGAAGGAAACTCCTTTACCAATCTTGTTCAAAATATTCATCTGGACGAAAACGCTTTTCTGAACTTAGTCCTTTTCCGCTCAAAAGATGATAATGATATCCTGCTTAACTCAACAGAAGTGCAACAGGAGACGGGCAGTCATTTTATCAGCCATATTATTACCCTTAACGGCAAATGGACCCGCAACGTGATTAATGTATCGCTTCTCGGAAAAGAGAGCCGCGCTGAATTATTCGGACTTTACACGCCATCGGGCGACCAGTTTACAGACAACCGTACACGGATTGAACATCGCGCTCCAAATGCATCGAGCAATGAATTTTATAAGGGAGTAATGGACGGAAAAAGCACGGCAATTTTTAACGGTAAAATTTTTGTGGGCAGGGACGCACAGAAAACAAATGCGTTTCAGTCCAATAAAAATTTACTTTTGTCCGACCGTGCTGTGGTTTTCTCAAAACCCGAATTACAGATTTATGCCGATGATGTGAAGTGTACTCACGGATCGGCAACGGGGAGTTTGGATGAAGATGCCCTTTTTTACCTCAGGAGCCGGGGAATGAAATACGAAACTGCAAAAAAAATTCTCGTTCAGGCCTTTGCCGGAGATATTGTAGCCGGTGTCGGGTCAGAATCGCTGAAAAACGAAATTTTATCGCTTATTGCCGGAAAATTCAATTCATGAGCCCGTGGATAAAACCATTGCAATAACGGAAAACATTCAAAAGATCAGGCAGGATTTTCCCATCCTTGGAAGGAATATAAACAACCATCCCCTGGTTTATTTTGATAATGCCGCCACCACGCATAAACCGAGACAGGTACTGGATGCGCTGGTTCATTTTTATTCTCACGAAAACAGCAATATTCACAGGGGCGTTCATACTCTGGCTCAGGAAGTTACCGGGAAATATGAAAATGCCAGGGAAAAAATACGATCTTTCATAAATGCCTCTTATTCACATGAAATTATCTTCACTAAAGGCACTACCGAAAGTATCAACTTAGCGGCTTCGTCATTTTCTAAACGATTTGTCAGCAGTGGCGATGAAATTGTGATAACCGAAATGGAGCATCACTCCAATTTCATACCCTGGCAGATCGCCTGTAGTGAGCGGAGTGCTACTCTCAAGGTTTGCCGAATCACAGATTCAGGGGAACTTGATCTTGACCATTTCAGGGAATTGTTAACTTCCAAAGTAAAACTTATTGCCGTAACTCATATATCCAATTCTCTTGGTACCGTAAATCCTGTAAAAAAAATCATTGAGGAAGCACATGCTTCAGGAATCCCTGTACTTATTGACGGTGCCCAGGCCATTGCACATTCGCGTGTAAACGTACAGGAACTTGATTGCGATTTTTATTGCTTTTCAGGCCATAAAATGTACGGGCCGACCGGCATTGGAATTCTTTACGGAAAGGAAAAATACCTGAAT
Source organism: Bacteroidota bacterium (assembly GCA_016193485.1). Classification (GTDB taxonomy): domain Bacteria; phylum Bacteroidota; class Bacteroidia; order JACPRZ01; family JACPRZ01; genus JACPRZ01. Next base: position 69,958 of record JACPRZ010000016.1, on the reverse strand, counting down.
GATATGCCTCCTTATCAATCGGGCGGCAGTATGATTAAGAAGGTAACTGTGAAAGAAACCACATTCGGAGACCTTCCATTAAAATTTGAGGCGGGTACCCCCCCTGTAGGTGACGCTATTGCGCTGGTTGCCGCAGTAGAATACATTGAAAACCTTGGTTTTGATTTTATTGTGAACCGTGAAAATGAACTTGTGAATTATGCGTTGGATAAACTTGAAACGTTAAGCGATATAAAAATGTACGGACATGCAAAGCATCGCGCCCCGGTAATTTCATTCCTCATTGACACAATTCATCCCTATGATACCGGGATAATACTTGATAAACTGGGTATTGCGGTTCGCACGGGTCATCACTGCACGCAGCCGGTCATGGATAAATACAACATCCCCGGTACGGTAAGAGTATCGTTTGCCTTTTACAATACCATAGAAGAAATTGATGCCTTTATTATAGGAATTGAGCGGGTGAAGAAGATATTAAAAGTATAAAAATGTATACGGTGGAAACAATTAACAAGATTCAGGATGAAATCGTAGAGGAGTTCTCGCAATACGGAGATTGGCTGGAGAAATATGAACTGCTTATCGAGTATTCGAAAACACTGCCGGTGATTTCGGAAACGTTCAAAACAGAAGAAAATCTCGTAGCCGGCTGTACCTCAAAAGTGTGGCTTCATGCTGAAGTTAAGGATGGTAACGTTTTTTACAGCGCTGACAGCGATGCAATAATAACGAAAGGACTCGTTGCCCTTGTGTCAAGGATTCTATCGGGACACACACCCCGTGAAATCATGGACGCTGAATTATATTCCATCAAAAAAATCGGGTTATCAGAACATCTCACCCCCAACCGTGCCAACGGGCTCCAAGCCATGATCAGGAAAATGAAAGAGTATGCAAAGTCAGCAGGCGGAAATGACTAAAAATAAAGAAAATAAACTGGTAATAATACAAGAAGTCAAGAATGTAAGACCTCTTTATTTCTTGTATTCTTTACATCTTTACACCTTGTAATCTTTTTTATTTCCGGCCATGGACAAAAAAGAACTTGAACAAATTATCATCGAGAAACTCAAGACCTGTTATGATCCGGAAATTCCCGTGGATATTTATGAACTGGGATTGATTTATGATATCAGAATTGATGATGAGAATAATGTGGAGATAATAATGACCCTTACCACTCCCATGTGTCCTGTGGCCGAATCGCTACCGGCTGATGTTGAACACAAAGTGAGAAGTATTGAAATCCTGAAAGATGTAAAAATCAAACTCACTTTTGATCCTCCCTGGGATAAAAGCATGATGAGCGAAGAGGCAAAACTGGAATTGGGGTTTCTGTAGAATACTGTTAAGGAAAGCCGTCTTCAATTTATTTTGCCCTGTTTTTAACCCTAAACCAGCAACATTCAGATGTTACAGGGAAAAACGATTTCGCCTTTTTTGAGCGTGTAAGGTAATGCAGAATGTACCGGTTATTGTTGCCTGTCAGTGCTTTTATAATAAATGTAAAACGTTGTAAAACCTGTAACGAACCCTAATATACTGCCTCTGACAAGGGCTTGAACCTTCTTTGCTTTTGCTGCTTTCAGATAGCCCTGAACATAAGAATCATCCAGCAGGTAATTTGCGTTTGAAACACTTTTGGGTTGAAGCCGCACCTGGGGTATACCGAAGACAAAACTGAAAGTTGCAGGCACCAGGGGTCCGTAAAACAATCCTACCTGGCTTCCTGCAAAACCAAAAACAAAAGAACCTATGTATGCTGATGCCGGGCGGAACCCCTTTTTAGCTTCCTGCTGACCCTGTATAAACATTCTCATCTCTTTATAAGAATACCGGTTTTCATCTCCACTTTCAGGATCAGGCCTGTAAATAAATAATGTATGCCCATTCCCATAATTTACGGCATAGACACCATCGCGGTCAATTTTCCGTTCCGGTGCATCGGGTGTTTTAATGTAATATATGTCAAAATCAGTCACACGGGTAACCCTGCACGGAATTTCCCTTCCGCTGATGAGAAGGATCTTATCCTGGGCTTCTAAATTAACGGGAAGGGTTAAAAAAAATGTACAAATCAGGTTCAGCAAAAGCAGATACCGGCAGGCAGCGTGTAACAGTGAAAATCCGGGATTTGAAATAACTCCGTTTTTTTTAACCATGGAAATAGCCGACAATAATGCAAAACTATGAAAATTGACCGTTGGGTAAATGACCATGAAAACTGAGGATTGATTTATATGTATTTTTGCATAAAATTTTTTCCAGATGAGCGATGAAGTTTTCTCCTACAGACATATTGGTCCAAGGAAAGACGACCTGAAAAAGATGCTTGATATCACCGGAGTATCTGCACTCGATGAACTTATCCGGGAAACAATTCCCGACTCGATCCGGCTCACCGTACCTGTTGATCTTCCGGGACCGTTAGCCGAGTATGAGTATCTTAAAGAATTAAAATCGATAGCCCGTTTAAATAAAAATTTCAAAACCTGGATTGGTATGGGATATTATAATACCATTACCCCTTCAGTTATTTTACGCAATATTCTTGAAAACCCGGGATGGTACACGGCCTATACTCCATACCAATCAGAAATCAGCCAGGGGCGGCTTGAGGCGCTGGTAAATTTTCAAACACTCATTTCAGACCTGACAGGTTTGTCGGTTGCCAATGCTTCACTGCTTGATGAAGCAACTGCCGCTGCAGAAGCGATGGTGATGCTCTTTAACACCCGGCCTAAAGGCCATATCTCCCGTAAAAAATTCTTTGTTTCGGAAGATTGTTTTCCGCAGACGATAGCCGTATTGGGAACAAGAGCCGAACCGCTGGGTATTGAACTGGTATCCGGAAGATGGAATTCATGGAGACCTGATGATTCTTTTTTCGGAAATATTATCCAGTACCCGGATGTAAACGGAGCCGTTTACGATTTCACGGATTATATTGAACAGGTGAAAAGTGTCGGAATCCGCACGGTAATGGCAGCGGATATAATGGCGCTGGTTGTGCTGAAAACTCCGGGTGAACTGGGTGCCGATGTTGCCATCGGGTCGACACAAAGGTTTGGAGTTCCTCTTGGATTCGGGGGACCCCATGCTGCATACTTTGCGACACGCAATGAATTTCTGCGTTCAGTCCCGGGAAGAATCATCGGTGTTTCGGTAGATAGTACAGGAAAACCTGCATACCGGATGACACTGCAAACCCGCGAACAGCATATAAAACGCGAAAAAGCGACTTCCAATATCTGCACTTCCCAGGTACTGCTGGCAGTGATGGCTTCAATGTACAGTGTCTATTATGGGCCTGATGGATTGAAACGGATCGCAAAGAAAATTCATCACCATGCCGTCTCAATAGTAAAGGAGATTCAGAAAACCGGTTTTAAAATCAACTACCCTCACTTTTTTGATACAATATCCGTTACCCCCCCCGGTTCAGCGCCTGTTGAAAAAATTAGGTCGGTAGCATTGCGCCACCGGGTAAATTTATGGTATGAAAAGGAAAACGTCAGGATCGCGCTTGATGAGACAACAGGCGAGGAAGATGTCACCCGGATCGTAAAAATTTTAAAAGAGGCGGCCGGTATTCAGGGTATGACGGTAATCCCTGAAAGTGACAATATCTCAGGGAACGGCCACCGTACCGAATACAGCATGCTGCCTGACAAAATGCAGCGGCAAAGTTCCTTCCTTCAACACCCTGTTTTTAACTCGTATCACAGTGAAACCGAACTGATGCGTTACATTAAATCACTTGAAAACAAAGACCTGAGTTTAACCCGCGCAATGATTCCCCTTGGTTCCTGTACCATGAAACTGAATGCCGCAACCGAAATGATTCCACTGGGATGGGAAGAATGGTCGGCACTACATCCGTTTGTGCCTTCCGATCAAATGGAAGGATATAAAGTTATTGTTGCCGAATTGGAAAAATTTCTGTGTGCCGTTACCGGGCTGGATGCGGTTTCATTCCAGCCAAATGCCGGGTCGCAGGGAGAATATACCGGTCTGCTGGTTATCAGAGAATTTTTCAAGCAAAAAGGTGAATCAAACCGCAATACGGCTCTCATACCTCAATCGGCACACGGGACCAATCCTGCGAGCGCAACAATGGCCGGTTTAAAAATCGTGATCGTAAATTGCGATCCCTTTGGTAATATCGATGTGAATGACCTGAAAGAAAAGGCATTCCGGCATCGTGATGAACTTGCCGTATTAATGGTAACCTATCCGTCAACTCATGGGGTATTTGAAGAAAATATCATTGAGATCAGCCGTATCATTCATGAAAACGGAGGCCAGGTTTATATGGACGGTGCTAACCTTAATGCCATGGTAGGATTGACCTCCCCGGCACTTATCGGAGCAGATGTCTGCCACGTAAATCTGCATAAAACCTTTGCGATACCACATGGGGGGGGTGGACCCGGAATGGGACCCATTGCCGTCAGATCGCATCTTGCCAAATACCTGCCGTCACATCCGGTCATCTCTTCCGGAGGTAATGACGGAATACCGGCTGTAGCAGCCGCACCGTTTGGCAGCCCTCTGATTTTGTTAATCTCATACGGGTATATCAGGATGATGGGTGGATCAGGATTGGCTCAGGCATCTAAGTTTGCCATCCTGAACGCGAACTACATTGCCCGGAGATTAGAGTCATGGTTCCCGGTTCTCTACAAAGGAAAATCAGGCAGGGTTGCCCATGAATTTATTGCCGACTGCAGGGAATTTAAAAAAACAGCAGGTATTGACGTGGTTGACATCGCCAAGCGCCTGATGGATTACGGTTTTCATGCACCAACCGTATCATTTCCTGTTCCCGGAACTTTAATGATTGAACCGACCGAATCAGAATCTAAGGCGGAACTCGACCGTTTTTGTGATGCACTCATTAACATCAGAAAAGAGATTGATGAAATTGTTGCTTCCGGTAATTCAAAGACGGATAATGTTTTTATTCATGCACCGCACACGGTATCTGCTGTTGCATCGGATACATGGAATCATCCCTATTCCCGTGAAAAAGCCGCCTGGCCCCTCCCATGGCTCAGGAATAACAAATACTGGCCTTCAACCGGGAGGATTGATAATGCGTATGGCGACAGGAATTTTTTCTGTACATGTCCAACTTTTGAATCCGAAACCTCGTCAATTAACTAATGATTGATTTTTTATCTCCGGTTTTCAATTTCTTAAATATAATGAAATAAATCATTATCGTCATGTTATTTGAAATTATTACCTTTGTACCCCGAAAAAATAATCCCTGTATTTATCAACCCTAAATTAATCCGTTATGAAAACCTTTACAATTCTTTGCATAACAATTCTCTACAGCATTAACCTTTTTGCCCAGGGTTACAATGTTCCGGCACCCAGAAAACAGAACAGAACTCTGTTACCCTCTTTAGGTAAGTTACCTGGTGCTGTTGTAAATAATGCAATAAATTCCTTAAAAAGCGTTCCCATTTTAAGTGAGGATTTTGAAAGCGTTACTCCCCCGGCCCTACCTGCCGGATGGACCACCGCGGGTAATGCCGGAAGCGATTTCTTTCAAACTGGTGATAATACCACAGCATCTTCAACCTATTTTTCAATCCCCGCCCATACAAAATTCGCTTATACAAATGACGACAATTGCAATTGCGATAAAGATAATGATGTTCTTAATTTCCCGGTGCTGAATTTTACCGGTAAATCCAATATGACTTTATCATTTGCCGCTTTTACTTTTGACCCGTTCAACGATCCGCAATATATGGATTCGTCCTTTGTACAGGCAAGCACGGATGGTGGAACAACCTGGACTACAATTTTCACTTTTCCCAAATCACCTAACTGGGGAACATATCTTGTTTCCTTAAGCGCCTTCAACAATTTGCCGAACGTATTAATCCGTTTATTCTACCGCGATTATGGAACATGGGGTTACGGACTGGCAATTGATGATATTTCAATTGATGTTATTACTGATAATATTGGCATTGGCGGATATGTTTATCTTGACCAGTGGATGTGGCCTGAATATGCCCAAATACCCGTCAACCAACTGGATACGGTTACTTTTATCGCTGAAATTTACAACAGCACCAGCACTGTTGAGACAGGTGTAAATCTGACGGTAGAAGAAAAAATCGGGACAACGGTTGTATATCAAGCCACCTCAGCCGACAGCACCCTGACAGCTTTTGATACTGCAGTGTTTACTGTTAATCCCCCATTATTTTCCAATTCTCTTGGTAATTATACTGTTACTTTCACATCTTCAATAGATAACATTGACGAGGTTCCGGTTGATGATCAAATAACAGAAACTTTCACTGTCACCGATACAATTTTCTCAAGAGATAACGACCAGGCGCAATATCAACTTACTGCCAAGGCATTCGGACTGGCGGGTCCTTATGAACTTGCAAATCTCTATGACATAACCAATGCTGATACGGCTACCTCAATCTCCTTTGAACTCGGACCGAACACTGTAGTGGGTACTACCATACAGGGCAAAATTTGGGATGTTTCGGTTGATCCCGCTGTTGAAATGGGCAGCACTGATTTTTACACCATCGCTTCTGCAGATATTGGGACATTCCCTGCATTTGTTACCAAAACCCTGCCGATTATTACTCCTTCAACGGGAGTTCCACTTGCGGAAAACTCAAGTATTTTCGTTTCCATAGTTGATTTTTCCGGAACCGACAGCGCAACAGCAATCATCGCCCATGATGCACCGAATGGCGGATATCCTACTTCAGCACCCGGGTACATTTACTCTGGTCAGTGGTATTACATCAACTACACGCCTTTTATCCGGCTCAACCTTACAATGCCTGCTGTAATCTGCCCGGTTATTTCTACTACTGTAACAACCGCCTCCGACACCTGTAATTCAGGGAAAGGCAACGCTTCTGTAAGTCCGAGTGGCGGTACATCTCCATATACTTTTGCATGGTCAAACGGCAACACTACTTCAATTGCTACCGGGTTGACTGCCGGTTCATATGCAGTAACTGTTACCGACAATAAAGGATGCGGAGTGCAATTGAGCGTATCGGTTCCTGATGCTTCACCTATGACCGCAACCACTTCCGTAACCGGTGATACATGCAGTGCCGGAGTCGGTGATGCAATGGTTAATGCCGCCAACGGAACTTCTCCGTATAGTTATTCCTGGTCAAACGGTGCTACAACATCGGCCAATACTGATGTGGTTGCAGGTGACTATACGGTTACTGTTACAGATGCAGTGGGATGTACGGTAGTTAAAAATGCAACTATCGATACAGTTGATTCCGGATTACAGATTGATTCCCTTGTAACGGTTGATGCCTCCTGTGGTTTGAGTGATGGTTCCGCTTCTGTTTATGTATCAGGTTACGGTTCCCCATTTTCATACAATTGGAGTAATGGAGGAACATCTGCCACTATTACCGGCCTGGCACCTGACTACTATGATGTGTATGTAACCGATCTTTACGGTTGCACCGATAGTTCAACCACTACGGTAAGCAGTGGCGGCCTCGGAGTAAATATTTCTAATACTGTTGATGTGGCTTGTTATGGTGACGCAACTGGTTCGGCAACGGTATCACCTACAGGTGGGAATCAGCCATATTCGTACCTGTGGTCGAATGGCCAGACCAATGCAACCGCTACCGGATTGATAGCCGGAACCTATACGGCAACGGTAACCGATTCATCCGGTTGTTATTCGCCTAAGTTGGTTACCATCAATCAACCTGCTGCAGCGCTATCTTCAACCGTTTCTGGTACTGATGTCGATTGTAAAGGCCAGGCGACCGGGGCAATTGATCTGACGGTATCGGGTGGAACACCAGGTTATACATATATGTGGATAAGATTGAGCGATACTACTCTTGTTGGTGTTGCCCAGGATTTAACCGGACTTACAGCAGACACATATGCCTGCATGATTTCAGACGCCAAAGGTTGTTCCGATACAAGTGCAGCGGTTTTCATCACCGAACCTGCAACTGCAGTTGCCATTACCGACACAGTTGTCACACCCGAAATCAACAATCAGAATAACGGAACTATTACTGTCGTGGTATCCGGTGGTGCAACACCTTACACCTATAACTGGATTCCTAATGTTATAACAGGCCCTTCAGGTACGGGTCTAAGTAGTGGGAATTATTCTGTTACTGTATACGATGCAAACGCATGCTCAGTAACCTTACTTGTAAATGTCCCTGTCGGTATTGAAGAGAACTTCCCATTGACCAGGTTTGACATTATTCCCAACCCGAATAATGGAATTTTCTTCCTGACAATGAAGAATGTAAAAAAGGATAATTATTCCTTTGAAATAAGGAATATCCTTGGCCAGGTGGTAATGAGTGAAACTACCCCTGTAAGCGGTTCTTATTCTAAAGTTTATGACCTCACAAATTATAATAAGGGCGTTTACTTCCTTAAGATCAGCAATGGTAAGGAACAACGTACCGAAAAGGTGGTCATCTTTTGAATTTCGGGAAACTCAAATAAAAAGCCCTGGCGAAAAACCGTCAGGGCTTTTTTATTTATTGAAATCAGGAACCTGGACTGCGCATTAGTTAACACTTTGACCTACCCTACATCCCCCTGCCGGATTTATACGCATATACGAAGTCGTTCAATTCCCTGTTATTGGTAAATAATATTTCCCGGTTCGTACCTTCCCACCATTTTTTCCCTTCGTAAATAAATACAACCTTCTCCCCTATTTCCATAACCGAATTCATATCATGGGTGTTGATTATGGTGGTAATATTATACTCTTTGGTAATTTCCTGAATAAGGTCATCAATAACCACGGCTGTCTGCGGATCAAGCCCTGAGTTGGGTTCATCGCAAAGAAGATATTGCGGATTTAAAGCGATTGCGCGCGCTATTGCAGTTCTTTTTTTCATCCCACCGCTTAATTCGGAAGTTTGCAGTTTTGCCGCATCAGAAAGTTTTACCCTTTTCAGACAGAAATGAGCCCTTTCGAGCATTTCCGGCTCTTTCATATCCGTAAACATCCTCATCGGAAACATTACATTTTCAAGAACGCTCATTGAATCGAAAAGAGCGCCCCCCTGGAAGAGCATACCGAGTTCCTGGCGTATTTTTTGCCTCTCATCTTTCAATTTTGCTTTTTCGCTGACACCCAACGCGGCATCAGAAAAAATCCGGTTTCCGAACAAAACCTGTCCTTCATCAATCTCAAATAATCCCACTAAGCATTTCAGCAAAACCGTCTTACCCGATCCGCTTTCACCGATTACAAGGTTGGTCTTACCCTGTTCAAATAACAGAGATATATTTTTAAGTACCGGGCGGCCGTTAAAGGATTTCGATATATTCACCGATTCAATCATGTAAGCAGTAATTGGGTGAGCAGGACATTAAATAAAAGAATCAGGATGTTACTGTAAACCACCGCCCTGGTGCTTGCTTTACCGACTTCAAGCGCTCCGCCATTAACATAATATCCATGGTACGCAGATATGGAGGCAATAATAAATGCAAAAAATTCGGTCTTTATCAACGCATAGGTAATGTTAAAAGGTCTGAAAGCGTACTGAATGCCATAGAGGTAATCATGTGAAGTTATACAGTTGGTGAACATACCCGCCATCCATCCTCCCCAGATGGATAAAACCATGCTGAACAGCACCAGGACCGGGAATATAAAAAGCGATGATAATATTTTCGGCAGGATAAGATAACTGGCGGAATTAACACCCATTATTTCAAGAGCGTCAATCTGCTCGGTAACCCTCATGGTTCCAATCTCAGAAGCGATATTGGATCCCACCTTCCCGGCAAGAATCAGGCATAATATTGTATATTGTGGGAGAGAATTCAAGAATCACCGAGTCACGGGTAATGTAACCGACCGTAAATTCAGGAATAAGGGAACTCAGTCCGAAAGCGGTCTGAATGGTGATCACAGCGCCCATAAAGAGGGAAATTATGGTTACAATCCCGATAGAATTTATTCCGATCGTATCAAGTTCACGAAGGAACTGGCGGTAGTAAATGGCTGCTTTTTCGGGTTTTTTAAATACGTGCCATACCAGGATGTAGTACCTGCCGATATGAAATATCGTCTTGTGCATGAAAACCCAAAATTAGCGATTTATAGCGCACCATTTTTTTCGCCTGTAAAATCGTACCTTTGCTTATATGAAAGCGGATGAAATCCAAAGCCATCCCGTAAAGTTCCGAAGTTTAAAAAATTCCGGAAGTTTCCAAATAAAATTTGTTCTCGGTTTTATTTTGGTAATAACTATCTTATTGTCAAACTGTTCAATACTCCGCAAAAAGGAAAAATGCGATTGTCCTAAGACGGGGTCAATAAATGCCCCCTCCATCTCCCCCAAAGGGGGAGTGAAATATATGGCAGGTTGTCCAAGGCACAACTGGATTAGTCACCAAAATACCCTAATCAGGGTAGATGACACAATGGTGTATTATCCTATATTTGTAAGATATAAGAGTTTATTTATTACAAATGGTTTGAGGAAATTATCCGATCTTAAAAAAGGCGAACAAGGCAAGATCGCCTATCTTACCGATGATGAAGTATCGCAGAAATTGCTTGTGATGGGTTGCCTGCCCGGTGAAACGGTGATAATTGAAAAAACCGCTCCCCTCGGTGACCCTATTGCTATACTGATATCCGGCTACACGCTTTCCCTCCGGAGACAGGAAGCGGACCATATTTTTATTTCCGGATAAATTAAGCATGACTCATTAATGATTGATGAAACAATCGAAAAACCTCCGGTTAACCCTGTGAAATCCGACAAAGTCGGTGCGGAGCAATTTCACAATGTTAACACCTTCCGGATTGCCCTGACGGGTAATCCCAATTCAGGAAAATCCTGCCTCTTTAATGCCCTTACAGGGTTACACCAGCACACCGGTAATTATCCCGGTGTAACCATAGATAAAAAGACGGGTTGGTTTTCACTTCCCGGCAAAAATATCCGCGCTGAAATTATTGACCTGCCCGGCATATATGGCTTAACGCCTGGTTCCGAGGATGAAACAATTACCTATAAAATCCTGACCGGACTGGAGAAAGGAGTGCAACTAAACCTTGCGGTGGTAGTTATTGACGCATCCAAATTAAAGAGGAGTTTATTCCTTTGTTCAGAATTGATTGACAGGGGTATCCCGGTGGTCATTGCCCTGAACATGGTTGATGTTGCAGAAAATAAAGGCATCTCGGTTGATCCAGAAAAACTATCCGCTGAACTCCGCGTTCCCGTAATTCCGGTAAACGCAAAAAAGCAGGCAGGCATACAAAACCTGGTTCAGGCAGTTTCTGCCGCATACAGGGCAGCACCGGTAACATTTCCAAAACCGGTTGCGGATAATTCACCCGGTAATGCAGGAAGAACAATACAGCGATACCGGAAAATAAGTGAGATAGTTGAGGCATGCGTTAAAATCAGTCCACGGTCAGATCGCATTGTGCCAATTGTATTGGATTACTTAGTCACTCATAAATTCTGGGGTTACTTCCTTTTTCTCACCGTTCTGTTCCTGATTTTCCAGGCGATTTTTTCATGGTCATCTTATCCGATGGACCTGATTGATTCGTCCTTTATTAAACTGCGTATTTTTTTACGGCAAATCCTTCCTGCAGGTTTGATAACCGATCTTTTTACCGATGGGATTATTCCGGGGATTGGCGGTATCCTGATGTTCATTCCACAGATAGCATTCCTCTTCTTTTTTATTGCAATCCTTGAAGATACAGGTTACCTTGCACGGGTAAGTTTCATTATGGATAAACTGATGCGGAAAATAGGCCTTAACGGGAGATCGGTCATACCCCTGATCAGCGGTGCGGCCTGTGCAATACCGGCAATTATGTCAACACGCACCATAAAAAACAGGAAAGAAAGATTGGTAACGGCATTTGTGATACCGTTAATCAGTTGTTCCGCCCGGATCCCTGTTTACATTCTGCTTGTTTCCCTGATCATTCCTTCAGAAGAAAAAATCTGGATTTTCAACATGCAGGGTATCGTACTCATGGCGTTTTACCTTCTCGGTGTTATTGCAGTGACCGTCACTGCCGGTTTTTTAAGATTAATGGTTTCTTCAAAAGAACCAAGTTATTTCATTATGGAATTGCCTGAATTCCAGGTACCGCAATGGAAAACAGTAGGACTGACTATCCTCGATAAAGTGAAAGTTTTCACCGTAGAAGCAGGGCAGATTATTCTTGCGATTTCCATTATTCTTTGGGTTCTTGCTTCTTATGGCCCGGGCGATTCAATGGAAAAGATAGAAAAAAGATATGCCGGTAAAGAATTCATTGGTCACCTGAATGAAAGGGAGGCGTCTGTAATGAAGCAATCAGAAAAATTGTCGGCCTCATGGGCGGGTGTTCTTGGCCGGAAATTAGAACCGGTTATTGAACCGCTTGGTTTTGACTGGAAAATAGGCATCGCCATCATAACTTCTTTTGCTGCACGCGAGGTATTTGTAGGAACCATGGCTACAATTTACAGTGTGGGTGACATCAGTAATCAGACCCTGCGAAACAGGATGGCCATGGAGATCAACCCCGGCACCGGTAAAAAACAATACGGGCTTCCTGTCTGCCTTTCGCTGATGGTTTTTTACGCTTTCGCTCTTCAGTGTATGAGTACCATTGCCGTTATGTACCGTGAAACGAGGCACTGGAAATGGCCTTTGTTACAGTTATGTTTTCTTACGGGTATTGCGTATCTCCTCAGTTTCATCACCTACCAGATTCTCTCATGAATAACGTTTCCCTGCTGGAACCGTTTGTACCGCCCGGGATTGCCCCGGTACTGGTGGACTGGCTGAAGCGATATAATGTAAAACTGACCATTACCCGGAAACGGTATTCCAAATTTGCCGATTATTCCCCCCCCGCAGAAAAGCCATACCACAGGATAACGGTTAATCACAATCTCAACCCCTGGTCATTCCTTATCTCTTTAGTTCACGAAATGGCGCACATGTTTACATGGGTAAAATACAGGAATTCCGTGACCCCGCACGGGATCCAATGGCACGGAGAATTCAGGCGGACAATAACACCCTTCCTCCGGAATAACATCTTCCCCGAAGATATCCGCATTGCCATTGACAAACATCTGCAAAAATATTTCGCTTCCTCCTGCACGGATCCCGATCTCATGAGGATTCTGACAAAATACGATAAACCATCTGCCAAAATCAGGGTAGAAAACCTTGTTCAGGGCGAACAATTTATGTATAAGGGAATTCTTTACAGGAGGGAAGAAAAAGCCAGGAAAAATTACAATTGCCTCCGGGTTTCCGATAACCGGAAGTACCGGTTCAGCCCGGTTGCGGAAGTCGTTAAAGTGCAGGCGAATAAAAAACAGGCACAGGCAGGTTGACAAGAAACCGCAATTTCCATTATTTCCTATATTCGCCCGCATATTATTAACCTGATTCTTTTTAAAAACCGAACTGACGATGGCACAGGAGGGGAACATCGCTGAAACGCTGACCACGGAATTAACCGGTTCACATTCCGGGGCGGGATCGTTCACGGAAGAATTAAAAGTTTCCGGAATGGCGGAAACCCTTATCGGCTCGGAAATTATCAAACTTGCCGGTGAAATACGGGAAAAAATAAAATCGGGTGAAAAAATATTAAATTTCACCATCGGTGACTTTGACCCTCAAATATTCCCTATCCCTGAAGAATTAAACCACCAGATAATTGCATCTTACAACAGAGGTGAAACAAACTACCCCCCTGCAGAAGGAATACCCGAACTGCGTAAATCGGTTTCCCTTTTTCTTCGCAACAGGCAGCATCTTGCCTATAAAGAAAATGACATCCTGATTGCATGCGGTGCCCGGCCGCTTATCTACGGAATTTACCGTACGGTACTGGATCCGGGTGATACGGTAATTTACCCGCTGCCTTCCTGGAATAATAATCATTATTGCCACCTCGCTGGCGCCAACGGCTGCCCGGTTGAGACAAGTGCGGAGCGCAACTTTATGCCAACGGGTAAAGATATTGAACCGTTTATCGCTGATGCCAACCTTATAGCATTATGCTCTCCTTTAAATCCGAGCGGCACGATATTTTCAGAAACCGATCTGTCGGATATCTGCGAACTCGTGCTTCACGAAAACCGCAGGAGAAAGGGAAGAAAAAAGCCGGTTTATTTGCTATACGACCAGATATACTGGCTGCTCACTTATGGATCAACTAAGCATGTTGACCCTGTTTCACTGCATCCCGCCATGGCGGACTATACTTTTTATGTAGATGGTATTTCAAAATATTTTTCCGGAACAGGCGTGAGGGTGGGATGGGCATTTGGCCCCGGCAGGATCGTGGAAAAAATGAAGTCGATATTAAGCCATGTAGGCGCATGGGCGCCTCGCGCTGAGCAATGTGCCGTTTCACGTTTTCTTTGCATGGATAATGAGATTGATAATTTCCTCTACTCGTTTAAAAAGCAGGTTCAACTGCGCCTTGACGGAATTTACGATGGCCTTATGAAACTAAAAGCCGAAGGGTTTGCAGTTGATGCAATCGCTCCGCAGGCATCCATTTACCTGACTGTCCGGTTAAATCTCCACGGGTACAGAACCGGTGACGGAAGGGTTCTCGTGAACACCGCAGATGTCACCAGGTATATTCTTGAGGAAGCGAAAATTGCTTTGGTTCCTTTTTATGCATTTGGTTCCGGTCCCGATTCAACATGGTACCGTCTCAGCGTGGGAACCGCAAGACCCGGAGATGTTGAAGATTTCTACCGGAATCTCAGGAATGCGTTATCAAAACTATCCCTATAGGATTTTCAGATGAATGAAATTATTTTATATATCCACTCCCTCCTGAGATGGTTGGTCCTCGGGTTTCTTATCTGGTCGCTTATTATTTCATATAACGGTTGGACATTCAAGCGGCATGTTACCGGGAAAGAAAACAGAATTTATCTGCTGGCACTGATTATTGCTCATATCCAGTTATTGGTCGGTATCACAAATTTAATTTTGAACCTGACTATCGCTGAATTTCCCGGAGGTTTCGGAACCGTGATGAAAGATGCTCATCTGAGATTCTTTTTTGTTGAACATCCGCTGCTGATGCTGATTGGTGTGGCGATTCTTACGATCGGAAGGATTTATTCAAAGAAAATATTCAATTCCTACCGCATGCATAAACGGTACTTTATTTTCCTGGTTATTTCTCTTATCGTAATTTTTTATTCCATTCCCTGGCCGTTTTCTGCTATACCCCGGCCGCTTATTCCCTGGATCATCCCTTGAATCAATTTTCTCAAAAAAATGAACGCGCTGTAATCATTGGAATCATCACACCGGAATTACGGGAATCCACAGTGATTGAGTACCTTGATGAACTTGCATTGCTTCTCAACACTGCAGGGGCGGAAACCCTTAAGCGGTTCATTCAGAAATCAGACAGCCCCGATCCGGCAACACTAATCGGCAAAGGTAAAGTGGATGAAATTGGGAATTATATCCGTACAAACCGGATAGATATTGCTGTTTTCGATGAAGAACTTTCGGGTTCACAGATACGGAATATTGAAGAGGTCTTCCGCTGCAAAGTAATAGACCGGACGAATCTCATACTTGATATTTTTGCCAAAAGGGCGCAGACAGCGCATGCGAAAATCCAGGTTGAACTGGCCCAATACCAGTATCTTCTTCCCCGTCTTGCAGGCATGTGGTCGCACCTTGAACGGCAAAAGGGGGGGATTGGTTTGCGCGGCCCCGGTGAACGCGAAATTGAAACCGACCGCAGGGTAATACGGAAAAAAATTTCAACCCTGAAAGAAAAACTCCAGATCATTGACCGCCAGAAAACCACGCAGCGTCAAAACAGGGGTAAACTTGTAAGAATTTCATTAGTAGGTTATACCAATGCCGGGAAATCCACGCTGATGAATGTTTTGAGCAAAACAAATGTTTTTGCCGAAGACAAATTGTTCGCAACGCTGGATACCACGGTGCGCAAAGTGGTAATCAGTAACCTGCCGGTACTTTTATCAGATACGGTCGGGTTTATACGAAAACTTCCGCACCACCTGGTTGAATCATTCAAATCAACACTTGATGAAGTAAGGGAATCGGATATCCTCCTGCATGTGGTTGATATATCCCATCCCCATTATGCCGACCAGATTAATGTCGTGAACCAAACGTTGGAAGAATTGGGAGTCAGCGGAAAACCGGTGTTGCTCGTTTTCAATAAGGTGGATGTCTTACCGGATAAAACCGCGCAAAATTCACCTGATATTTACATATCGGCCCTCCATAAAATCAATATTGATGATTTACGCGGAAAAATCTATAAACTTGCCAAGGATATCCATGTGCAGCGGTATCCGTATGATGATTTCCTCTATCCGGATATCACTGACGGTAAATAAGTGTCAGAAGAGCACAAATTTTTCAGTTTTTATTGAATTACCCGACTGGAATTGCAGAAAATAAAGGCCGGGTGATTGGTCAGTTATATCAACCTGAATTGTTAGTGAAGATTCTGTTGCTTGGAAGATTACTTGTCCCATCCGGTTAAAAATAGTTAAATTATCGACTGCATTATTAAAATCCAATTTAAAAATCCCATGTACAGGATTTGGAAAAATAATATTCCGGGAATCCCGGGCTGCAAAATCCTCAGCGCCTACAATAGTTCCCATTTGATACGATCCTGAAATCGCATTTCCGCCCGGTGAATCAGTTTCAAGTTCCGCAACAGGCCATTTTTTCCCATTCGCAAAAAAACTGTACACATATAAGGTTTCAGGTTGCAGTCCCAAAAGCGGAAGTACATCTGTCCAGACAGGGAAAAAACCTCCTTTAGCCATCACAGAATCCATATATGAAACCCTTATTGCAAATCGCCTGATAACCGAATCGGTTCCTGAAGGGGTTAATACAATACCATGCCCGTCAATGATACTTTGCATCGATAAAATTATCCTGTAATAAACTGAATCGGCATAAGGGGATAATTGCGGAAATGCAGAGGTTGACATGGTCGTATCGTAATACGCTGTATCAGAATATTGAGAACCAAGGGTAGAAGGATATGCCATTAATAAAAGATTATCCCGCAAATTTTGCGGAATCGGGGTACCCCCCCCGAGTGGATCACTGAAAAAACCATCCAATTCCGTTTGTCCTGCCGTATGAATAAAAAAATCGATTTCTGAACCAATATCACCGGCAAGATTGGAAGATGGAAAGGACGATCCTGATGGAAACGAGGACGGGACATCAAAATAAAAGGTATCGACAATTTGTTTATTCAGCGATGTAAAGTCCCAAACCTGATACCCGGTATCGCCAACAGCAATACCTGTCGGTATGGTATCAGTCGCCCAGATTACCGAATCTCCTGCCGAAGCAAAATCAGATGAAGTAAGGACGATCTGGGCTCTAAGTACTGTAATTAGCAGTGCGGCAGAAACGAAAAAAGAAATACAATATTTTCTCATAAAAATATTTATACTGATGCGGAATGATTTCGTCCTCCAAAGGCGGACAAGCAGTTCCTTTTCATTTACCTCATCACTGCAATCCTGCCCTTGTGTAAGAGATCACCATCGCTGTTCTTTACATTTACCAGGTATATTCCTGCATTTAGATTTTTCACATATATTTCCGTTTCTTCCCTTGCGGTATTTTTCATAATCAGAATATTACCCGCAAAATCCGAAACTTCAAAAAGAAACGGAGAATTTGTACGGTTAATAACCTGAATCACTGACCGGACTGGATTCGGGTAAAACTTCACCAACTCGGTTCTGGAATAAAATTCACCAATTCCCGACAAAACCTGGATACTGTCAAAAACTGCCGTACATCCTTTACTGTCAGTCACCGTGACTGCATAGAAACCGGGAAGCAGATTTACCAGTTGTGAATCTGATGACGCATCTTCCCATGTGTAGGCATACGGGGGGGTGCCACCGGAGATGGATACAGAAATTGATCCATCCGGGCAAGCAGGGCATGTTGCTTTGATTATGGTATCGGCAGTAATGCCCAGTTGCGCAGGTTCTGTGAGAACAACTGATAATAATAGTGAATCCCCACCGGCATCCTTCACCAGAACGGACCATGACCCGCTACATAACCCTGTCGCGGTGGCTCCGGTTTGACCAATGCCCGTCCATAAATAAGTATAAGGCGGTGTTCCGTTTGTCCCAATAAATGTCGCTTGTCCGTCACATAAACCATAACAGGACGGATGAAATACTTGGGAAAAATAACCTGAAAGCGGTAATTCTTTCAGGAACCTTACACTTACCGGATTTACTCCGGTTGAATCCATTGTAATTTCAGCAAGCGGCCAGTATTTACCCTTTGCCCGGAAATAGTATAAATACGTGGTATCGGGTTGCAGGCCTAATAGCGGTTTAACATCCGTCCAAAAAGGGAAAAATCCGCCCTTTGCCATAGCGGAGTCAATTTCGAAAATCTGAATAACATACTGTCTTATGACTGTGTCGGTAAAATATGGCGTAGTAACCGGACCAAAAGCATCAAATATTGAAGTGACGCGAAAAACAAAACGAATATATATTGAATCAGCATAAGCAGATATCTGTGGTAAAGCATCCGTTGACATGAGTGTATCACCATACCCGGTATCATAAAAATTCGTACCAAAAGTAGAAGGGTACGTCAGTAAAATGAGGTCATCCGTTAAATTAAATGGCATAGATGAATCGACAGGCATGCCGCCACCGCCGGGAAAACCGAAAAAACCATCCATGCTCGTCTGGCTTGAAAAATGTTTATAAAAAACATCGGTACCAGGAAACAGTCCGACCAGATTTGCGCCAGGAAAATATTGCCCCACCGGATGAAGATATGGATCGGTAAAATTAAAAGTGTCAATTTCATGAGTGTTCAACGATGAAAAATCCCAGTTCTGAAAACCCGTGCCGCCAATAGAAATTCCAGACGGCTGGGTGTCAGTTGCAAGAATAAGGGATATACCCGGAGAAGCAAAATCAGATGATTCAATGGTGATTTGCGCCTGAATGCTTAGATTAAATAATACCGCAAAAAAACCCGAAAGTTTAATGAATTTATTCATACAGATAATTATTGGTTATCGCAAAATCTGTTTCAAGGCGATGAGGTTACCGGTAAACCGTGCACAACTGTTAATGCTTGATAACAATCCGTCTTTGCCTGATAACAATTCCATCGTGGCTCTTCGCGCGTATGAAGTAAACACCCTCGGTCAGATCTTTGACCGGAATAACACTTGTTCCCTTGCCCGCCTTTAACTGAATCGCAGAAATGCCGGTGTACCCGAAAACTTCAATGATCAATTCCATAGAGGACTGATTTGAAATTCCAATATACGATTGAACGGGTACCGGGTAAAAGTTCACCGATTCCATTTTGCTGATTAACTCATCAATGCCGGATATCTCTATAGATACCTCAATGGTATCCGAAATGAGGATGCATCCTTTGCTGTCAGTGATTGTTACATTGTAAGAACCGGGAAGAAATGTATTGTTGGATTGGCCGGTAAATCCGTTAGACCAACTGTAAGTGAGTGATCCGGTGCCGCCTGTCCCGACAACATTAATGGTACCATCGGCACAGGTTGCACAACTCGCAGAATCAAGATATTGAACGTTATACCCTAAAGATGCCGGTTCATTCAGGTTAAAAGAAAATTTTGCACTATCACTGATAGCGTCAATTATGGTAACTGAATACGTAGCGGCACATAACCCGGTTGCTGTTGCAGTGGTTTGATTCCCTGCGCTTGAAGGCCATAAAAAGGTGTATGGTTGCACGCCACTGAAACCTGAAACTGTTGCCTGCCCGTCACAATCCCCAACACATGATGGAGTAACGGTAGCGGTAACCGAACCAACCACTTTGTCAAATACCTGAAACCTGGCAGTAGTAACATTACCACCCGGTCCATCCGTTTCAAGTTCCGCAACCGGCCAGTTTTTACCTTTTGCCCAGAAATCATAAAAATGAGTTGTATCAGGCTGAATCCCCAGTAATGGCTTTACATCCGTCCAGAATGGGAATAAACCGCCATTAGCCATCGCAGAGTCAAGATCAAAAATTTGTCTCCGGTATCGCCTGATCACCGTATCGGTTGCTGCAGGCGTCACTAATACTCCATAAGCATCAAAATCACTTACTGTTCTGAAAATGATGCGGAGAAAAAGTGAATCGGCATACGCCTGAAGTGCCGGAAATGCCCCGGTTGACATCAATGTATCTACAAATCCGGTATCGCTGAATTGGGTTCCTGCGGTAGAAGGATAAGTAAGCCAGGTAATATCATCTTCAAAATTAAAAGTCAAAGAGGTATCAGCCGGTAATCCGACATCAGGAAACCCATAGAACCCATCCCATTTTGTCACGGCAGATTGATGGATAAAGTACATAAGTTGGCCCATGACCATTCCGGCAAGGTTTGAAGCAGGAAATGAGGTATCGACCGTTGAAGGGGCCAGATCCCTGAAAGTGAGCGTATCAAAACGGTGGATGTTAAGACCTGTGAAATCCCATGTCTGCATACCGGTTCCGCCAACCTGGATATTAACAGGAATGGTATCGGTGGCCATGATTACCGTATCGCCTGCCGATGCAAAATCTGCCGAATCTATCGTGATCTGTGCTTTCGCTGCCGGGGTAATTAAAAATCCAGAAAGAGCGGTGAGGAGTAAAAATCTTTTCATGTTAAATTGAATTATTTTGTTAAGTGTGGCAAAGATATGAAAAAAATCATATTTGAAATCGTACCGTTATATGAAAACCGAATTCCAAGGTTCTAACCTGCATGAAGTATTCCCTTTGGTTTTGGGACTTGGGGCTTTGTGATTTTTGGATTTTAGGATTTGGGATTTGGTTTAATACCCTCCGCTCCACTTTCTGATGAACCATTCAACGGATAATAAAGCGATGATCAGCAAGGAAATCCATTTAATATTTATCATCTCTTTCATTTCTTTATGCATAAAAGAAACAGGTTTAATATCCGTACGGTTCCTGATTTTAGCGGGAAGTTCATTAATGGCCGCGGGAGAAATCAACTCTCCACCGTATTTTGCTGCCAATGAAAAGAGAAGGTTATAATCAGCCACTCCCCTTGCCGATTCGACCATGAGGGGAGAAATGACAAATTTCCCATTGTGGTATCTTGGTTTTCCACCTAAGGCAGTTCTTGCTTCATATCTGTAATCACCGGGTGGAAAATAGCCGGCATTGAGAAAATATCCCTCCGATGTCCTTGAAAAAGTAAACGGGAATTTTTTTCCTTCGCTGTTAATGACCGTAATATTTACGTCCAGCTGATTCACCAATTCATAGGATTCATTATACACTTCGGCTGAAAATAATACCGGTTCATTTTCAAAGAACAGGTTTTTTGCAATGATGCGGAAATTACTTTTATCGGACCGGACAGAGAGATATTGAATAATTTTATTTGTGAATTCATTGAACCTGTTGTGATTACCGTTCATAGAGAAGTCGTAAAGACGCCACTTCCACAGCCCTTCACCGGTAATAACTCCAATCCTTTGTTCTGATATGTTTCTAAAAATAATCATCGGGTATGAAGTGGTAACGGCACCGGTTTTCTGGTAGAAGAGCACATTAGTGCCGGCATCGGTATTATAGGTCCCGATCGGGCAAAGCAAGGGCGGGAAGCGGGATAAGTCCGTCATAAATCCTTCAGGCGCTGCAAACAGATCAAAACTGCCGTTGAGCACCGGCAGGGATTCAACGGATTTATTACCCCCCCCAATGACCGTCACCCCCGTATTCAGCAAATTGAATTCGGGTATTGATGTACGGTTGCCGATAATAAAAAGTGCAGGTATATGGTTTTTTATGATTTCTTTGATAACGGTCTGACCTGATCCGCCCGCAACAGGTACCTGATGGAGAATCACCAGATGGTAACCGGCAGGATTGCGGTCATAATTTTTAATGAGAAAAAAATCGGTTTCATAATTCAGGTTGGATTCAACGGACTGCCTTATAGCGGTTATATCGGGATGGGGTGCTGCGGCAAGGAGAAGAATTTTCTGACGACTGTCCAGAACATTTATGAAAATATCGGTATAATTATTTTCAGGGGATGCCTCTCCTTCCACAGGAGTCAATTTCATACGGTACTTCTGCACCCCCGGTTCCCCTGCTTTTAAGCGGAACGATATAACCTGCGACTGGTTGGAACCTGAAAAGAGTAAATCCCTCGACATGATATCCTTATTCTTATTCTCTACTGCTAACATGGTTTTTTTTCCCCTGCATTGCCATGCATTAACAATTATTTCAACAGGAAATTCATTGCCAAGGTATGCAACCTTGTTATAATTGATTTTAGAAAAATATATATCCGGATACCTTGCCGTATCGCCAAGGATAATGGTGAAAACCGGTGCGGAAATCTTCAGAGGCAGATGAAGCGGGTTATTGCCCCTGTTGTAAATACCGTCACTGGATAAAATTATTGCGCCAAGGTTCCTGCCCCGGTATAATTCATTGAGCGTTGTAAATAATTCCGATATATCGGTTTGCCTTCCATTAAAAGTAAAAGGTAATCCTCCCGATACTTCTTCCCCAAATGAAAGAATGTCGGTATCATAGTCATCTTGCATATCATTCAGAAATTTCTTTACCCTATCACGGTATTCCCCGGTAACAAATAAAGAATCGGCTGAACGGCTCACGGATATTGAATTATCCTGGGCAAAGACAATAAGCGGTTTTTCAACCTCCCGGTAAATTTTCCGGATCAACGGATTAAGCAATAAAAAAGCGAGAAACGAAACTGCGAGGAACCGGATACCGGAGAGTAAATAAACAACGTACCGGTTAATTACGCTACTGTTCCTGTTTTTATAGTAAAGAAGTGCGGAGTATAATAAACCGGTGAGAAGACAAAAAACGATAAACCATAAGGGATATTCAGTGATGACTGACATCGGAAAGGGATTTGGTCCCGATATCTATCGGGATTGGGATTTTACTTTTTGTACCCCCACCAGGAATCCCTGCCTGACGCCTGCCTGCCGGTAGGCAGGGCAGTCAGGGAACCTGGATCTAGAGTTTAAGAAACTCCTATTCTATCAATTTTGTACCCCCACCAGGAATCGAACCTGGATCTAGAGTTTAGGAAACTCCTATTCTATCCGTTGAACTATAGGGGCAGATTTTTTTAAGTTTTCTTTACCATATCCCGATTTATAATATTTTTCCTTTTTTCTTGCGGTTTTCCAGTCCTGGTATTTTTCTGTCAGAACCAGTTTCCATGGTCGTAATCCCTTAGTGTAACGATTCTTTCCATGAGAATGCTCCCTCATCCTTTTGGCTAAATCTTTGCAAATGCCTACATACAGGTGTCCGTTCACGTTACTTTTAATTACGTATAAATAAATCATTTTTCCAATCCATTTTTCCAGGAATCCCTGCCTGACGCTTGCCTGCCGGTAGGCAGGGCAGTCAGGGAACCTGGATCTAGAGTTTAGGAAACTCCTATTCTATCCCTGCCTGCCGGCAGGCAGGCGTTGAACTATAGGGGCAAGGTTAAAATTCACAGTTCCAAATCACAAGCGCCACATGACAATTAAAATCAAAATAAAAGGCGGGTGGTTTGTACCTCAACTTATCTCATCAGAGTAACATCACCTTTTAATTTAATTTCCTGGTTATTTACGAGGGTGGCTTTTACATAATAAACATATACGGCAGCATCGGCAGGACTTCCGCGGAATTCACCGTTCCATCCTTTGCTTTTATCGGTTGTTTCAAAGACCTTTTCACCCCACCTGTCATAAACGGCAAAGGTAAGTTCTTTAATAGCAGCAGCGCGAATATAAAGGATATCGTTTTTACCATCTCCGTTTGGAGAAAATACGTCAGGAACAAATATTACATCGGAGATATTCACGGTCACAACTAAGCTGTCAGTTGCCGTACATCCGTCACCGTTTGTAACCGTCACGTAATAGGTTGTTGTTTGCTCAGGCGAGGCGACCGGATTCTGGCAATCATAACAGTTCAATCCCGACTGACTGCCGGTTGAAGTTGTCCATTGATAGGTTCCCCCCCCCGTAGCATAAACGGGATTACTGTTGCCGTAATTGATCTCAACATCAGGTCCTGCATCGGCTGTTGCCACAGATTGCCGGACAGTTATTGATGCTGTGTCCTTACACCCGTACTGATCGGTCATAATAACCGTATACGTAGTTACCGAATCGGGATTGGCAAACGGATTATAAATAGCAGTGCCGGTTAATCCTTCTGGCGGGCTCCATTGAAATGTACCGCTTCCCAACGCTAAAATCTGTGTTCCGTTAAAATTGCAGGAAATGGTATCTCCATCTGTAGTTACAGTCGCTCCCGGAATAAATTGCACTGAAAGGAAATCAACCAATGTACATCCGTTTGCGTCAGTGACAGTCACCGTGAAAGTTCCGGCACAAATATTATTAAGGGATACGGTAGTTTCCCCCGTATTCCAGAGATAGGCATAAGCGCCTGTGCCACCGCTCATTATCACTGCCGCAGATCCGGTGCACTGATCACTGCATAGTGCGTTATTTATCATCTGTGTTGATGAAAGAGCCGTGGGTTGTGTAACGGTTCCACCGCCAGAGATCGTACACCCATTGTTATCAGTAACGGTTACCGTATAGGTACCTGCACACGCACCCGCAATAGTATCATCACTGGAACTGTCAATCCATGAATAGGTATAGGGTGTTATTCCTCCGGTAACTGCAACAGATACTGATCCGTTGCATTGATTATAGCATAGAGCGGATGTTACAGACGGTGCAATTGATAAAGGAGCCGGTTCGGTAATAACTGATATTGTCGTATCGGTACATCCGTTATTATCTGTCACGGTTACCGTGTATGTGCCATCACATAATCCGGTTGAGGAAGAACCGGTACCCCCCCCTGTCCAGGTATAAGAGTATGGCGGTGTTCCTCCTGATACATTAACCGCTGATGATCCGGAGCAATCTCCGCTGCAGAGAATATTTACTGAAAGCGAGGAAGCGGCAAGCAGTGCAGGTTCGGTAATTACCCCGGATGATGTTGCCAGGCAGCCATTGGAATCAGCAGCAATGACCGAGTAATTTCCGGGGCAAAGATTATTCACCGTTGCGGAATTCATCGTTCCGTTGCTCCAGTCAAATGTATATGGAAATGTCCCACCTGTTCCGGCAACCGTACCGGTGCCGTCACAGAAACCATTGCAGGTAACATTGGTGAAACCGGCAGTGACAGTAAAAAGAGATGGTTGAGTAATGATTGCCGAAGAAGTTACCGTACATCCCGAAGCATCTGTTACCAGGATTGTATATGTACCGCTGGAAAGACCGGTAGCGGTCGGATTTGTACCATTACCCGGCAACCATAAATATGTATAGGATGGAGTTCCCCCGTTAACCGTTACTGCAGCAAACCCGTCATTATACCCGTAACAGGTGACATCCGATTTTATGGTTGTGGCGGTAAAAGGGGGGGGTTGTGTAATGGTAACGCTTGCCGAAGCGGTGCACCCTTTTGCATCGGTAACCGATACCGTATAAGAACCTGCTGCAAGCCCGGTTGCCGTTTGAAGCGTTTGCCCGGTTGGATTCCATAAAAATGTGTACGGTGCAGTTCCCGAAGAAACCTGAATGGTTGCATTACCATTGGTGCCGTTATAGCAATCAACATCGGTCTGAGATAACAAAGATGCAACCGGAACAGGGTTGACCGTCACTATCACTGCATCGCTTGCACTGCATACGCCATCAGACACGGTTACTGAATAGGTGGTTGTGCCGGTTGGAAAAGATATTGGGTTGGCAATAACCGTGGATGATAATCCCGTTGCAGGGGACCAGGTATAACCAATACCGCCAGTTGCATTCAATGTTACGCTGTCACCGTTGCAGATGCTCTGATCGCTCCCCGCATTTGCCGGTGGAAGTTGATTTACCGTCACCATTACGGCATCAACTGCAGTACAGGAATTACCATCGGTTACGGTAACGGAATATGTGGTGGTTGCTGTGGGATTTGCGGATGGATTAGCGATTGTTGTACTGCTTAACCCGGTTGGCGGGGACCACGAGTATGATACACCGCCTGAAGCATTAAGATTTGTAATATCACCGTTACAGATAGCGACATCTGATCCGGCATTTGCGGGCGGCAAATTGTTTACGGTTACTACCACACCATCCGTATTGGTACATCCGTTTGCATCGGTAACGGTAAGGGAATATGGAGTGGTAGCGGTTGGAAATGCTAAAGGATTTGAAACAGTGGTACCGCTAAGTCCGCTTCCAGGAGACCAGGCATAAGATACCCCCCCTGATCCGGAAAGTGCGGTCGTATCGGAAAAACATATTGCAACATCAGGTCCGGCATTAACTAATGGAAGGGGATTAACAGTTATGGTCAGGGCATCGGTGTTGACACAACCGTTAACATCCATTACGGCAACGGTATAGGTTGTTGTGCCGGCAGGATTTGCTGACGGGTTTTGACACAATGAGCAACTCAACCCGGTTGACGGCAGCCATGAATATTGAGTACCCCCTGATGCAGATAAGTTAGTACTGCTCCCCGCGCAAATTGTGTCATCAGCGCCTGCATTGGCAGTTGGTGAAGGGTAAACAATTACAGTATCGGTTGTAACCGGAGACGGGGTTGCGCAATCGGTGACGTCAAGCGATATAATATAAGTGCCGGTCCCGGGCCAACCGATGGTATAAGGTCCCTGTCCATTGCCACTTAAAATGTTTCCCCCCCCGAAATTCCAGTTGTATGCGGCTGTGCCGGAGGCATTACCGGTATAGGTGACTGTTGTATTTGTACCGATGCAAACGGGGGAAGTAACTTCAAAATCCGATGTCGGGGCAGCGCTTGACACAAGGATGGTCTGGTTGGAGGAACCCACGCAGGAACTGCCGGCAGTAAAGGTTGATGTAAGAGTCACGGTCTGGGGTCCATTTGTTGAAAATGTAACAGCGGGGGGGGTTGCACCTGTAGCGGTACCGGGTGTTGCATTGGGTCCGAAATTCCACTGGTAGGTAATAAAAGCGTTGCTTGTATTGCAGGTGGGCGCGAAAGTTACCGGCTGTCCGGCACATACCGTATCCTCCGAGGCGGTAAAATCTGATGGCGCGCCAAAGGTGCAGGTTCCGCCAAAAGAAAGGGAAAATCCATTCCCGTCATTGTTGGGGATGTCAAGGCAAAGAATATAGGTATGGCCACATTCGGCATTAAGATATTTAAGCCATCCGTCACCACCGGTTCCTTCGGTTGTGTCTGTTGCTCCCCCGTTCAATCCGGTGTTAGCAGCAGGGTCGGATGAATTATATGCCTTTGAACAGCGTAATGCATTCCCAATGCTGCCACAGCCGGAGGTAACATCAAAAAGAGCGAAATTGTAATCACCGTCATCAAAAAATCCCGGAGGTTCAGGGTTGATAGTGAATGTAAGAGTGCCTGCCTGCTCAATGGAGAACATATAAAATCCCCAGCGGGTTAATCCACCGGAGAAACAGGAATTTGCACCATTGACAAGGTTGTTGTTTCCACTGCAGGATGAGTTGCAAAGGGATCCCTCAGAAGGCGTATCTCCAATATTGCAAACCACGCGAGCCGTTGTACAATACTGGTGATTCGCCAAAGCCCGAAAACCAGACAGGATGACAATGATGAAACAAAGGCAGGTTTTATTCATGGCCGGAAGAATCAAAAATAGTAAAATCACCGATACAGTACCCCTACCAGGAATCCCTGCCTGACGCCTGCCTGCCGGTAGGCAGGGCAGTCAGGGAACCTGGATCTATAGTTTAGGAAACTCCTATTCTATCCCCTGCCTGCCGGCAGGCAGGCGTTGAACTATAGGGGCGGAAATTAAATATGGAAAATTTAAAGATCATTCATAAAAGTAAACACGTTTCACTCTCCCTGAAATCCCGGTCATCACTTCATAGGGAATTGTATCCGCCTGCCTGGCAAATTCAGCAACGGAAAATTCTTCACCAAAGATAATAACTTCATCCCCTTCTGATGCCGTAATGCCGGTAATGTCAACCATGCAAAGGTCCATGCAGATGTTACCGGTAACCGGGGCAAATTTTCCGTTAATGAGCAGTTTACCAATTCCGTTACCGAGTTTACGGTCCAGACCATCGGCATATCCCACAGGAACGATGGCTATTTTTCGCTCTTTATCGGAAATCGCCATCCTTCCATAGCCAACCGATTCCCCGGGTGGAATGGTTTTGACCTGGGCAATGACGCTTTTCAACCGGCTTACCTGCTGCAGTTTTTTTTGCATGATTTCATCGTTTCCGATTCCATAAAGACCTATACCAAGCCGCACCATATCAAAGTGAGCATCAGGAAAACGGACGATGCCGGCAGAATTAAGAATATGCCTCAGTACGGGATAGGAAAAATTCCTGCAAAACGATCCGCTGGTTTCGTTGAAGAGGTTAATCTGTTCCCGGGTAAATTTATCATGTGCCGATTCATCGCTTGCTGCGAGATGTGAAAAAACCGATTTAATATTCAGATACGGCCGTGTTTTCAGAAATTTTACAAGTTCATTTATTTCATTTTTCAAAAAACCGAGCCGGTGCATACCGGTATCAATCTTAATATGGATTGAAAAAGGAGTGGACGAAGTAATTGCCCTCGCTGTTAAAAAAGCGTCAAGCAGTTTAAGTATCCTAAAATTATATATTTCAGGTTCAAGAGAGTGTTGAAGCATAAGGTCAAAAGTCCCGGTTTCAGGGTTCATAACCACAATGGGAAGAGTAATTCCTGCATTTCGCAGTTCAACGCCTTCATCGGCACAGGCAACTGCAAGGTAATCGGCATTATGATGCTGGAGGATATTTGCGATTTCATAACTGCCGCTTCCATACGAGAATGCTTTTACCATTGCCATCACTTTTACGGATGGTTTGATTTTTGTGCGGAAAAAATTGAGGTTCTGGATCAGCGCATTCAGGTTTATTTCGAGAACTGTTTCATGCGACTTCTTTTCAAGCGCCCGGTTTATCCGTTCGAATTCAAATACGCGGGCGCCTTTAAGGAGAATAGCGCTGTTTTGCAAACCCGACAAAGGATATTGCTGCAGGAACTCTTCTGTTGTAGTAAAAAATGAAGTCCGCATCCCATGAAACTTATTTACCTGACCTCTGATATTATTTCCTATCCCGATCAGTTGATTTACGTTCCCGGCTTCAAGCAAATGCGCCACTTCACCGTAAAGCGCATCACTTTTTTTACCGCTCTGCAAAATATCGGATAGAATTACTGTGCGCGTTTTATGCTGCTTTTGCCTGTTCATAAAATCAAGGGCGACCGCCAGCGAACCCGTATCGGAATTATAAAAATCATTGATGATTGAACATCTGTTTATTCCCTCTTTCATCTCAAGCCGCATGGCAACCGGTGAGAGCGTCTTCATCCTTTCACGGATAATATCGTTGTCATATCCGAGAAAAAGAAGAACCAGCCAGCAATGAATGGCATTTTCAGCCGAGGCATCGTCAATAAAAGGTATTGAAATTGAAATATGTTTATTTTGATATCTCCCGTCAATATGTGTCGAATTATTATCACGTTTAAGTGATATTATCTGCAGGTCAGCCCGGTGTTTTTTTGACCAGCACATGCATTTCATTTTTTTATGTAAACCCGCTTTCCTGATTTCCCTGTCAATAATTAAATGGTCTGATGAATAAACCAGTGTTTTGACATTGACAAAAAGTTCAAGTTTTTCTTTTAATTTTTCAATTGTATTGATAAAGTTTTCACTGTGGGCGTTACCGATATTTGAGAAAATTCCTATTCTTGGCAAGATTATTTTCTGCAGGCGTTTCATTTCACCGGGTTTTGAAATTCCCGCTTCAAAAATTGCGAGGGTATCCTCATTTGCCATCTGCCAGACAGAGAGCGGCACACCTATCTGCGAATTGTAACTTTTCGGGCTTCGCACTATCCGGTAATCGTCCGATAGAAGATGGAACAACCACTCTTTAATAATGGTTTTTCCGTTACTGCCGGTGATGCCGATTACTGGAATATTGAATTGCGTGCGGTGAAAAGCGCATAATGTCTGTAATGCGGTAAGAGTATCTTTAACGAAAATAAAAGAAGCCCCTTTCATTCCGGCAAATTCCTTTTCCATCCCGGAAACAACAAAATTCCTTACGCCTTTACGGTAAGCATCGGTCACGTATCGGTGCCCGTCATTGTGAGGCGCTCTTATGGCAAAAAAAAGCGAAGTTTCAGGGAAAGTTATGGCGCGGCTGTCATGCAGCAGATAACGGATCTGACAATTATGTTTTGAATGTTGAAGTGTTCCCTTTATTATTCCGGTTATTCTTCCGATCGTGTAAGGCATGATTTATGGATTCAAATTCTTACCCCAATCACGAGAACATCATCTATCTGCTCAAGCGACCCTTTCCAATCATCAAAAGATTTTTCAAGTATTATTTTCTGTTCTTCCATGGGCTTAATGCTGACCTCAAGAAATTTTTCTTCAAGCCGTTTATAGGTGAATTTTTTTCCTTTGGGACCGCCAAACTGGTCGGCATATCCATCAGAAAATGTGTAGATAATATCGCCTTTCATCAGTTCAATTTCCTGATGTGTAAAGGGTTTTATGACGCCCTTGGATATGCCTACCGGCATCCGGTCGGCTTTATATTCTATAAGTTCATTTTTACGAACCACCCACAGGGGGTTGTTGGCTGCGGCAAACTCAAGTTTCATTTTTTTAAACTGATAGGCGCATAGAACGCAATCCATTCCGTCTTTGGCTTCTTCATCGCTTCCTTCAGGATTGAGGGCGGTAATGATTCCATCGCGGATATCATTCAAAACAGCGTCAGGACGCAGGATGTTTTTTTCCGTAATGGTTTCATTCAGGTGAGATATACCGAGCATGCTCATCAATGCCCCTGGAACACCGTGACCGGTGCAGTCGGCTGTGCAGATATATAATATTTCATCGTTGGATCCCGGTGGTGTATGGGATTGGGCAAAATAAAAATCACCGCTTACGATATCCTTAGGCCGGTAAAGGATAAAGAAGTTCTTTGGGTCGGGAAGATTTGCTTCCATAGGGCAAAGATATATTATTTATTTCAGGAGCAGGTTAATCCAAAGGAATGAATAACATAAAATCCGATTACCTTTTTCATGATTCAATCTGTGTTATGTGTTTTATACTGACGAATTTGATTTTGCAAACTTGCAAAATCAAATTCCGTCAGTATACATTGTCTTTTTGAATATTCGTTCAAGATACTTCTCCGTTGGCAGCATCGCATTTTGAATCCTCCTTGCGTACCGTATGCTCGCCAGAATTTCTTCTTGTTTACATTCGACAAGGCGCTTTTGTTCTTCAATAATTTTCTTTTGTCGGTTCGTAATGCGAAGCGAACGGAAAATAATAATTGCAATCACTGCCACGGCTACTGCAACTGCCGCTATGAGATAAATAAAAATCCGTTGTCGTTTTTCGCGTTCACCGGCAAGTTCAATCTCTTTTTTATGCTCTGCTTCCGCGACTGCCTGTTTTTTATCGTATTCATACTTCGCCTCCAGCTTACCAATGTCTTTACTTTTTGATTCGTTGAATAATCTATCCTTAACCGCACTGTATTTTTTGTAGTGCTCCAATGCAAGTAGGAAGCGGTTGGTTTTTTCATAGAGTTCGCTTAACGCTTCTTCACGGTGTCTTTCTCCATCCAACGCTCCTATCTCTTTGTCAATGCTCATTGCCCGGAGCAGGTATTCCTCCGCTTCTTTGTACCTTCCTGTTGCTGTATAAAGAGAGCCAATGTTGCTGATGGTTATGGCAATTTCTCTTTTATCCCCCAGTTCATCCTTTATTATCAATGCTTTGAAATAATAATCCAGCGCTTTGGCATAAAACCCTTCCTTTTGAGATGGGTGGGGGTGGTTTTCACCTTGCTGCAGATATACATTACCGATGTTGCCGAGGGCTGTTGCCATTCCCCTTTTATCTCTGAGTTCTTCATTGATTGATAATGCCTTGAAATAATAGTCCAGCGCTTTAGGGTAGTCACCTTGCTCATCATAAACAAGTCCGATGTTACCGAAGTTTTTTCCCGTTGTTCTTTTATCTCCGATTTCTTCATTAATTTTCATGGCTTTAAAATAAAAATCCAATGCTTTGGGGTAATCGCCTTGATCCGAAAAAATAAGCCCGATGTTACCCAGGGTGATCGCTATTCCACTTTTATCTCCGAGTTCTTCCTTTATTGATAATGCTTTGAAATAAAAATCCAATGCTTTGGGGTAATCACCCTGATCCATAAAAACAAGCCCGATGTTTCCCACGGTAATTGCCATGCCACTTTTATCTCCGAGTTCTTCATTTATTGATAATGCTTTGAAGTAATAATCCAGGGCTTTGTGGTAGTCGGATTGGTTATAATAAACTGTTCCGATGTTGCTGAGGGTGGCGGCAATACCTTTACGGTCGTGGAGTTCTATTCTTACTCTTAATGTTTTTATCCAGTAGTCAAGTGTTTTGTTAAAATCGTTATGAATGTAATAATAATGTCCTAAGGCACGGAAGGAATTTCCTATGCCTTTTTTCCAGTTAAATTCCTGCGATAATTTTAATGCCTGCTGCGCATATTCGAGCGCTTTTTGCGGTTCGGAGTAAATGTATTCGGTAAAGAGGGCGTTGAGGGTATTTATCCGGACGGTGTCGTGGAGCGCCATCCGGAGGCGTTCGCTAAGCGAGTCGATTTTTGAATACTGACCAAAGGTATAATGAACACCGATTAAGGAATACAGAATAATGAAGTTAAACGCAATAAAATGTCTAATATAAAACAAAACCTGCCTGCCGGCAGCACAAGCCAAGCGCAACGGCAGCCAGGAATAAAAAATGTTAAAATAAATTCCGATTACCTTTTCCATTATTTCATCTATGTTAAGTATTTTTCATCGTCTTTTTGAATATACGCTCAAGATACTTCTCCGTTGGCAACATCGCATTCTGTATTCTTCTCGCATACCGAATACTCGCAAGTATTTCCTCCTGTTTCTGTTCAACCAGTTTTTTCTGACCTTCAATTATACTCTTTTGCCTCCTGGTTATTTTCAACGACCGGAAAATGATGAATGCGATGACTGTCACTGCCACTGCAACTGCCGCTATGAGATAAATAAAAATCCGTTGTCGTTTTTCACGTTCACCGGCAAGTTCAATCTCTTTTTTATGCTCTGCTTCCGCGACCGCCTGTTGTTTATCGTATTCATACTTCGCCTCCAGTTTACCAATTTCTTTACTTTTTGATTCGTTGAATAAACTGTCCTTTAAAAAACTGTACCTTTTATAGTGCACCAGTGAAAGTTTAAAATTACCTGTTGTATCATAGAGGTCACTCATGAGGTACGCAATCTTCATTAAAATATTTATTGCCCCGATGCTATCAGCTAGAGATTTTGCACTGAACAGGTATTTTTCTGCTTCCGTAAAATTTCCTATTCTCATGTATACAGACCCGATATTCCCGAGGTGCCGGGCAATTCCGTCCCTGTTACCGATTTCATGGTCTGTTTTCATTGCTTTGAAATAATACTTCAATGCTGTATCAAGCAATTGTTTTGCTTCGGAAACTTTTGCATTTCTCTCAGCCAAATTCATAAAGGTATTACCGATATTATCAAGATGCCTTGCAACGCCTTCCCTGTTTCCGTTTTCAATATCCATTTGCAATGCTTTGCGATAATTGTCCAGGGTTTTAGCATACCGATCGGCTTTATTTAAACCCAATGCGCTATAACAGGTATCGGGCATTGTTCTGTAAATATTGCCGATATTTCCCATGTGCCTTGCGATACCGAAGTTATTTCCCAATTCCTCATCTATCTTCCACGCTTTTGAAAAAAAGTCGAGGGCTTTCAGGTATTCGGACTGGTTGACATAAATAACCCCGATATTACTGTACAGGGCCGCCAGGTAATATTTGTTATTGGTTTCTCCGTTCAATTTCAACGCTCCCAGGAAATACCGGAGTGATTTAGGATAGTCGCCTTTTTCGGAAAGTACGATGCCTATATTGCCCATATCATATGTCATTCCGTCTTTATCTCCGAGTTCCGCATCAATTTTCAAAGCCCTGTAAAAACAATCAAGCGCATCGGGGTAATTACCCTGGCGCGAATATACCAACCCGATATTGTTGATATCGGCAGAAATTCCTCTCTTGTCACCCAAAAGTTCATCTATTTTTAATGCTCTTTTATAAAGATTCAAAGCTTTAGCATAATCACCCAGTTCATTAAATGCATTACCCGTATTGACAAGCGTTGTCGCTTTATAGGAGAGAATCAATGATGCCGGGTACTCTGATACTTTAGGTTCCAGTTTCGACCAGATGTAAAGCGCTTTTGCAAAATAATCCAATGCCAACCTGTAATTTCCTTTTATATTATAGAAGGAACCGATGCGGTGATATGTTTTACCAAATGCAATTGCTTTCCATTCTGAAGTAAAATTCCCATCCGATTTTAACAGTGTCAGTGTATTCATAGAGAGAGTAAGGGCGGTATCGGGATTACTGAAACTTATTTCCCACGCCAGGTCAAGCATTGTGTTAACGCGGTCAGTATCATTGATATTCATTTGTAATCGCGCGGAAAGTGAGTCGGTTATTGAATTTTGACCCAATGAATAATGAACACCGCTCAGGGAATACAGAATAATGAAGTGAAGTACAGGAAAATATTTAATATTAAACAAAAACTGCCTGCCGGCAGCACAAGCCAGGCGCAACGGCAGGCAGGAATAAAAACTGTAAAAGTAAATTCCGAATACCTTTTTCATTATTCCATCTATGTTAAGTATTATTCATTGACTTTTGAATATACGCTCCAGATACTTCTCCGTTGGCAACATCGCATTTTGTATCCTTCTTGCATACCGGATACTCGCAAGTATTTCCTCCTGCTTCTGTTCAACAAGTTTTTTCTGAACAATGATGATATTCTTCTGCCGTTTTGTGATTTTCAGGGAACGAAAAATAATGAACGCAATTACTGCTGCTGCCACAGCAACTGCCGCTATCAGGTAAATAAAAACCCGCTGCCGTTTTTCCCGTTCACCGGCAAGTTCAATCTCTTTTTTATGTTCGGCTTCGGCAACCGCCTGCTGTTTATTGTATTCATATTTGGCTTCAAGTTTACCCATTTCTTTGCTTTTGTCCTCATTGAATAAACTGTCCTTAACCACAAGATATTTTTTGAAATGATCGAGTGCCGACTTGTAATTTCCGGTCGTATAATAAAGTTCGCTGAAATATTGATGAATATTCCTTTGCAAATCCAACGCGTTTATTTCAGTTGAGATTTCCAGCGCTTTTTTCAGGAACTCTTCAGGTTTTACCGATAAATCACCCGATGGCACAACGGCAGATGAATATTTATTACCTAACAGTGATGTGTAAAGCGATCCGATGTTGCCGAGTGTATTTGCAATGCTGTACTGATCGCCAATTTCTTCCTTCATTTTTAATGATTTGAAGTAATAACCCAGTGCAATTCTCAGCAAAGAATCAGTTACGCTTCCTGTATGAATTTGCTCAGCCGGGCCGGCTTCAGCAAGTTTCACATAAATTACCCCGATATTATCAAGGTCAATAGCCATTCCGGTTTTATCATTTATTTCTTCGTCAATTTTTAATGCTTTTAACTGAAATTCCAACGCTTTACCGAAATTCAGGTTTGCATCCTCCATATCTCCATGATTTTTGGAATAACCGGCCTTATCTGTATAGACAATTCCAATGTTTCCAAGTTGAATTGCCATACCGTTTTTATCGCCAACATCTTCATTCATTTTTAACGCTTTGGAATAATATTCCATTGCCCTGGTATAATCGTTTTGTTTTTTATAAATAATTCCGATGTTTCC
This sequence comes from Bacteroidota bacterium, assembly GCA_016193485.1. Lineage (GTDB taxonomy): Bacteria > Bacteroidota > Bacteroidia > JACPRZ01 > JACPRZ01 > JACPRZ01. The sequence continues at coordinate 33,936 of JACPRZ010000016.1, read as the reverse complement.
GAAATCAGAAGCAATTCCAAACTTATCATCGCGCTTTTCATCAATATTCAACGCCTGGTAGTAGTATTTCAGCGCTTTGGGGTAATCGGCCTGGACCAGGTAAACATTTCCGATGTTACATAAAGTGCTCGCTAATGACTCCATATCGGTAGAAGATTGCGGATTCTTCTCCATATTTTGTCTCCAAATACCAAGCGCTTTGAAGAAGTAATCAAGGGAAAGCAGATAATTACCTTTAAGGTAATAAAATGATCCTAGATTATGATATGTGGATGCAATAAAAACATTTGAAGTTTGACTATTGCCTGATCCAGCCAGTTTTCCGGAAATCTTCAAGGCAAGTGTGCTTAAAAGGATAGATGTATCGGGGTTGGAATAACAGAATTCCCAAGCGAGTGCATTCAGGATGTTTATCCGGACGGTGTCGTGGATCTCCATACGGAGGCGTTCGGTCATTGAGTCAATTTTTGAATTTTGTCCAAAGGAATAATGAACATAGAATATGCTGACGATAAATGTCAGCATCAAGACCGAAAGCGTCTTGATAGAATAAAGTAGAATGAAGTTAAATACAGTTAAATGAATAACATGAAACATAAAATAAAAAATGAATAACCGGTTACAAAACAACTTTTTCATTATTCAATCTGTGTCCCGATAGCCATCGGGATGTTTTTCATTGTCTTTTTGAATATCCGCTCAAGATACTTCTCCGTTGGCAACATCGCATTTTGTATCCTTCTTGCATACCGGATACTCGCAAGTATTTCTTCCTGTTTCTGTTCAACCATTTTTTTCTGAATAACGATAATATTCTTCTGTTGCCGCTATCAGGTAAATAAAAATCCGCTGCCGTTTTTCCCGTTCTGCTGCTAGTTCAATCTCTTTTTTATGCTCTGCTTCCGCTATCGCCTGTTGTTTATCGTACTCATACTTTGCTTCAAGTTTACCGATTTCCTTACTTTTTGATTCATTAAATAACGAATCCTTTAATGCATTATACCTTTTATAGTGTTCATATGCCGATAAATATCTCCCCGTTGTATCGAATAACCGGCTTAGTGATTCTTCCGCACCAGCAACAATGCCCACCACACCTATACTGTCACTTATCCGATATGCGTTCAGTAAATTTTCTTCTGCTTCCGGGAACCGCCCGGTAGTAATGAACAAATCCCCAATGTTTATCAGGTTTATGGCCATGCTTTTTCTATCACCAAGTTCTCTATCGGTTTTCAACGCCCTGATATAATAATCCGAAGCCAAATCATACTGCTTTTGTTTAAAATATACCAAGCCGATATTTCCAAGAACCACCGCAAAACTGTTTTTATCACCCATATCTTTATGTATGTTTAACGCTTTGAAATAATATTCAAGCGCCTTTTTTAGATCACCAGTGGCAGAGTAAATATTACCGATATTTCCGTACTTTATTGCTATTCCGTGAATATTATCCATTTCCTTATTCACTTCAAGTGCTTTAAAATAATATCTTAAAGCATTATAGTAATCCTTCTGTTCGGCAAATACATTACCTATATTTCCGCTATGATTTGCAATTCCGGTTTTATCACCAATATCATTTGCTGTTTTTAATGCTCTGAAATAATATTCAAGCGCTTTAGGATAATCTCCCTGGTTTTTGAAAATATTTCCAATATTTCCATAGGTGGACGAAATACCGAAGCGGCACTTCCGAGCCAGATTAAAATCTGACATACGTATAGCATCCTTTAGTAACTTTTCATCAATTTTATTGATCAACAGAAAATATTCAAGCGCTTTGGAATACTTACCGGACTCTGAAAAAACAATTCCCAAGTTACCCAGTGAAGCGGATACCTTTTTAATATCCCGAAGGCGTATGAATGTTTCCAACGCTTTGAAAATATATTTTAATGATGAGGAATGATCACCTAAAATATTGTGATAAATACCAAGGTTCAGGGAAGAAATTCCCACGCCCTGTAAATAGCCGTTCTTTTCCGATAAAAACAATGCCTCTAAACCTAAAGTAATTGCAGAATCGGGATTTTGAAAAACAATCATCCGTCCTAATTCATTAAGTGCATTGACCCGTACGGTATCGGAAGGATTTGTACTCAGCAAAGACGTCAGGGAGTCGATTTTTAAATTCTGACCACAGCAATAATTAACACTGAAGTTGCTGACGATAAATATCGGCATCAAGACCGAAAGCGTCCTGATTGAATACAAAATAATGACGTTAATTACAGTTAAATGAATAACATGAAACATAAAATAAAAAATGAATAACCGAATACGAAACAACTTTTTAATTATTCAATATGTTTCCCGGTAGCCATCGGGATGTTTTTAATGTCAATCCGGCAATAATAAAAATATTTTTTATCCCCGATCTTGATCTTCAATAATAATCTCTAACTCATGAAATTTATTTTCATTGCTCTTTGTTTCACAATAGGTAATACCGGTGGATTCGTTAAACCGGATAACCTGTCGTTCCAACATCTTTGTATGCCCGACAACCTGGTGCCATCCGGGATATGGGTCGGATAATGTTTCGGTTGCATCAGCCCAGAAAATCCCACCGCGGTTATGGATGCCCCCCCTTTTTCTCCCGATGTCGTTCAATACATCCCTGTCAGGTGAATCATAAATTGCGTTCAACATAAGATCAAGTGAGCGGTTTTCATAAAATGTTCTATAAGAAGAGTTGGAAACCATCAGCGGCATTAACCGTTCCGCAACATAGGTTGCCGACAATCCGGCATGGGTCCACAGATAACTCCTTATTTGAAAAGCAACCCTGAACATCTCCTTATTTTCAGAAAACAATTTTTCCAGGTCACCGGCCATGCTCCTCCTGAATCCCGTGCTCCTGATGTTCAGGTTACCGGGTTCAATGTAATGAAGGTCGTGGTTGCCGAGCAGTAGAACAACTTTGCCGGAATGTTTTTTTCTGAAGTCAATTATCTTAAGGAGGTTTTGCAGAATTTCATCATCCCTGTGATAAAAACTGTCGGCATAATCCCCAAGGAAAACAATCTTATCAAAACGGTTGGCCAGCGGAATGACATGCCTCCATGTTGTTTCACCATGAACATCGGGGATTGTTATGGTTTTGATAGTCATGAAAAAAATTTCAGTCCCTTAATTTCTTTAATTTGATTGCAGGGGGAAAAAGAGCCGAGTAACAGGTACGGCAAAGCGGCTCATATTTGTCCTTCTCGCCTATAATAACCAGTGATTTATCAGCGCTGATCCTGTGCGAATACTGGGCGGGCTGCCCGCAGCGCATGCAAACAGCATGAACTTTTGTCACCTGCTCGGCTATTGCCAGGAGGGAGGGAATAGGTCCGAACGGATTACCTGAAAAATCCATATCCAACCCCGCAACAATTACCCGCAGTCCGCGGTTGGCAAGATGAGTAACGACACCCGTAAGAGATTCATCAAAGAACTGGGCTTCATCAATGCCGATGACATTCATTTTTGAGGATGCAGCAAGGATTTCTGAAGGTGTCTTAATGGCAACCGAGTCAATTTCCCTTGCATCATGCGATACGACCTTCTCAGAAGCGTACCGGTTATCAATAACCGGTTTGAAGATTTTTACTTTTTGTTTTGCTATGATTGCCCTTTTTAACCTGCGGATCAGTTCTTCTGTCTTCCCCGAAAACATGGAACCGCAGATGACTTCAATCCATCCGCTGCGGGTTTGGAAATTTTCAGGATTTTCCGGATACATCTTAGTCAGATCCTTTTAATTACTGTAATCAATCTCTACCTTAGGAGTTACCGGATGTGACTGGCAAGTCAGTATATAACCACCCTCAATTTCCCCATCGGTAAGTGCAAAATTCTTTTCCATCTTCACTTCGCCCTGCACAAGTTTCGCAAAACAGGTCCGGCAAATACCGCCTTTACAGGAAAATGGCACATCGGCACCGGCTGCCAGTGCAGCATCCAGAATGGTTTTTCCGGAAGATATCAGGTTGAAAACGGTTTTAACACCATCCACCGACACGGTTACATTACTTACAATTTCTCTTACCGCCCCGGCCTCAGGGAATGCAGATTCCGCTTTCCTGTTATCTTCAATTGCCGTGGTAAAATATTCAATATGGATTTTCTCTTTAGGAATACATATTTCTTCAAGAACTGCCTTAACATTATTCATCAGGGGAAGAGGACCGCAGATGAAATATTCATTTTCCGAATTTGCCGGAACATACCTGTCAAGCAGAATCCCGGCTTTATCTTTTGTCATCAGACCGGTAAATTCAGGTAATGTGTTTTCATCCGTATCAAAAACATAATACAGATTAAAACGGGAAGCATATTTTTTATTCAGCACATCCAATACGGTCCTGAAAATCACAGACAGGTTATCCCGGTTTGCATAAAAGAGAATTACGGAACTGGACGGTTCGGCATGGAGTATGCTTTTCAGGTTTGAAATAACGGGGGTTATTCCGCTGCCTCCGGCAAAAAAAATGTAGACCTTCCTGTTTTCGGGTTTAAGTTCTGAATAGAAAATTCCTGAAGGCGGCATTACCTCAATACTTTCCCCGGACGATAATTTGTCGTTAATAAAAGGGGAGAGTTTGCCGGCAGAGACCTTTTTTACCGCAATCCTGAATTCCCGTTCATAGTAAGGACAACTGCTGATTGAATACGACCTGCGTACTTCTTCTCCGTCAATCACATTACGGATGGTGATATATTGTCCCTGTTTATAGGCAAAGATTCCGGATAAAGAAGGCGGAATTTCCAATACAAGCGACACGCAATCCGGTGTTTCCCTTGTGATTTCAAGTACTTTTAAGGGATAAAACTTTGACATAACGAATCATTGCTTTTTCATGCTTTTTTTCTGTTTACACCGATATTTTTACGCATTGCATTTGCGGCTTTAACAAGGTTTATCAAAGATTGTTTTGTTTCCTCCCATCCGCGTGTTTTCAATCCGCAATCGGGATTAACCCATATCTGCCCGGGTTTAAGAACAGATATCGCTTTCTCCAGCAAGGCAACCATTTCTTCCATGGAAGGTATGCGCGGGGAATGAATATCGTATACACCGGGGCCAATGTCGTTCGGATATTTGAATTTAAAAAATGCATTGAGCAGTTCCATCTGCGAACGCGATGACTCAATCGAAATCACATCGGCATCCATGCCGGCAATACTTCCGATGATATCATTGAATTCCGAATAGCACATATGAGTGTGAATCTGTGTACCATCATTAACACCGGATGCGCTCAGGCGGAAGCAATTCACTGCCCAGTCAAGATATTCCTTCCATTCCGACTTACAAAGCGGAAGGCCTTCGCGCAATGCCGGCTCATCTATCTGAATTACTTTAATTCCGGCTTTTTCAAGGTCGCAGACCTCATCGCGAATGGCAAGGGCAATCTGGCGGCATGTTTCCGATCGCGGCTGGTCATCACGTACAAACGACCACTGGAGGATTGTGACAGGACCCGTCAACATTCCCTTTACCGGTTTTTTTGTCAGTGATTGAGCAAAGGATGACCAGGAGGTAGTCATCTCTCTCGGCCGGTTTAAATCGCCATAAATTACCGGTGGTTTAACACAGCGTGATCCGTAACTCTGTACCCATCCGTTCTTTGTAAATGCAAATCCTTCCAGCAATTCACCGAAATATTCCACCATGTCATTCCGTTCAAATTCGCCATGCACCAGAACATCAAGGCCTATTGATTCCTGCCAGTGTATGGCATTCGTAATCTCATTTTTTATCCGCTTCTCATATTCTGCCGGTGTAATCTCTTTACTTTTTAACAGCGCCCGCCAAGCCCTGACCTCCTTTGTCTGCGGGAAAGATCCTATGGTTGTGGTAGGGAATAAAGGCAAATGCAACTCTTCCTGCTGCTTTTGTTTGCGAACAGTAAAAGGGTTTTTTCTCCTGTAATCGGAAGGAACAATAGAACTGATACGATCACGAACTGCTTTATTAAAGGTAAGCGGGGAATTTTTCCGGCTCTGTACCGCTGCCCTGTTAATCGTTAAAAATTCAATTGCCCTTACAGATGGTCTTCCGGAAACCAGGTCATCAAGAATGACAACTTCTTCAACTTTCTGTTTTGCAAAAGCCATCCAGTTCTTTATGGTTGATGGAAGCGCTTTCTCTTCGGTCTCGCCATCAAGGTCGCAGGGCGAATGAAGAAGGGAGCATGATGACGAGATCATGATGCGGTTTTCACCGAGTTTTGCTTTTGCTTTTTCAATGTACGATAATGAATTATCGAGATTGTTCCTCCAGATGTTTCTTCCGTCAACAAGACCGAGGGACAGAATCCTGTCTGAAGGTAATTCACTTATTGCTTCATCTAACTGGCCCGGATCGCGTACAAGATCAAGATGCAGAGCCGAGAAAGGTAATTTCATGGTAAACTTCAAATTCTTACCAAGTCCGCCAAAATATGTGGCAAGCAGGATTTTCAATTTGTCCCCGCCTTTTTTAGCAATATTACTGTATGCAAAGGAATATGCTTCTTTGGTTCTGGTATCGATGTCAGTGACGAGGAACGGTTCATCAAACTGGATCCATTGCGCCCCAAGACCCAGAAGCCGCTTCACGGTTTCATTATATACCGGCAACAATTTATCGAGCAGGTCAAGCCGGTGGAATTGTTCTTCCTTTTCTTTTCCTGACAGCAGGAAACTGACCGGGCCAAGCAATACCGGTTTTGAAAGAATGCCGAGTGTTTTGGCTTCGGTAAATTCATCGAAAATTTTCGGAGAAGAAAGTTTAAATACCTGCTTTTTTGAAAGTTCAGGTACGATATAATGATAATTGGTATCAAACCATTTGGTCATCTCCATTGCCGGAATATCGAAACCCTTTTTCTGAACACCCCTTGCCATGGCAAAATAGGTATCTACCGGGTGATTCTGATTTTCTTCGGCCGCATACATCTTATGATACCTCTTCGGCATTGCACCGGTTAATAGTATCGTATCGAGCACCTGGTCATAAAAAGAAAAATCGTTTGATGCAATCAGTTTCAACCCGGTTTTTTGCTGCAGGAACCAATTGTTCTTGCGGATGATCTTCCCGATCTCAAGCAACTCTTTCCTTGAAAGTTTACCGGACCAATATTGCTCAACCGCTTTCTTGAGTTCGCGGTTGGCTCCTATCCGCGGGAATCCCAATACATGTGTTATCATATTTACGAATTACGAATTTTAATACGAATTTAACGAATGAATCTCATAAATTAATTCTATCATTCGCAGTATTCGTTATTGGTTAGAATATTTGTTTAATTTTTGCGGGTAAAAGTAGGGATTTTTTGCGTATCCTTGTTTTTTATTTCCGTTCATGCCGTTGATTCTTCCGACAAATTATACCGGCTCAGTTGAATATTTTTCATGGATTGTTTCCTCACAGGAAATCATCATCGAATCATGTGAATATTTTGAAAAGCAGACCCTCCGCAACCGGTGTTATATTGCCGCGGCAAACGGCATCCTGCCGTTGATTGTGCCGGTAAAATATTCCCGGGAAGGAAAAAAGATAATCCGTGATGTTCGCATCAGTTATGATCATAACTGGCAGGAATTACATTGGAAATCGATTGAATCGGCATACCGGTCATCTCCTTATTTTGAATTTTATGAAGATTCTTTAGTGGGAATGTATTCAGATAAATTCTCGTTTCTCTTTGATTTTAACGAGACATTCAGAACCATTCTGTCCGGCTTGCTGGGGATTGATAATAAGGTGAAATTTACAACGGTATGGGAACGTGATTATCCTGTGGCTTCAGACATGAGGAACAATTTCAATCGCTATGATCCCGTGAAGGCCGCTCTCCCCTACCCCCAGGTTTTCGAAAGCAGGCATGGGTTTATACCTAATTTAAGTGTACTTGACCTTTTGTTTAATGTTGGAAAGGAAGCCGGAGTTTATCTTAAATCACCGGGTAAAGAATTCAGGAATTAAAGAAAGCAAGATATTAGGAATAAAAGAGAAAATCAGCATACTTTATTTATTTATGCGGCCTCCTTATATCTTTTTTTCTTCACATCCTTACCTCTTAATATCTTTTCATCTTTATTGTTTCTTTCTGAAATTATCACCTATTGTTTCGGAAAGCAATTTACGTTCTCCGCGGCAGTAGTAGGTTATGAATGCATCCTTTTTGCCCCTCTGACGCGCCTTCCTTTTGAGATATTCCGCTTCATTGATGGTTTTGAATTCACCTATGGTAAATCTTGTTAAACCGTCTTTGAGCAATTGTGAATTTATCTTACCGAGATCACCGAACACATCATAATTAAAATTATTCGGATTGCGGTACGCGCCAATCTGCACCTTAAAAACAAGTCCGTCAGCCGATATATTTCCAAACTTTATTAAAAATTCATTATACGATTTTTCATCGGTAAAATCAACTTTATTCCAGCCGGTCATTTCAGCGAAGAACCCGGAACATTCAAATTCTTTATTCCCTTTCACCTGAAAATCAAACCTGCCCATTTTATCAGTGAGTTCCTCATTAACGGAAATTCCGTCCATAAGATCATCGCCTGATTTAACAACGCCCTTTACAGTAAGATTACTATCTGATGAAACGGATATACTGTATTTCCTTCCGTCCGGCAGTCCATCAAATTTAAAATGGCCGTGCCCGTCAGTCATAGTTTGCCGGGAAAGACCGTCATCCCCGACAAGAAAGACAGGTATGAACTGCGACTCATCCGACCGGTTTGCATAAGTGACCTCCCCTTCAATATTCAGGAAGTGCATACCTTTTATTTCAAGCCGGTAAGATCCGTTATCACGGGTTTCAGTGTCATTTAACTTCATTCCTTTATATGGTTTTCCGGCTGATATGACATCACCACTGATAATGGCATCTTTCCTGGTGGAAAGCGAAATAAAATATTGCTCTTCCTTCGGTATTTTACGTATTATGAAATAGCCGTTCTTATCAGTGACTGCCTGCTCGGATACGGTTCCGGAATTATTTTTCAAAAAAACGTTTATACCCGGAAATATTTTAGCGCTGTCACTTTTTACGCTGATAATGCCGTCAATGGTTGCATAAGGTGAAATATAATCCGGTGAGTACAAATCAACATCCCTGTATATCTCAACAAAAGTATCCTGCCTTGAAAACGGAAAATATTCGGTTGCTTTCGGAAAGCCACGAACTTCAAAAGCAGCCGAATATATTCCAGCGTTATTAAAAACCATCATATATTTCCCGGAAGCAGAATTTGATTTATACCTGCCGCGCAGTTCATATTTGTTATTCATGTCCTGAATTTCAGATTCACTGTGCGCAACAATGATATCCGCTTCTGCCGGGCGATCGTTGGCAAATACTTTTCCCTTTACAAGCAATAAAATATGTTTTTCTTCGAGGCGGATCATATAAATATCGGATAATCCCAACCCGTCCGTGCGTTCTGATGAAAAATAAGCGGCTTTTCCGTCAGCGGATACTACATAGAACCGGTCGTCACCGGGTGTATTTACCGGTTCCCCGATATTTTCGGGGTTGGACCAAAGGAATGAACTTTTACCGGTAATTGCAGCAGTATCCAATTGAAGGTGCGAGATAAAAATATCATATCCGCCTTTGGTATTGTGTCCTTTGGAACTGAAGTAAAGAGTAACGCCATCGGGGTGTATAAAAGGGCTATCTTCATCTTTATTTGAATTTACAACCTCTCCCATATTTACCGGTTCTTCCCATTCTCCTCCTGCCGATAAATTGCTCATATAAATATCCCTTCCGCCAAGTCCCCCCCGTCTGTCGCTGCAGAAATAAATGGTTTTCATATCGGCAGAGAGAGTTGCGCTGCCTTCCCAGAAATTAGTATTGATGTTTTTAATTTTTTTCGGCTTCTGCCATTCGTTGCTGTCTAATTCGCTGATGTAAATATCACCTGACGACCTGCCGATATTATCCCTGTAAACAAGCAGTTTCTGGCCGTCAGGTGAGAGGGCTATGCAGGCGTCATGCATGTTGGTATTGATGCTGTCGCTTATGCTTCTCGGTTCGCTCCACCTGCCGCTGTTCCTGAAGGAGACCATTATATCTTCGAAATAGTGTCCGTTGGGATCGGGATTCCCGTACTGGTTCTGAAGTCCGCCCTTACTTTTTTTGCCCCTGTATGTAAAAATCAGCATTGACTCATCAGCGGTGATGTGCGGGGCGTATTCAAAAAATTCGGTATTTACCGGGGTGCCGAGGTTTTCCAGGATGCGATTTAAAGTATCAGTGCGCGGTTGGGATAATAAGTCGGGTGGGAAAACCCAAATAGCAGACATAAAAAAAAATAATACGTGACGGGAAGAAAGTTTCAACATGAAAAAAAACTGTTTTTGTGTTATCCGATAGATACGTTAACCCGCCTTCCGAGACCTGTTTCAAAAATTCTATATAGAGTTGAAAGTTGGATGTTGCAATTGCCATTTTCAATCCGGGAAATAAAACTTTTCTTCGTTCCAATTTTGTGAGCAAGGTCCTCCTGGGTAATATTTTCTTCCCTACGCGCGGCTTTCAGCAATTCACTGATTACAAAATATTGGACTTTTGTCTCAAATTTATCGCGATCAGGTGTTCCGATTTTACCATATTTAATATCAAGCAATTCTTCAAAAGTTCCAGCACTTTTGATTGTTTTTTTAATGTCATCTTTTTTCATATATGTTACTTTCTAAAATATTCGGTCATTAATTTCCGTGCAAGAGTAATTTCATTTCCCGGAGTAGTTCTGATAATCACATGATAAAAGTTCGAAGATAACTAAAAAGTTAACACCGCTAAGTATGGTTAATACATCGTCTGCGCCTTTGACAACGGGTTCGGATTAATGAAACGCAGCGAAAATTCCAGCCCCCCCCTGCCGTAGGATGCAGTTTTCAACGAAGACATATTGACATCATAAGATACGCCAAAAGCATAATTAGCCATCTCAATGTTAATTTCCGGAATCAATGCATCGCCAGCGCGGTATTTTGAACCCAACCAAAGCGCTATTCCCTTTACCCTGCCGGTATAGCGTGACTCCTCCTGTAAAACATAACGCACCGACAACCCACCGGTAATTTCTTGTTCCGGCCCCTGTTTCATAAACAGGAATGAAGGATGGATTTCCATATTGGTTCCCTTGATAAACTGAAAACCGCTGCCATGCAATACCACGTTGTTATATTGTTTTGTCTTTATATCCGAAATAAATGCCTGGTTAGGTCTTCCGGCATGATATAAGGCACAGCCGAGCGTTATACCGTTTTTATTGGATACACCCCCGGCAACAGGATTTTTATACGACCAGAGCAAGCCGGTTGAAAAATCACCATGGGTGTAATTGACCTTTGACATATTTGCTTCATCAGATGGAAGTGAACTGTCAAATTCGCTTCCGTTAAATTGTGATCCCCATTGCGCTGATGAAGGGTCAAGAGTACGAAGCACGATACCGCTGTTTAACCCACCGGCAAGAGTATGGCCTTTGCTAACCGGAACAATGCCGGATATCAGAAGATTAATCTGTGTACTGGAAATTTTCACCATCCCCGCCTTATCGGCATACACTGCAATTCCCCCACCGAGATAGCCGCCACCGGATTTGGCGCTGCTTTTCAGGAAAATCCTGTCGTATGAAAGTGCAAATGTCCGGTACGGATATTGCGTTAAACTACCCCACTGACTTTTGTAATTTGCAATTACTCTATTGTCAATGAGCATATCGCGTTCATTGAATACACCGGTTTGTGCAGGATTTACTAACAACGGGGTCTGAGTGTATTGGGAGAAATGGATGTCCTGACAGCCCCCCTCTGTCCCCCCGAATGGGGGGAAAAATAACGGTAACAGGCAGACGGTAAATTGTAAACAAGCAGTTGAGTATTTCGATCTCATAAAATTTAATTGAATTGATTAATAATTTCTACTAATTTCCCTGCCCACCTGCAGGCAGGCATGTATTTCAATATATTCTAAAAAACCTATTTATTCACAGGTCCTTTATTCAACTATTGTTATTGTTCCGCTCAAAAATCTAAAATCACCGCTGTAAAATTCAACATCCGCATAATAGACCAGCACCTGCGGGGTTAGTTTTTTCCCGCGGAAATAGCCGTTCCAATTATTGCCGAGGACGGTTGATTCAAAAAGTTTCTCACCCCAACGGTCATAAATTGTAAATTTAAATGTTTTAATATTCCTGCCCATTACTCCTACCAGGTCATTCTTCCCGTCACCGTTCGGTGAAAAAATATTCGGTACAAATGCCGATTCCTCCGAATTAACGATAACCAGAACCGAGTCATTACCGGAACACCCGTTGGAGTCGGTTCCAGAAACAAAATATTCCGTTGTTTCATCCGGAGATGCGAGGGGTGCAGAGGAGGCAGGATTGTCAAGAGATTCAGTGGGAGACCAGGAATAAGTGATTCCACCGCTCACACTTAACTGTGCGGTTTCAGTCCGGTTAATCTCAATTGTATCTACAGGTATAGTAATTTGCGGCAGTTGGTTAACCGTAATGCCAACCGAGTCATTTATTGTAAGATTACATTCGGCAATAAAAACTGAAACAGAATAATCGTAAGATTGAGCAGGCGTTATTGTAATTGAACTTGTAGTGGAGCCGGTATTCCAGGTATAATTTACAGTATAACCGGAAGGAGTTACTGATGCAGTTATTATCACACTTTCACCATTACAGATTATACTATCAGAAGTTGTAACCGTGAGAACAAGAGGTGGCGGCTCACTGATAACAACCGTATCGCCATCTCCACATCCGTTGGAATCAGTAACATTGACTGAATATGTTCCGGGTGGCAATCCTGAAATATCTTCTGTTGTCATTCCATTCGACCATAAATACGTAAATGGAGGTGTTCCGGAAATTACCGTTAAATCAATAGCGCCATTACTAAATCCATTGCAGGTAATGTTCGTTGCTGCAAGTGCGATTTGAAGATTGCATGGCGGTTCAGTAATGATTGCGGTATCAATTACAGAACAACCAATGGAATCTGATACCGTAACTGTATATGTACCGGCAACCAGATTAGCGATATCTTCGGTTATTGAACTATTTGACCATAGGAAAGTGTACGGGGGGGTTCCTCCGTTTACAGTTAAATCTATGGCGCCATCGGAACAACCGATACAACTTGCATCAGTGGTATTAAAAGAGGTTATGATAGCAGGTGATACTGTTAAGACAGTTGTAATTATGCTGTCGCAGCCGTTTGCCGCAACCAGGGTATCATAATAACTACCTGATGTAGTTTGCCATGCTCCTTGTAAAAATATGCTGTCGCCAGTGCAAATAGATGCTGGATACTGGATACTGGATACCGGCAATACAGAAAGCGTTGTTTCAACTATACTGTCGCAGCCGGTAACCGAAGCGAGGGTATCGTAATACACTCCTGCTGAACTGACCCAATTTCCACCAGGCAACTGAACACTATCTCCCTGGCATATTACCGCAGAAACCGGAATAAAAATTGCAGAATCGACCGATAAGATTGTTACAATTATACTGTCGCAACTGTTTACCGTTTGCATGGTGTCATAATAAATGCCGGAAGTTGTTTGCCATACACCCTGCAGGAATAAACTGTCACCGTAACAAATTGCTGCAGGTACCGGTGTTGTGAATATCGGATTTACCGTCAGGGTTGTTTGAATTATGCTGTCGCAGCCGTTTGCTGCGATCAGGGTATCATAATAAGTACCGGATGTAGTTTGCCATGCTCCCTGCAAGTAAATGCTGTCGCCAGTACAAATACCGGCAGTAGCAGTAGCAGTAGCAGTCGGGTTAACGGTAAGGGTTGTTTGAATAACGCTGTCGCAGCCATTTGCAGCGGTTAAAGTATCATAATAGGTTCCTGCGGAAGTTTGCCATGTGCCGCCAACGAAGATACTGTCACCTGAACAAATAGTTGCAGTGGCAGTGGCAGCGGCTGTAGGGTTCACGGTAAGTGTTGTTTGAATGATGCTATCACAGCCGTTTACAGTAGAAAGCGTATCGTTATATATGCCTGCTGCCAACTGCCAACTGCCGCTTAAAAAGATGCTGTCGCCAGAGCAAATAGTTGCAGTAGCAGTTGCAGTAGCAGTAGGGTTTACAGTAAGCGTTGTTTGAATGATACTATCGCATCCGGCTACTGCGGTTAGCGTATCGTTATATACCCCCCCTGTATTTACCCATGCTCCACCGGGCAGTTGAAAACTATCGCCCTGACATATAAAAACGGATAGAGGATTTAAAATAAACGAATCGACAGACAGTGTAGTTTCAATGACACTGTCACAACCATTTATTGAAACAAGTGAATCATAATAAGTGCCTCCTGCCGACTGCCAACTGCCGCCTAATAATATACTGTCACCCGTACAAATTGCCGCTGTAACAGGTGTAAGATATGTTGAATTTACAGTGAGGGTTGTTTGAATGATGCTATCGCATCCTGCAACTGCTGTCAATGTATCGTAATAAGCGCCACCAGCCGTCTGCCAACTGCCGCTTAAGAAAATACTGTCGCCCGGGCACATTGAAGCGGAAACGGCTGTGAAAAGGAATGAAACAACTGAAAGTGTGGTTTCAATGACACTGTCACAACCATTTATTGAAACAAGTGAATCGTAATAAGTGCCGCTTGATGTCTGCCAACTACCGTTTAAGAAAATGCTGTCGCCTGTGCAAATTGCCGCTGTGGTTGGAATGATGTAACTTGGATTCAGGGAGAGAGTTGTAATAATTACGCTGTCACATCCATTGATTGAAGCCAAGGTGTCGTAGTAAGAACCTGCTGCGAACTGCCAACTGCCGCCAAGGAAAATGCTATCCCCCGAGCATATTGTTGCACCAGCAGGGGTGTTGTATGTCGGATACACTGTGAGAGTTGTAGTTATCACGCTGTCACAACCGCCCGCTGAAATAAGAGTGTCGTAGTAAATACCTCCAACCGACTGCCAACTGCCGCTTAATAAAATGCTATCGCCTGCACAAATCGCTGCTGTTGCCGCGGTATTATATGTTGGATTCACCGTGAGGGTTGTAACAATCACGCTATCGCATCCGTTTACCGTTCCAAGTGTATCGTAATATGTGCCACCTGCCGATTGCCAACTGCCGCCAACGAGAATGCTGTCACCCGAACAAATTGCGGTTGAGACAGGAGTGTTGTAGGTTGGATTAACGGTAAGGGTTGTTTGAATGATACTATCGCAACCCGCAGCCGCTGTAAGAGTATCGTAATATACCCCCCCCGTACCTGTCCAGGAGTTATCAGGCAACTGAATGCTGTCGCCAGGGCAAATTGATGCAGAAACAGGATTAAAAATAAATGCATCAACCGCAAGAGTTGTTATTATAGCGCTATCGCAACCGTTAATCGTCAGTACTGTATCATAATAAGTACCGGCAGATGTTTGCCAGGCATTCTGTAAGAATATGCTATCCCCCTGGCAAATACCGGTTGCTACGGGGGTGGTGTAATTTGAATTTACAGCAAGGGTTGTCTGGATAACGCTGTCGCAGCCGTTACCGGCTAAAAGTGTGTCATAATAAGTTCCCGCTGAAGTTTGCCACGTACCCTGCAAATAAATGCTGTCACCGGAGCAAATTGCATTATTTAATGATGTGATAATTGCCGGTGATTCGGTTATCATCTCTGAATCGGTACCCGTACATCCGTTTGGGTCAGTAACTGTAATTGTATATGTTCCACTCGCGGAAACTGTGATTGCTTGTGTGGTTTCTAATGTGCTCCATGAATAGGAACTCGCTGCGCTGGATGTGAGGGTTACTGAGCCACCTGCACAGAATGTTGTCGGACCGCCTGCGGTAATTGTTGGTGTGGGATTGGAATTGACGGTTACCGCCTGGTTTGCTGTTCCGGTGCAGCCGTTGCCATCCGTTACAGTTACAGTGTATGTTCCACCTGTTGATGCTGTAATTCCCTGTGTGGTTTCCAATGTACTCCAGGAATAGGAACTCGCTGCGCTTGATGTAAGAGTTACCGAGCCACCTGCGCAAAATGTTGTCGGACCGCCTGCGGTAATTGTCGGTATCGGATTGGAATTAACTGTTACCGCCTGACTTGTTGTTCCCGTGCAACCATTACCATCAGTTACTGTTACCGTATATGTTCCACCAGATGAAACTATAATTCCCTGTGTGGTTTCTAAGGTGCTCCAGGAATAAGAACTCGCTGCGCTTGAGGTAAGCATTACACTCCCCCCTGCACAGAAAGTTGTCGGTCCGCCCGGAGTGATTGTTGGTACAGGATTGGAATTAACTGTTACCGCCTGACTTGCTGTTCCGGTGCAACCGTTTCCATCAGTAACTGTAACCGTATATGTTCCGCCAGATGAAACAATAATACCCTGCGTGGTTTCTAATGTGGTCCATGAATAGGAACTCGCTGCGCTTGATGTGAGAGTTACCGAACCGCCTGCGCAGAATGTTGTCGGGCCGCCCGGAGTAATTGTCGGTGTGGGATTGGAATTTACTGTTACCGCCTGGTTTGCTGTTCCGGTACATCCGCTACCATCAGTTACTGTTACCGTATAAGTTCCACCCGATGATACAGTAATTCCCTGTGTAATTTCCAACGTGCTCCAGGAATATGAACTCGCTGCGCTTGATGTGAGCGTTACACTCCCCCCTGCGCAGAATGTTGTCGGACCGCCTGCGGTAATAGTTGGTGTCACAGGGGAAGGTTCCGTGATAATAACCGAAGCGGTTGAAGTGGTGCCTGCACCATCCGTTACAGTTACAGTAAAAGTTCCGGCACAAAGGGATATCTCGTTTGAATTTGTACCCCCACCGCTCCAGGCGTACGTATAAGGGCTTGTTCCCCCCTGTGCTGTTACTGTTGCACTTCCGGTGCACTGACTGTTGCATAATAAGTTTGTGCTTGTAGTAATATTTGCATTTAATGCCGCTTTGGTTAACACCCATGGGGAAAATGTTGTTTGTCCGGGGACAGGACCTACTGTCCCAATACCGGAAGTTACACCTGGATTGCCTGGTCCTGCCTGCGTATCCCATGATGAACCGTTCCAGTGCTGCGCTTTGAAAGTATCGGTGGGTGTAGTAGTTGTATTTTCGGAGCCCCGGTAGGAGAATGTTAAATCAGCAGTAACTGCAGCGGAACCGCGGATGTCCCAGAAGCGGTCAATGGCAGAAGTCACCGAGTCAGTCACCCCGGTCATTGACGTTACCGCTCCCACATTACTGGTACCCGGATGAGTAACATTTTGTGCATTTGTCGCCCATGTTGAAACGGTTACATCAGAATTGCCACCGGTAGTTTTATTAAAAGTATAAGGGATATAATCGGCAGGAACAGCGCCAACGCCAAATGGAAAAACATAATTGCCGGTACCCGTTCCGGAATTCCATTTTATAAAATTGTATTGATTTTCCGAAACAATATGCCCCCCCCCCTGGACGAACAATGCCGGAAGTGTTGTTTTGATTTACAACCATGTAAATTGGCGTACCGCTTGTACCTCCGTTGAGAATGATGTACGCTCCGTTCAGTATCAACGCGTTATTTTGGGAAAAACAGTCGGCAGTTAGCAATAGGCAGGTAGCAGTAAACACAACCCCGATGAAAACTTTTGCTAAACTAAATCTAACGGGGCAGGCTGCCGCGAGAGTGATAATTTTGTTTCTCATATTTTTAATGGTTTTACAAATATAACAATTTTTATTGCTTCTTTTTCAGCAAATTTATTTCCTTTTGCATTGCCTCTATTAATATTCGCTGTTCTTCCAAAGTTTTGTATTGTTCATCAATTTTTTCCTGCATTTCGATTTGATTCAAATTAATTGCTTTAATGCCTGCAATTAAAAGTCCATCCATATCGCCTAAACCATATCCTCTAAAATTCAGTCCGTCTTTTCCATTACCGGTAGAAGTTGCGTTAAGCAATTCAGAATATACTTCGTCAGGCAATGATTGAGCTTCAACCCCAAGGTGCTGGTATTTTCTGAAAGCGGAACCATCTTTTTTTCCATCCATATCGCTTTCATTATTGTATCGGTATTTGATGGAACGAATTTGCATAATATTATTTAAGCACTGCTCATAATCGTTTTTTTCAAGGGTATAAATATCCTTTTTGACGCTGATGTCGCTCCAGATGTTAAAACTTTGAGCATAAAAAGGGACTCCATCGCTGCCGACACTATTCATTGCAACAATACCACCATTATTTAGTAAACTTAATTGTGGGGCATACCATCCCGGCCAGTGTAGAACAATACTTGGAAGATAAGCAGCACTCGCATCAATTTCCAATATTCCCTGGGCATCATTCCAGTTGTCAAGCAGTCTTCCGGAAATAACGTGGGCCCCCCCTGCTGTGCCGGCCACTATCTCTAAATTATAACCCGGGGCAGTTGTTCCGATACCGACATTGCCAGAAAAATAAGAAAAAGCGGATGTTCCGCCTGCAATAGTCAAATAAGTGTTTGCATCATTATGAATACCGCCCCTGCATTGATATTGGGCTTCGGTATAAACTGTGCCGCTGTTAAAATACGCTCCTCCCGGACATATATAATAGGAAGACGATACAATATATGGATTGGCTGCTGTAAATCGTAAATTACCGGAACCATTTGAAGCCCCCTCAATTTGTAAACTGGAACTATTGTAGGTGGACATCAATCCGGCACCGGGGGAATAGATTCCCGCTCCGGTTGTTTGATTATACAGTCCTGTACCGGTACCATCGTTCCTAAACCAGTTAGCCGCATAAACCTCGCCTGCTCTGCTGCTACCCGAAATCCAATGATTGGCTGCTTGCGCGCCTGCAAATTGATTTTCTATCCAGCCATTTCCGTTTCCATTCAGAAATGTCTTAATTGCAGAGGCATCTCCCGTTCGAAAATAATTGTCACCTGCCTTTACCATTACGCCCGTAACACCGCTGCCTACGGCATTATCGGTAGAATTCAAATATTGAGCAAATAAATAATTTGCCACCCGGACATGGTTGTCTCCGTTGCCAACAGACATGATTTCTGTTGCCATATCAGAACTGTTATAAAATTTTGTACCGCCATAAGCAGAATTCGCGCCTATTTTTACACCGGTATAAAATCCTATATGCAATGGCTGCGTCCAGGCGCCTGCCGGTTTTCCAATCCAGTAATTAGGATCTGCATCTGTGTGGAAGTTAATACCAATCTTTGCTGCAGTTGTTACATTTTCTCCGATATATATCTGATATCCGGCAGAACTTAATTTAATATCACCGGTAACTTCCAATTTTTTACCTGGGCCTGCAGTTCCAATTCCAACATTAGTTCCGTTATCAAAAATCTGGCTGCATACTGCGGAAGTACCGTCTGATTTAATTACATAATTTGCCGAACCGCAACCAACGGGACCTGCTGGACCTGCGGGTCCGGTTAATCCTATCGGACCCTGAGGACCTGTTGGTCCAATTGGACCTATTGAAGAAAGATACACCCAGTTTGGAGTAGTAGTAGTGCTGGTGTTGTAATAAAACCCTTCACCGTCACCACCGGCATCCGTTTGATAGACCATCAATCCCTGTGCAGGTGCCGGCAATGGGTTGAAACTAACGCCTGTTCGCTGTGCAAATGTAACACGCGGAATAAGCAATCCTTTATTTGTAAAATCAACATCCAAACCTGCCGAAGAATTAGGAAGCGCTCCTGTGGGGTTGATGCCGATGTTTTGGGAAATCACCGAAAAGCGAAACGATACGAAAAATACGAAAAGCAATAATAGTTTCAGGTTTTGGCTGTTCATTTCGTACTTTCGTACATATTCGTTTTTCGTTGATTTGATTTGTGTTTTCATAGTTGTTAGTTGTTATGATAATGCTGAATTGATTTTGCAAATATAAAAAAATTTTATGTGTTTTATTTTTAAAAGATAATTTTTTGCGAGAATAATTCTTTTTCGGTTCTTACTTTGATAAAATAAATTCCTTGTCCCAACCCCGGTGAAAAGAGCGAAACAGAAAATGTATGAGCGCCTTTCAGGGTGGGGGCTTCTTCATACACTTTTTCTCCAAGTACATTGTAAATTTCAATTTGAATCACGATATATCGGGAGATAAGATTAAATTTTCCGCTTGCCGGATTTGGATACAGGTTAAAAGATATTTCGTCATTTGAGTTTTGCGGAACACTGATAACACCTGCAGGCGACCAAAAATTTCCGGATGCTACAAATAAGGACAATACTTTTACAGTGCGGTTGTAAAACCAATCATCCTCTCTTAATAAATTTTGGTTATACAAATTATTTAACCAGGTTCCTTCAGTAGTAGTCATTGCGCCTGTTTGAAATCCTGCTATGATTGGATTATTCTTATTGGAAGATTTTTGCGCTCCGGTTTTATAATAGCCGTCAGTAATTACTGAGGCATTACCGTTTATGGGAGAAGTTAACGTCCAGTTGATTATTTTCTGGCAAATCAATTTTGAATCCGGATTTCCATTCCACAAAAAATCCAAGCCAACTCTCCATGTAATTCTGCTCGCATCGTATTCATATTCCGATGAACGCCAACTGCAACTTGCAGGCAATCCACCGTATTGGTCCGACCAGTCGCCAATCAAACCGGTGGAGTTTAATGCGGAAGCCGTGTCTAATATCTGTACACATTTGCTCCTAACGGTATTCCATCCGTTGTTTAAAGATAACGCTGCAAAATGGGGATAATATGAAATTGCAAAATAAGATGGGTTTAAACAACTGGAATCACCATATACATCTCCGGGTTTTAATAATCCCGAAATTGGATCCACGCAGTATTTATAAAGTGAATCAATAATTGCAGATGCTTCGTTTTTGTAATCAATGTTTCCGCTGCTTCCCCATTGAATATCTGCAATGATTAAACTAAATGCAATATCCTCGTCTGCGTCTGTGGCGCTATTATATTCACCGGAGCCATCCAACGGAGTGACGCCCGAATAAGGAATGTTCCAGCACATAAGGCCTCTTTTGTTCTTATGCAATTGTAAAAACCCGAACAAGTCATCAAATAATGATTGGTCAGCATGATATGCCGCAAGCAACATTCCGTAGCCAATTCCTTCCGAAGCCGTGTAAGTGAAATTTGAAGATTGCTGGTACATCACTCTTTGAAATCCTCCCGCATTTGTTGAAGTAACAAAAGCCGTTTTCCATTTATTATATTCCGTGGTTGCCGTGGAAGATAATGCCGGTGATGGTTTTATTCCGTAGGGATAGGTCTTGTCATTAAAACTTACCTGACAGTAAACATTCGTGAACTGACAGACAATACAAATTCCGGCAGTTAATACGAATGACGGAAGTTTATTTGAACTATCAGTCATTTTATTTTTGTGTAAACAATGAACTTACTTCTATTGAATCTTTATCAATAAGTTTTTTCATCATTGCTTTTAGTTCCGAAATTTCTTTTTGCAAATCGCCAACCTGTCCCGATAAGTCGGTGATTGCTGACTGTTGAATGTCTATTGTTTTCTGCTGCTCCTGCACTGCTTTTATCAAAGGAACGGTGAACTCTGCATAGCGCAAACCGTAATATCCATTCTCATGTTTATCTACCCCGCTGAAATCATACCCGAGTTCAAGGGCTGCTTTTTCCACTTCTTGTGCGATAAAGCCGGTGCGGAGCATTTTGCCTGCCTGCGATTCAGCTCCATTGGAAGACAAGGTATCATCAGGGTACATAATTTTATTCATCGCATCCATATTATGATGATACGTAACAGGGCGAAGTTTTGTAATAAAAGAGAGACCGGGTACATTTTCCTGAACATCTTTTTTAAACCTAGCATCGGAACATACTGTAAAATCCACGGTGCCGCAAATACTGGTAACAAAATTATTTCCAAATACCATAGTATTGGTTCCGGCAGGCACCGCTTTATATCCTACTGCAGTGGCATTGGTATAATTTCCTCCGGCTATATCGGCTCCTATATAGGTGCATTGAACAGCAGCAGTGGCTCCGGGTGTTGAGAATGAGCCGGCATTCGCTCCAAGCGCAGTGTTATGGTCACCGGTGGTATTGTATTGAAGCGAGTATGCGCCAATGGCAGTGTTGGTGTTACCTGTGGAGTTGTTGATTAGTGCATTTGACCCCAACGCTGCATTATAGTCACCGCCAGCGCCTATATTGTTATAAAGGGCGTAAGCGCCAACTGCAGTATTTTCTATTGCAACGGAATTGAAATAAAGCGCGCTCATTCCGAAGGCGGTGTTGTAGTTTCCGGTGGTGTTGAAGGCAAGCGAAGAACTTCCGTTGGCGGTGTTCTGGAATCCTGTGGTGTTGGAATAAAGCGCCCGCAACCCGCTGGCGGTGTTGTAGTTTCCGGTGGTGTTACTCCATAGCGTTTGATAACCAAGAGCGGTATTATAATTTCCGGTATTTGCTGAAGCAGTAGCAGAGCCGCGCAGCGCCTCATAACCCAGAGCCACATTATAGTTGGTAAATGCTCCCGCCTGATCGTTGGCATAATACATTGCATAAGAGCCGATGGCAGTGCCGCTGCTGCCGGCTTTATTAGAATAAAGCGCATTCAATCCGATGGCAGTGTTGGAATTGGCGCTGGTATTGGACATAAGCGCATATTCTCCGATGGCAGTGTTATACCATCCTGTGGTGTTAAAATAAAGCGCCTGAAATCCATTGGCGGTATTTTCGTATCCTGTTGTGTTGGAATAAAGCGCATTTACTCCGCTGACAGTGTTTCTGTATCCTGTTGTGTTGGAATAAAGCGCCTGATATCCGCTGGCGGTGTTGGAGAGTCCTGTGGTGTTATTGCGCAATGCACGATTTCCTATTGCAGTATTCAAATAACCATTTGTAGTTGCAGTCGGATTATTCAGAAAAAGCGCGGAGTTGCCGATAGCGACATTATCACTGCTAAAAGATGTAGCAAATGCCTGGCTGTATAATGCGCTGTCGCCAAGGGCAATGTTGCCGCTGGTGGCGGTGTTGGAGCGAAGTGACTGATTACCCACAGCGGTATTCCGGTTTGCAGAGGTATTGTTAAAAAGCGTTTGATAACCAATAGCAGTATTCCAGTTTCCCGTATTACTGGAGGGAATGGTGGAGCCGCGCAGTGCTTCGAAGCCAAGCGCTACATTGTAATTTGTAAATGCTCCTGCCTGGTCATTGGCATACATCATGGCATTTGTGCCAATTGCTGTGGCGTTGTTGCCGGCTGTATTATAATAAAGCGCCTGCCATCCGATGGCGGTATTATAGTTTCCTATGGTGTTGGAATAGAGTGCATTCATACCGCTGGCGGTGTTAGCGGATCCCGTGATGTTGGCGCGAAGCGCAGCTCTTCCGGAGGCAGTGTTGTACGACCCTGAAATGTTGTCATAAAGCGTACTTCTTCCGGTAGCGGTATTTTCAAATCCAATGGTGTTTGAAATGAGTGCATTCGCTCCGATGGCGGTGTTACTGTATCCGGTATTGTTGGATTGAAGCGCATTCACTCCGCTGGCGGTGTTATTGCTTCCTGTTGTGTTGTAGTACATGGCCTGAAATCCATTGGCAGAATTAGAATTTCCCGAAGTGTTGGAATAAAGCGCATGAGAACCGCTGGCGGTGTTGGAGTATCCGGATGTATTGGTAAAAAGCGCCTGATATCCGCTTGCAGTATTACGGTATCCTGTAGAGTTGAATCGGAGCGCAAAATTTCCGATAGCGGTATTTTGAATTCCGTCAGAAGTTGTTGATGGTTGATTGGAATAGAGCGCCCTAAAGCCCAAAGCCACATTATCGCTGTTCCAGGCAACATCTCCGTTATTAAAAGATTGAGTGTACAATGCTTCTTTGCCGATGGCGGTATTCCGGCTTGCTGTGGTGTTGCTTTGAAGCGATAAAGAACCGTTGGCGGTATTATCGCTGCCTGTGGTGTTGGAATAAAGCGCACTTCTTCCGCTGGCCGTATTTTCGTATCCTGTCGTATTGCCGCGCATCGCATAAGTTCCGACAGCGGTATTCCGCCAACCATTATTTGTTGCAGTTGGATTGTTGTTAAAAAGCGCCTGATAACCAATAGCGACATTATCGCTGTTAAAGGCAGTACCATAAACCTGGTTAATTAATGCCTGAGAACCAATGGCAGTATTCTGACTGGTGGCGAGGTTTAAAGTAAGTGAATACGCTCCGACTGCGGTATTGTCGTTTCCGGTTTCATTGGTACCAAGAGCAAAATATCCACTGGCAGTATTGTAGTTTCCTGAATTGTTGTAATAAAGCGAAAACGCTCCTGTTGCGGTATTTTCAAAACCTGTGGTGTTGGAATAAAGTGAATACGCTCCTGTTGCAGTATTCTCATCACCTGTAGTGTTAGAATATAACGCCTCAAAACCGCTGGCACTGTTTATGCCACCTGTGGTGTTGGAATAAAGCGCATAATTTCCAATAGCGATATTTCCCACCCCGTCAGAAGTTGTTGTTGGCTGGTTGTTGTAAAGCGCCTGATAACCCACCGCCACATTATCGCTGTTCCATGCAATACCTCCGTTATTATATGATTGGGTGCGTAATGCACCTGTTCCAATGGCCGTATTCTGGCTTGCTGTGGTGTTGGAATAAAGCGCCTGATAACCGAAGGCGGAATTTTCAGATGCTGTGTTGGAAAATAATGACTGGTATCCGGCTGCAGTATTATTGGAACCGGTTTGATTGGCATTCAACGCATTGTACCCAGTTGCAGTATTGTATTGCCCGGTTGTATTATTTGGCAGGCACCAGGAGCCGACAGCGGTATTTTTGAACCCTGTAGTGTTCAACTGCAGGGATCTTTTCCCAATGGCTGTGTTATCTTCACCTGTCGTATTTGCGCGCATAGCAAAATATCCAACGGCAGTATTATAACTTCCGTTCCCGGTATAAAGGGCTTGAAAACCGACTGCAGTATTGCGCTGCCCTGTAGTATTTGAATAAAGCGACTGGTAACCGATACCGGTATTGGTAGTATTGGTATTGCTGTTTCCCGCCTGGTACCCGAAGAATACGATACCGTTGGAAGTGATCCTGCCGGCTTTTTCGTTAAATACTCTGAAATTAAGAGGTATGTCATCAATTGTGCCGAGGAAGTTTGTGCCGTCCACGGTACCTGCATTTCCGAGCAAACTCCAGTCGTTTCCGCCAGTACCACCGCTGAGGGAAATCCATTTTGTGCCGTTCCAGTAATAATAACCAGGCAGCACATTGTCCGGTGAAACGCCTGCGGTAGCGGTGTTGTACACCAGCAGCGAAGTGGCTGCGCTGGCAATGGTGGTTACATCACCAGTGCCGGTGAGAGCCACCCGCGGAACGAGCATGCCTTTATCGGTAAAATTAACATCCAACCCTGCCGAAGCATCGGGAAGCGCCCCAGTGGTGTTAATGGCTATATTTTGACAACCCCCCTCAGTCCCCCCGAAGGGGGGAAGATTGGTTAGCATATAAAGGGCTATTACTGTGATAAATTTTTCATTTTTCATTTTAAAATGGTTTTAGTTCAATTAAGAAATTCACTCCGGTAAATCGGAGTGATTATGTACTTTTATCAATGACATTATTTTTGACAGCGATCTGTCCGGACAGAAAGACCTGATTCAAAACATTACTTTATTCCGTAAACTCTCATATTATACACATACCATGTCATACTACCCACGACATTTACAACATTAATTTGTATTGTAACGGCTGCTGCCTGTGCACCGGCAAATGAAACTACTCCTGCCGATGAATCGCCATTACTATCAGCCGCATTCAGAGACATTGCGACTGTTTTTTTCAGAACTGCTCCATACATAATATTAAAATTCCACGTGCTATTGAGTCCATTTCCAAGTACTCCGATATTTGCTTCTACCTCGATCTGCGAATATGTGTTTGCGGCTAAAGCATAAGACATACATACGGAAGCCGGAGATGCCGCTACATTACCTGACGCGGTGGTTTCACAATTATAAAGTAAAACCTTTGTCCCGGTTCCGCCAGCGCTCCAAACCGGGGCGGCAGCAACTCCGGCAGATGTTAAAACTTGTCCTGCCGCTACCAATGCCAATTCAGTAACCTGGCCGCTGCCATTGGAATAAAATAATCTCCAGGCAGTTGCGCTATGGTCGAGAGTGTTGGTCATAGAATGTAATCTGGTATGAGTAGAGATGGTTGTCCAGGCAGGAGCCCCTGCCCCTCCGGAAATTAATACTTCTCCTGCTGATCCGGCAGCAGAAATATTTGAACCGCCTCCGGTGCCATAAAAAATACCGCCTGCCGTACCCTGGAGTGAAATCGCAGGAGTAGTGCCGCCACTTGAATAAACAGGAACGGTCCCGGTGACCGAAGTGACCGTTCCACTGCCGCCTGCCGCCCATGTTAAATTTCCTGCGCCATCATTTTGCAAAAAGTCAGATGCTGCGCCTTGCACGGCAGGAAAAGAATAAGGAACATCATTTATTCTTAAAATGTTGCCTGTTGAGTTAACCTGAAACTCTGAGGATGCGCCAACAGAAAGTTTTGAAGTCGGGCTTGTTGTTCCGATGCCGGCATTACCGTCCGCCCTGATATAGAGACCTGTTGTCGCGCCATTGTTACCGGTGGCTTTAAAAGCATACTGGCCGGAGTTGGAAGATTGGACATCTACAGAGATACCATTTGCATTGGTGTTGGTGGCATCAAGAGTTGCCAGATTACCGGTTCCGGAATTATCCACTTTCAAAACTGAACCTGTCGCATTAATGAACGCCTGATTCAGCGAAAGAATAGATGAATTATCAATTCCGGTTCCTGCTGTTTGGGTAATGTTCGAATAGAGTCGCATTAAATCCCCGGAAATTGTATAGGTGCTTGCGGCATTGTTTACTGCATGACTTCTTGTGAGACGAACAAAATTTCCATTATCGTTTATTGTTGCTGTCGCAGTTCTTGACGGCTCAATTCTGATGAACGCTCCGGAAAAACCGGTGGTAGCGTTAGCAATGCCTCCGCCCATATAGATTCCATTACCGGATGTCAGCGCTCCAGCGCCATTCATCATAATTTTTGTTCCTGTTCCCATGTTATTCGTAAAATACAAATTATATGGGGGATCATTCCGAAGCACAAGTCCGGAAAAACTTCCGGTCGGATTAATTTCCAGGACTCCCGGAGATCCTGAATATACAGGGCCCGGGATCCCTCCGAGAAAGGTTGACCCGCTTCCGGTGACCATCATCGGAGCCGAAGCAGTTGAGGTCTTGATAAAACTTCCT
The DNA here is from genome assembly GCA_016193485.1 of Bacteroidota bacterium. GTDB lineage: Bacteria > Bacteroidota > Bacteroidia > JACPRZ01 > JACPRZ01 > JACPRZ01. The sequence goes on along the minus strand of JACPRZ010000016.1, from coordinate 6,671 downwards.
AAAGATATATTCACCGGGTAACCAACTGACCATCCGGCTGCTACCGTTCCCAAAATACCTCTTGTAAGTCCGTTGAAGGTTGTGGCTGTTGTTGAGGTATATGACATCACTTCATAGGAGGGCCATGCTCCGATAATCAGTGTCCCTGATCCTGGATAACCTGCAGTGGAAACCACTGTTGCAGTCAGGTCTGTGCTTAACATCGCAACTGATAGTGTTGTCAGGGTTGCCGGAGATTGCCCGATACGCGTGTTGCCGCTGACTTCAAGTCGTTCTGAAGGATTTAAAATACCAATGCCAACATTACCGGCCGAACTGATTCTCATTCTTTCCATGTTTTTGGTTGCCATAACCCAGTCCGCTGAATCCGTAGTGCCTATGAAGTTATTATTCACCGGCATACCAATAGCGGAGGTAGATGAAGTGGTGCCTGCATTGCCAAGGGTTAGCCATGCATTACCGGGCGAGCCGCCATTAAGCAGGCGCAGCCATTTGCTGCCATCCCAATAATAGTAGCCGGGGGTAACATCATTTACCGAGTCGGTATTATATACCAATAAACTTGTAGCCGGAGATGTAACCGGTGCAGCGGAAGATGTTTGAGTAAGCGCAATGCGCGGGATAAGGACCCCTTTATCGGCAAAACTCACGTCAAGACCTGAGGATGCATCAGGTGAAGCGCCAGTAAGGTTGATGCCGATGTTCTGCGCGGTTACGAATAACGAATTGGTTACGAATGTTACGAATAAAAGCGCCCTAAGCGTAAGTGGTACATTGTACTTTATTTTTGCTTTTGTTTTTATAGTGTTTTTGGTTTATGTTGATTTAACTATCTTTGTGTAAAATTTATAGTATGTACCGGCAAATAATAATTCCCGAAAACACGCAATTGCTGCTTCAGATTCCAGAGGAATTTGTTGGCAAGCAGGTGGAAGTGATTGCTTTCACAATAAAAGATGCTGAATCGCTGAAAAAGGAAGGCGATCCCTATTCTCTTGAGAAGGCATTGGAGTTTTTCAAGGCGCATCCCATTTCTCTTAAAAATTACAAGTTTAACAGGGAAAGAGCTAATGAACGATAGATTTTTTATTGACAGCAATGTGTGCCTGTACCTTTTTGATAAAGATGAACCGGAAAAGTCATCAAAAGCCAAAGAACTGCTCAAGGAAGTACCCATTGTAAGCACCCAAGTGCTTGCCGAAACTGCCAATGTTCTTATTAAAGATTTCGACTTTAGTAAAGAAGAAACCAGACAATCTGTTTGTTTTATCCGTAACAATTCAGAAGTTATACAAATTACATCGCAATTGTTTGACACAGTTTTTAAAATTTTCATTCGCTATAAATTTTCATTCTATGATTCTATGATAGTTGCCGCTGCTCTTGAAGCCGGATGCTCCATCCTGTATTCCGGAGATCTCCAACACAAACAAGTGATTGAAAACCCCGAAAAAAACGGGATAGGTAAACTCACCATCATAAATCCGTTTTTGTCCCGATAGCTATCGGGATTGTCCATTCTTTTACTTTGTCTACCATATCACCTTTACAAACGCAACATAGGTACCGGCAGCATACGTGTTGTCACAAACAACCCTGAACTGATGGGTGCCGGCACCGGAATGCGATCCGGCATAATAAGGATATAAACTACAGGTGTTTCCTTCCCCGAAAGTAGTGATCAGCGCCCCTTCCAAATAACTTCCGGTTAAATTAATATCACCCGAAAAAGTTATCCTTATTGACCCGTCATTCTCTGCTGCCGAGCCATCGGCAATTTGGGTAGGCGTAGCGAAATATTCTCCGATAATAAGAGTAAAGGGCGTCCAGTGAGGGAAATCAATATACTGGGTTGTGGAACCCTGGCAATTCAGAATATTGTTATCATAAAGCAAAGCCCCCCCCCAGTTGGCAAGGCCTACTGCATCCGAATATAATACTTTACCTGAGCCCGGTGAGCCCCCGGTAATTTTTACCTGCCCTGTCACTTCTAATTTTGCCCCGGGAGAGGTATTGCCGATGCCGACATCACCAGATGTGTTGATTAACAAACGGGTTGCTGCGGCTGTCTGATCATAAATTGCAAAGGATTTTGCAGAACCGTAAAGCCCGCTGTTTCCAAGCGCCCACAATCCCCAACTCCGGGTGGATACATCTGTGTTGGTAATTTGATAGCCGTTTGCATTTATTCCATTACCGGTTGCCTGCACCTGGCTGCCGCCAAGATTTATATCAAGCATATAGTTTGGCATTGGAGTTCCGATACCAACAAAACCGGAATACCTTATTCTCATCCGTTCGGTGAGAGATGTAGAAGCGTCATCAATAGTATAAAAGAGAATATCTGACGGCAGGTCAGTTGCACCCGAAGAAGCAGCGCCCCTGATTGCCTGTATCTGCGCCTGCGGGTTTGCCTGGTAATTATCTCCGAAGTTTATATTTGAAAGTAAATTCCCGGATGTTACATTGGAAGTTGTCTGTCTTAGAGTCAATGTAGCGGCATTACCGGAGCCGGCCGTAATATTTTGCACTTCCAAATCGCCTGTATTAATGGTGCCGGGAGTGGAATTGCCGATTACGACCTTGTTATCAAAATACCCCCCCCAGTTGCCGCCTTTGCCATAGAGCGCATAGGTATTATTGTTTGAAGCATGATAAGCCAGATATCCCTGGGCGGTAGTATATGCTGCATTAACAACTTTACCGGATACACCATTATACACTGACCCGACCGAACCGGATGTATGTTCGCCATAGACAGCATCGTAAGCGCTGTTAGCCGAGGTTACCAATAACCTGTAACTTGTACTTGGTGCGGAACCAATTCCAACGTAAGTGCCGTTATCTCTGGTAATACCTGTACCTAAATCGGTTGCGCTTAACCAGCGGGCGAGGTAGTCGGTTGTACCACCGAAGGAGCCGCCATTCAGAAGGCGCATCCACGCGGAACCGTTCCAGTAGTAATAACCGGGAGTTACATCATTCACCGAAGCGGTATTATAAACGAGCAAACTTGTTGCCGGTGAAGTTACCGGTGTTGCCAAGGAAGTTTGAGTGAGTGCTATACGGGGAATCAGAACCCCTTTGTCGGTAAAGTCTACATCAAGACCTGAAGACCCATCGGGCGAGGCACCTGTCAGATTGATGCCGATGTTTTGGGAAAACAAGTCAGTAATTGGCAATAGGCAGTTGGCAATCAGCAAGAAAAGGGGAAAACGAGAGAGTGAGAAGGTGAGAAAGTGCGATTCGTTCACCTGCACGTTTTCACACCTGCACGCTTTCACGGTTGCAAATTTTAAAATTTGTTTTTTCATATATTATTCGGTTTTTTGTAAAAGAACAGATTGTGGGTTTTCATTCCTTTTTAACTGAATTAATAATTTTTCGAATTGTGTCCTGAGTTCTTTAACTTCCTTTCCCGTTTCTTCTATTTGTTTCTCCTGTTCTTTAATTGCTTCTAAAAGAAGCGGGGTTAGTTTACCATAATCGATTGATTTAAAGCCATTATTATCTGTTTTTACTAATTCGGGATAAATTTTTTCCACATCCTGGGCAATGAACCCGATTTGCCGTTGGTTGTCAAAATGCTTATCCGGAAATTCATCCGTGCGCCAGTTGTATCTTACTCCCTGCAGTTTGAGCACATCAGGCAAGGCATTTTTTACAGGAGAAATATCTTTTTTATATCTGACATCGGAGCAAAAATATGGCGACAACCATCCGTAACAGGATAGATAATAATCATCGGCATAAACATTGCGCCACAAGTGGGAACCGTCTCCAAGGTCCCTGCCACTGGAAGCATCCGCTACAACATGTCCTCCGAACACATAAGTTTCATCACCACCGATTTCAAAATACACTACACCGGTTGCATTAGAAGAACCACCAAGGTTATCTCCGAACATTATTCGGAAAGGATTTCCGGCACCCCTGTCCATTCGAAGGAATTCAGCGTTGGTTGCGGTATTGATCTGCAATTTCACCTGCGGATCGGCAGTGCCGATTCCAACTTTTCCATCATCACCGCCCAAAACAATGTTCATCCAGTGCACACCTTCCTCAACACCTTCAATACTCAGATATTCTTTATTAATGCCGGCAGCCGAGTTGCGGTTTATTCCGATATACCCTTTAAGATTTGCATCGGTAGGATCGGTAAAATAGATGTGGTTAGCTCTCGGTGACGGGTCATCATAAGAATTATTCACTTCAATATTTCCAAACACTTTCATTCCGAGAGGATAAGCGGCATTGCAAACCTGAATCCTTCCATCCTGAAATAAGCTGAGCACTTCACCCACATAACCGGGATTTCCTGTCTCAATGGGAAAAAATCCGAGGTGCCCGTCTGTCAATACTCTGGCACGGTATTCCTGTGTTCCGCCTGTGCCACCACGCCATACCATACGGGCGCCATCTGTTGCACCACTGAATACCATCAAATTGCCGTTGACATCAAGGGTAGCACCCGGAATGTTTGTTCCGATACCTACATAGGTCCCGTTGTCGTAAATTATAGAATTGCATATAGAGGAAGCGCCTGTAAATTTTGTGACATAATTAGTTGCGGCCGATGAACAAAAATTTCCGCTGCTGTTTAAAATACGAACCCACTTGCTTCCATCCCAATAGTAGTAACCGGGGTTTACGTCATTTACCGAAGCGATGTTGTAAATAAGTAAACTTGTTGCCGGAGAAGTTACCGGAGATGCCGAAGAAGTTTGCGTAAGCGCAATGCGCGGGACCAGAACCCCTTTATCGGTAAAACTAACGTCAAGGCCGGAAGATGCATCGGGGGAAGCACCTGTGAGGTTGATGCCGATGTTTTGGGCAATCAGCGAAAAGCGAAACAGTACGAAAATTGCGAAAAAGAAATACGTTTTTTTCATACGTATAGATGTGTTTTAAGAGTTAATAAATATTTTTAACAATTGGATTTCCGGATTTTTCAATAAAGGTACCCTATTTCTTTTTCTCTCTCAATTCCAACAGCCGTTTTTCTTCCGTTTCTTTTTCTTTTTGTTCATTGAGTAATTCTTCAGCCATTTTTCTTTCGTAATTTTCCCGTTCTTTTTTGAGTGTGTTGATATCTTTTGTCATCTTAAATCCGGTTTCATCCGACCAGATCCATGCATTCTCCGGCTGAAGAGGAGACGGGGGGGGGGCACTGTTTCGGTTTTCAGGCAGTAAGCCGGGCGGAGATATTGTCAAAACATCCGAAGTTTTAAAAACTTCGGATGTTTTAACGTCTCCGGATATTAACCGGGCATTATCAATGAAGTAATCAACAGGTATATCCTTTTCTGCCGGGTTATCCAGACGGATTATGAATGTACCGTCTGCAACCGAATCAATCCAGTAGTCAGTTCCGATTCTGGACCGGAAAGTGATAAATATCCGGGAATCTTTCAAAACTGCGTTATCTGTTATTGTTTCCGAAACTTCTCCTTTTTTAATGAAGAAACTTCCACCGGCATTTTGACCCGATGAAGAAGGATTGTACCATCCGGGTTCCACAATGCAGATTAATTTACCTTGTCCATTTTGTTCGAAATTTTCAAGAGCGCGTCCAATCACAAAACATGATTTATCCGCTTTCATCGCATGACCTTTCACCGATGATGAAGTAAGGAAATCACCGCTGCGGATAAAACCGTTTTCACCGCTGACTTTTACAGGGACCCTTCCCGATAAACTTACCGGTGTTCCTGAAGGCGTATTCAGAGTTACGGTTGGGTTTGTTGAATGTACCCCGATTAGATGCGGATTGTACGGAATATTGGAAATTGAATAGCGGCCATTTATCTTCAGGGCAATAATATCACCGGGTTCGGTACCTCCCTCCACATCAAAATATTCAGCCACATCACCAAGCAGTACATTGGAACCGGCATAGACGTTATTTTGCGCATAAATATTTCCAGCGGCAAATGCTCCACCGATGGATGGCAGAAGGCAATAAACACCAAAACCGTATAATGAGAAGTCGATACCGGTTGTCGAATTATCCGACATCGAAGTGAAACGAAACTGAATCCACGTATTTGAAATGCCGAGTGCAGAGGTACGGGACGGTCCATTGACCGTTCCATTCCAGCACGACTGATTATTAGTGCCTGAGCATGAAGTATTGCTTCCGTCTGCATTATCCGGATAAGGGCCAATGTCAAAAGCAGTGATTTTTGTCCATGTACTGCCATTTGTTGTGTATTCCAGAAATACACCGTCATAATTATTTTCAGTTGTGCAACTGAAATTAAAATCGGCATGGACATCCGATATTCCATCCGGCAACCATATCCAAGGAGAATAGGCCATTGCCCGGTTAAAAGCCGCTCCGTCAGGCCAGTATAACCTCCCGTTATTGCTTGAGAAGCCGTAATACCATGTATTAGCACCGCAGAGCAGTAACTGGCTCCAGCCAACCGTAGCCGCGTCAAATGAATGTGAGTATAAGGCAGTATATTGACCTGCAGGGTTTGTTGCCGGTGCTGACGGGTTACCCACAAGAAGATATCCTTCAATTTTTGCGTTTGCAGGCGTGTACATTCCCCACCGGTTGCCTGATACGTCCGAATATCCCAACCCCCCCCATGTTGAACTGCTGTAAGCGCCAACCGCTCCGCCCGAATTATTACCGGTGCCGATCTGGTACCCGTAAATTCCGG
>JACPRZ010000015.1:69553-113058 GCA_016193485.1 Bacteroidota bacterium | reverse complement strand
GGTGGCACATATAATACTCTCATAGGTACGGACTGCGGCAGAAACACTTCAACCGGAAGTAACAACACCATGATAGGTTATAGGGCAGGATTTGCCGTTTCCACTGCAACAAACCCAGGCAGTAACAATTGCTTTTTTGGAATCAGCGCAGGCCAGGATGCCATTGGTACGGGAACAAGTCCGGGTGGCAATGTTTATATCGGGTGGGAGTCCGGCAAAACCCGTACAGGAAATTTTAATTTGGCTGCCGGATACGAATCCGGCAAATCCAATACCGGCAGTTACAATGTTTTCATGGGCTATCGGGCTGGCTATATGGGCGCTAATGGAGACAATAATGTATTGATTGGCGAAGGCGCTTCAATGACAGCAGCGGTAAGTAATTCGGTTGCGCTTGGCGCTGATGCAAAAATTGGCGCAGATAAATCGGTAGCCATCGGAAAATTATCTGAAACCGTTGCCCCGAATACCATTATCCTTGGCGATAATACCATGCGCGTAGGCATAGGCCTTTCAGCCGCCACCCCTTCAAACAATCTTGAAATCAGGGCTACTGATGCCAGCGGCAATTCTCTTCCGGATGAAAGCGGCTTAACCTTCCGTAACCTTACCGAAAATTCCGCGCCTTCTCTCCCCAATGCAACCAATACGGTTCTTTCTGTTAACACAGGCGGCAAGGTTATTCTTGTACCGGATAGAGGTTTTGGCGCTGCCTGCGCATCTTCAACGCCTTTTGATTTAAGCGATGACTTTAGAATTGGACTGAATAATAAAAATTTGTTTTTTGAAGGAAGCGGCACCGCCTTTGAAAATGCTATGAGTGTCGGACTGCCTTGCGCTACATTACCGTTGGGAAAATTTCATGTTGAGTGTGACAAGGAAACCTATGTGTATGGCCCGGATGTTAAAGTTGCCGTGTCAGGTTATTTCAATAATATTTCAACCGATGCAAGTTCGTCATTTTCCACTGCCATAAACATTGGCGGACTCGGATATTCTACCGGCAATATCACTCCCTCATCTTCTTATACGGGTTGGTCGGCAAATGTAGGACTGGCGGGTATCGGGGGAAACAATTCTACCAGTATCGGGGTGGCAGGTATCGGTACGAAACATAATTATATCACTATAGCCAGCAGAAGCGCGGGAGGGTATTTCCAGGCGACCAAAAACAATAACTGGCGCAATTACGGAGTGATCGGCACAGCCGAAAGCGCAACCGACCGTACAACCGGTGGAAAATTTACCGCGCGCGGAACTGACGGCTTCATCATTGGCATTGAAGCCACCTCTCCCCCCGGTAATCCCACTTCCTACGCAGGATTATTTACCGGCAATGTATATGTGGATGGCGATATTACCGCCACCGGCAGTATTTCCGATTCAACCGTCAAACAAAATAACGGTGTTATTTCCAACGCTCTCTTTTTGGTGCAACAACTGAATCCGCGTATCTTTACGTACAAATCCGCCCAATATCCTTATCTCAATTTCCCTCCCGGAAATCATTACGGTTTTACGGCACAGGAAATTGAACCTGTCATTCCGGAACTTGTGAAGGAAATAACCATACCCGAACGGCTGGATACCGGTGGTAATACGGTTGCTCCTTCCATAACTTTATCGGTTGTTAATTACACGGAAATCATTCCTGTTGCCATTGCCGCAATCCAGGAACTGTCAGCACAGGTCAGCAGGCAGGACTCGGTCATCCAGCGGCAGGATTCTCTCATTCAGTCCATGAATTCACAACTCTTGCAATGTTGTTCGCAACCTTCATTGCGCATGGGGGGTGATGATCCGGATAATTCGTCCGACACAAAAAGTAAAGGAAATAATAATGACCAGCAGGATAAAGGAGAAATTAACAGGCAGGAAGTTGAATTATCATCCCCACTTTGGGGGGATAATAGGGGGGCCGCTATTATCCTTTACCAGAATGTTCCCAATCCCTTTTCAGGAACTACCGCAATAAAATATTTTATTCCGGCAAGCATAAAGGGCGAAGTTGTAATGATCTTCAGCGATGAACCCGGCAATACGCTAAAAACGGTTGAAATTGTTCAGAGAGGCGCTGGAACCGTAGAAGTGCAACCGAAAGAACTAACTGCGGGAATCTATACCTACAGCATTGCCGTTGACGGAAATATTATTGATACTAAGAAGATGGTTTACCAGAAGTAGTCACCCTTATCCTTATAACAACCTTGCGGTTTTCCGGTACAAAATAGTAAAAGAGACAGCAGCAACCAAACCCCAAACTATGGATGAGTAAAGATTTTTCAGGATGATATCGCCCGTCATGAATAAAATGGAATAGGTCATCGCTGTTGCCGAGATCCAGCAGATAAAAAGGTCCCTGAAAGTGAATGGATCGGGTGGCGATTCGTTCAAAAGCGCTTTCGGTATTTTTTTCCAGAACCCACCGGGCTTTACGCGCTGGTAAAAATTCTTCAGAACCGCAGGCGCTTCGGGAGCGGTTGCATAAGTGAGAATCAGCCAACTTACGGTAGTCAGTCCTACCGTAAAGAAAAAACTTACGGGGAACTCAAGCCCTAAAATAAATTTAGAAAAGGCGTAATAAAAAAATGGAAAAATAGTCGCTCCTATTTCACTCCAGGCGTTTATGCGCCACCAGTACCATCGTAAAATCAGAACCAGCCCTAACCCGGCTCCACATTCAATAATAAACTGCCACACACCGGAAATGGTTTCAATTAACAGAGTTACGAATAATGAAACCACCATAAGCCCGATGGTAATCATCTTACCGGCTGTCACATAATGTTTCATTTCCTCCACCGGGATCCGTATTGTTCCGGGAGGTACAATAAACCTCTTGTAAAGGTCATTTACCAGGTATGATGTTCCCCAGTTCAACTGTGTGGAGAGGGTGCTCATATATGCAGCAAGGAATGCTACCAGCATAAGCCCCTTTAAACCTGCCGGCAGGAAATCGCGCATGGCATAAACATAACCGAGCCGTTTTTCTTCATCGGGTAGTCCCGGGTATAAAACAAGGGTGCAAAGCCCGACCAATATCCATGGCCAGGGCCGCAGGCAGTAATTTGCCACCTGGAAAAGAAGGGTTGAAAGCAAGGCGTGTTTTTCATTTTTGGTGCTCATTATTCTCTGTGCCACATACCCTCCCCCCCCCGGTTCATTGCCCGGATACCAACTGCTCCACCAAATGCACATATAGGCGAGGAAAGAACCTATACCGAGAGTTAATGAATTGCCGAGGTCAGAAATACCATCTCCCGTTGAAAATGAGGGAAAAAAACTAAACGTCCTTTCCGGTAACTTTTCTTTTAATCCTTCAATTCCGCCAACGGCATCGCTGTTTACCACAATAACAGCGAGTACTATGCAGCCGGTCATCGCAATAATAAACTGTATGGCATCGGTAACGGCAACCCCCCACAGCCCTGAAAGTGCCGAATAGAATGCCGTGAGCGCCATTATCCCTGCCACCAATAAAATTGCAGTGAAGTGCGGTAGTTCAAAAAATACTTCTATTACGGTAACCATGGCAAGGTTAACCCAGCCGATGATGAGGCAGTTCATAAAAAATCCGAGGTGAACCGCCTTGAAGCCGCGAAGCAGCGCGGCAGGCCTGCCGCCATAGCGCAATTCAATAAATTCGGGTTCGGTAAGAATTTCGGCCCTTCGCCACAGCCGGGAAAAGAAAAAAACCGTCAGCATTCCACCGATGAGCATGTTCCACCAGAGCCAGTTGCCGGAGATACCGTTTTTCGCAACAAGTTCGGTCACTGCCAGGGGGGTATCGGCAGCAAATGTTGTGGCAACCATTGAAATTCCGGCAAGGTACCATGGGAACGACCTGCCGCCAAGAAAAAAATCGGTGATGCTGCGGCTTGCCTTCTTCCGGAAGTAGAGACCTACAGCCAGAGAAATAAAAAGATAGGCGATAATGATAAGCCAGTCAAAAAGGGAGAGATGCATTGTAGCAAGATAAAAGATAAAAGGTCAAAGGTCAAAGATAAAAGATAAAAGACCTTGTATCTTTGTCCTTGTATCTTTGTCCTTTTGATCATGTTTGCCGATGTAATCATACCTGTTCCCATTGCGAGATATTATACCTATTCCATTCCGCCTGAATTTGAAAAGATCATTGCACCGGGTTACAGGGTTATTGTGGAATTCGGAAAATCAAAACTCCTTACCGGTATAGTCCGCAGAATCCATGATAAAGCGCCTGAGGAATATATCCCTAAACCGATAGAACATCTGCCCGATACCTTCCCGGCAGTAACTCCGGAACAATTTGAATTCTGGGACTGGCTCTCTTCCTATTATATGTGCTCCGCAGGCGAAGTTATGGCGGCAGCACTGCCATCCGGGATGCGGCTTTCCAGCGAAACGGTGATACGATCAATACCGGGTATTGACCCTCCGGTGTCGCAGTTAAACGAAAAGGAAATCAAAATTCTTACGATTCTTGATAAAAGAAAAAAACTGAACCTTGCCGAAGTATCCAAAGTCATTGAACGGAAAACGGTTTACCCCGTCATAAGGGGGATGATTGAAAAGGAACTCATCACACTTGACCGGGAGGTGAAACAAAAATACTCCCCGAAAAAAGAAGTTTTTATCCGTCTCACAAAAGAAGTTGAGGAAGAAAAAAAACTGGAAAGCGTTTTTTCTCAACTGAGCCGGACAAAAAAGCAACTCAAAGCATTGATGACGTATATTAACATCTCAAAACGATATTCGGAAAATCCTGCCGCGGTGGCAAAAAAAAATCTGCTGGCGACATCAGGGTTATCTTCTTCCATTACCGGCCGGTTGGTCAAGAAAGGAATTTTTGAATATTACGAAAAAGAAATTTCAAGGATAGGGTCATCATCAGCACCGGATATAATTCTGAAACAACTCAGCCCGGAGCAGGAGAGGGCGATAAAAGAAATAAGAGATTATTTCTTAACCAAAGATGTGGTCCTGCTGCACGGAGTAACTTCATCCGGAAAGACGGAAATTTACTTTCACCTGATTGCAGATGTCCTCAAAGAAGGCAAACAGGTTTTGTACCTCCTTCCGGAAATAGCCCTGACCGCACAGATCATAAACCGGCTGAAAGATGCTTTCGGCAACTATGCCGGTGTATATCATTCCCGGTCCGGTGAAAATGAAAGAGTGGAAATCTGGCATAATTTTCCAGGGCGGGAAGGTGAAAACGGTAAAAAAACGCCAGGCATACGGATAATCCTCGGAGCGCGTTCCGCAATTTTTCTTCCATTCACCAACCTCGGACTGGTAATTGCTGATGAAGAGCACGACCCGAGTTTCAAGCAGGACAATCCGGCACCGCGATATAACGCCAGGGATGCCGCCATATACCTTGCCAGGATTCACGGGGCAAAAACGGTGCTTGGCTCGGCAACGCCTGCAGTGGAAACATTTTTCAATGCGGAAAAAGGCAAATACGGTTTCGTAAAATTAGAAAACCGCTATGGAAATGTCACTATGCCGCATATTGAAACGGTAAATCTTGCCGATGAAATGAAAAAGGGTAAAATGCGTTCACACTTTTCACTGCGGTTGATTGAACTCATTACAACTTCCCTTAAAGAAAAGGAACAGGTTATTCTTTTTCAGAACCGGAGGGGGTTTTCACCCTTAATCCAATGCGCCAGGTGCGGATGGATACCGCATTGCCGTCATTGCGATGTGTCGCTGGTGTACCATAAAAAAACGAACCGTTTGATGTGCCACTACTGCGGCCATTCCGGAACGGTGCCTCACCAGTGTTCCGCCTGCGGTGACCCGATGCTTCAGACGAAAGGTTTCGGAACCGAAAAAGTGGAAGAAGAACTGAAAATATTTTTTCCGGATGCCCGTGTTGCACGGATGGACATTGATAGCACCCGTGGAAAAAATAGTCATGCAAAGATCATCTCCGGTTTTGAAAAGGGAGATATTGATATTCTCGCAGGAACGCAGATGGTATCCAAAGGGCTGGATTTTGACCGCGTTGCCGTGGTGGGTATCCTCCATGCCGATAATATTCTCGGCTTCCCCGATTTCCGCGCTCACGAAAGGGGATTCCAGATGCTCTCGCAGGTGAGCGGCCGGGCCGGACGTAAAAAGAAGGGTAGCGTGGTACTGCAAACATTCAATCCTTCCCACCCGGTAATCCTGCAAGTGCTCGCCAATGATTATTCCGCCATGTACTCGCGGGAAATAACAGAGCGGAAAAAATTCAACTACCCCCCCTTCTGCCGCCTGCTCAGGATTACTCTTAAAAACAAATCCATTGAAACCCTGGGCAGCGGATCTTCGCGCCTCGTTGCGCTTCTGAAAAATGAAATCACCTTTGATGTTTACGGGCCCGTAACTCCATTCGTGGAGAGAATTGCCGGTTATTACATCCGTACGATCCTGGTTAAATTACCGGGGAACAACCAACTGGCGAAAAATAAATCAAAAATAAAATCCGCTATCGGAAAATTTTCTTCCGATACGCCATTCAGGTCAATCCGCATCATGGCAGATGTCGATCCGGTGGCGATTTAAAAACATCATCGCTTCATTTTCGTTACCTTTGAATTTTATTGTGTATGCCGTTTCTTTACGATAACCACATTCCCCGCTGGCTGATATTCTTTATCGACCTGTGTACCGTTGCCTTTTCCATTGTCTTTGCCTATTTTTTACGGTTCAATTTCTCCATCCCCGATGATGAAATTTCCCGTTTTCAGACCGTAATTCCTTTTGTGCTCGTAATTCGCGCCCTCAGTTTTTATGCCGGAAAAACCTATGCCGGCATCATCCGCTACACAGGCACACAGGACGCACAGCGCATTGTTATTGTCATTACAGCAGGCAGTTTGCTTTTTTTTCTCAACAATATGGTCACTTATTATTTTATTTCCAGCAAGTTTTTTGTGCCTAATTCCATTATCATCATTGACTGGCTGCTTTCCATTTTCATCATGACCTCTTTCAGGGCGACCGTTAAAACCCTGTACCTTGAATACAAAAACCCTGCGAAATTGAAAAGGGATGTCATTATCTTCGGTGCCGGTGAACTCGGCATCATCACTAAGCGCACCCTTGACCGCGATGCCGGGACAAAATATAAAGTGGCCTCTTTTGTGGATGATGATCCGAAAAAAACCGGACGATACATCGAAGGGGTTCCGATTTACGCTTCCGGCAAACTGGATGAGTTAATCAACAAAAACGATGTGGCCCACCTCATCATAGCGATCGATGAACTTGACCCTCCCCGGAAAAACGCCATTGCCGATATATGCCTCGCCCGCAATACGAAGGTCCTGCACGTTCCTCCTGTCAACAGTTGGATCAACGGGGAACTGAGTTTTAAGCAGATAAAAAAAATAAAGATTGAAGATATCCTTGAAAGGGATACCATAACCATTGATGTGAATAAAATCCGCCATGAAATTCTTAATAAAAGGGTGCTTGTAACAGGTGCAGCCGGCTCCATAGGAAGGGAACTGGCAATTCAATTGCTCACTTTCAATCCTGCCAAACTGGTTTTAATTGACCAGGCCGAAACCGATTTATATGACCTGCAATGTTTCCTTGGTGAAAAGAAAATGAATAAGGCGGTGGAATTCTTTGTCGCGGATATCGCCAATGCGAAGAGAATGGAATATTTCTTTTCCTCTTTCCGCCCGGAACTGGTTTACCATGCTGCAGCATACAAGCATGTGCCGGTCATGGAATGTAATCCCGGTGAGGCGGTTACGGTAAATGTCGGTGGATCTAAAATTATATGCGACCTGGCAGTCAGGTATGGAGCGTCCAGGGTGGTCATGATTTCAACCGATAAAGCGGTTAATCCGAGCAATGTAATGGGCGCTTCTAAAAGAATTGCGGAAATATACGCTCAATCCCTTTCGAGAACAAATATAAAAACCCGTTTCATTACGACCCGGTTTGGTAATGTAATCGACTCAAAAGGATCGGTAATACCCTTATTCCGGAAACAGATTGAAAACGGTGGACCCGTAACCGTAACCCACCCCGAAATCATGCGTTATTTTATGACTATTTCCGAAGCATGCCGCCTGGTGCTTGAAGCAGCGCTGATAGGAAAGGGGGGGGAAATATTTGTCTTTGATATGGGTCGCCCGATCAGGATCATCGACCTCGCCAAAAAAATGATACTACTGTCGGGTCTCACTCTCGGAAAGGATATTCAGATACTGTTTTCCGGGCTCCGTCCGGGTGAAAAACTCTATGAAGAGTTGCTCGCTTCAAAAGAAAAGACCCTGCCCACCCACCATCCCCATATTTTAATCGCGAAGGCGGAAGAATATTCTTTTGAAACCGCATGTGAAAAAATAAATCGCCTCCTGTCGGTTTCCGGTTCCGATGATAATGAAAAAATCGTCAGCGCCATGAAGGATATCGTACCCGAATTCATTTCTCAGAACTCACCTTTTGAAGCGTTGGACAATAAAACATCCGAAGTTTTCCCGATATCTATCGGGACTTCGGATGTTTAGCATTGTTGCAATCGGTGGTAAATAAATAAAAAAGGGTAAGAACACTGTATCGCACCGCTCAACCGTTTTACCCTTGCTCCCTTCCGGACCTGGGGGAGTTCAACAGGAGCTGGCCGTACAGGTCTTACCCGGTGGCAAAGGTACTTCTTATTCTCCTATATTTGCCATGAATAACATGGAACAAAATAATCCCACACAGTTGAAAACAGCGATGAATTATGGTGCGGCTGCAGGACTGTCCATCATCGTTCTCCAGGTACTATTTTATCTGATAGATATTTCTTCCCTCCAGGATTTTTTAGATTATATCCTGATCATTTTATTTATTGTACTCGGTTTACGAAATTACCGTGATAAACACCTTGGCGGGTTCATCTCCTATGGCAAATCACTTGGTACCGGGACACTGATCATCTTTTTCTGCGGCATACTTGCCGGATTCTTTAATTATGTTTTCCACTCTTTCATTGATCCCGGGCAATTCAACTCGAACCTGAACCTGATCATTGAACAAATGGAAAACAGCGGAACACCGGAGGAACAGGTTGACATGTTCATTAAAATGATGACCCCGTTTACTTTTGCCGTTGCAGAGGTGATGGGATACACCCTGCTCGGTTTTATTTTCTCCCTTATCATTGCCCTGTTTATCAGGAAAACCGATGATTCTTTTGAGTCGGAAATGAAGTAGTTTTATTTTACCTTATTATGCAATTATTATCAGGAAAAACCGCCCTTATCACAGGCGCTTCACGCGGCATCGGAAAAACCATCGCCATCTGTTTTGCAAAACAGGGCGCTGATATCGCGTTCTCCGACATCGGCCCTGCCGATAAAGTTGCTGAATTTGAAAATGAATTGGCAGCAACGGGAGTAAAAGCGAAATCGTATCTATCCGATGCATCCGATTTCAAACAATCGGCTGAACTTGTTGAATCGGTCGCCTCACATTTCGGCCGGCTTGATATACTGGTGAATAATGCAGGCATCACAAGGGACACTCTTCTTATGCGGATGAGCGAAGAACAATGGGACCTGGTTCTGAAAGTCAATCTCAAATCGGTTTTTAACCTCACCCGTGCAGCACAGTCAATAATGATGAAGCAGCGATCCGGTTCAATAATAAATATGGCATCGGTGGTGGGAATCAAAGGCAATGCAGGGCAGGCAAACTATTCCGCTTCCAAGGCAGGTATTATCGGTTTTACCAAGTCAATAGCGCTTGAACTCGGTTCACGCAACATCCGGTGCAATGCCATAGCGCCCGGTTTTATTGAAACCGATATGACCAAAACGCTTGACCCGAAAATTATGGAAGGATGGAAGCAGATGATACCGTTGAAACGAACCGGAACTCCTGAAGATGTCGCCAACCTCGCTCTTTTTCTCGCATCCGATTTATCCGCTTATATCACAGGACAGGTTATCCAGGTTGACGGTGGAATGGTTACGTAATGTATCCCTTCAAATCCGGCAGAAATATTGAAAATGCAGTTCCTTCAAATCTTTTACTCTCAAGCCGGATAGCGCCTTTCAGTTTTTCAACCAGATCTAAACACCTGACTCTACAATGGAAAATTTGTCGCGCTCCCATAAAACATTCAAATTCCCTTTAATTACCCGGAAAACTCCGGATGTTTCATGGTTACCACTTATTACCTTCTTTTATCGTCTTTAATAATGTATGTAAAAAGGTTCATATCAAGACGTTGTGATATGGTAAATGGGCGTCATTGTGGAAAGTTTTCCCATTAAGGTTAAAGAGGCAATCTTCGTTTAATCTTTTTACTATTTTTGACCTTTGAACTTTTTTACCTTATGGTAAAATACCTGCAATTATCAGCCCTTCTTTTTTTCTCGTTATTTACCGCAGGTAAACTTTTTGCGGCTGACAGGTATTTTGTCTACAACAATGGTGACTGGTTTGATGCGACTAACTGGTCCGATGTTAGCGGTGGTGCAACCGGATTTACTCCTCCGACAACAACTGATAATGTATTCTTTGACGTAAATTCATTCACTGCATCAGGCCAGGCGGTATTCATATATAGTGGAATTGCCGAATGTAATAATATGAGTTGGTCTGGGGTGATGAACACACCGCAATTTCTTGGTACTATCAGCGAAGAACTGCACATTTACGGAAATGCAACGATGGATGTAGGTATTGATGTTACCACCCTTCCGTTTGAGTCAACTGTTTACTTTAAAGCCACAAGCCCGGGACAAACCGTTGCATCCAACGGATTTATCTGGCCATCTGAAATACGTTTTGATGGTGCCGGTGGAGAATGGACCATTACGACCACTATGACGACTGAAAGCGATGCGGATATTTATATGGAATCTGCCGGTGGCTCGTTAACGCTGAACGCTTCTCTTTCAACTGCAGATTTATTTATCCAGAACGGAAATTTCACTACCAATTCCAATAATGTAACCTGCTCCACTTTCCGGAGCAGTAATGCAAATGTACGTTCTATTTCACTTGGAAATTCTACGATTCAGGTTCAGAATCAGTGGAATTTAAGCCTTACCACTAACCTGACTATCAATACAGGCACTGCAACAATAGCATTTATGGTTCTCAACGCCTCAGGCGCATTTTACGGTGGGAATTTATCCTATTACCGTCTTAGGGCTGCCAATGTGGTCAATCTTTCGATTTACGGCAATAATACGTTTAATAAAATCTATGTCGCAACACCGCCAAACGGTGGATTGCTGCTGACACTTGAAATTTCAAAGACGCAGACCATAATTGATTCATTATATCTTTTTGGGACAATCGCCAACAGGAGAGTAAAAATTCGCTCTTCTTCAGCAGGAACTCAGGGTGTTTTCAGTAAGGCATCCGGGAAAGTGTGTTGTAACTGGCTTGAAATCCGCGACAACAATGCAACCGGGGGAGCCGCTTATTTTGCCGGGGCAAACAGTATCAATATGGGTAATGTCAGCGGCTGGACTTTCAGTGCATGCCCCTTACCGATGGCTATTTCCCTTTCCAAGACGGATGTTTCCTGTAACGGAACATGCACCGGAACCGCTACGGTAACAGTAACCCCCGGAACCCCCCCATATACTTATGCATGGAGCATGGGAGCCACAACCAGCACAATTACCGGGTTATGCCCGGGTACCTATTCAGTGACTGTTATTGACTGGGTACCCGATACCCTCAGTGACAGCATAACCATCACTGAACCTGCAACACTTATTGCTTCTATCAATACCTTTTCAAATATTACCTGCAACGGAACCTGTAACGGAACTGAAACGGTTACTGTTTCCGGAGGAACCCCATCATATACCTACCTGTGGAATAACGGCCAGACCAATTCAACTGCCACCGGGTTATGTGCCGGTGTTGCTTTTACAGTAACGGTAACCGATAGCAAAGGTTGTACTGCCACAGCAACGCGTACTCTGACGCAACCGGCCGTGCTCAACGCAGCTATCTCATCATCAAGTAATGCAAGTTGTTTTGGCGTCTGTGACGGACAGGTAACGGCAACGGCTGCAGGAGGAACCCCCGGCTACACTTTTGTATGGGACGATCCCCCCCCTGTCCAGTCAACGGCAACCGCAACTGCCCTCTGTGCCGGTACTTATAATGTACTTGTCACCGATACAAACGGCTGCCAGGCTGCCGCAACGGTTATCATTACCCAACCGCCACAACTTACTGTCAATATTTCATCGTCAACGAATATTACTTGTGCCGGTCTTTGCAATGGTGGGGCATCATCTGCTGCTGCCGGTGGATCCCCTCCTTATACTTATCTGTGGGATAACGGTGAAAAGACCGCTCCTGCTGACAGTTTATGTGCCGGGAACCATGTTATCACCGTAACCGATTCCAAAGGATGCACTGCAACTGATAATGTGACCATAACCGAACCTGCACCACTCACTTCCTCGGTTTCAAGCGTCATCAATGTTACCTGCTTTGGCTCCTGCAACGGAAGCGCTACCATTAATCCGTCCGGTGGCACTCCTCCATATACCTATGCATGGAGCGGTGGAGCATGTACAACATGCCAGACAAATACAATATTATGTGCGATAACTTATTTCGTAACGGTTACCGATAATAAAGGGTGCACCAATACCAACAGCGCGACAATAGCGCAACCAACTGCGCTGACAGCCGATATAACCTATTCCACCAACGCCAACTGTTTCGGGGCATGTTCCGGCATGGCGGGAGTTTCCGCAAGCGGTGGTACCCCCCCCTATACTTACCTGTGGGATGACCCTCTCGCTCAAACCAACGATACCGCATCCGGTTTATGTGCCGGTTTTTATACCGTAACCCTATGGGATAACAACGGATGCGATACAACCGACACGGTTTCCATTATCGAACCGGCCGTTATTTCCTTAACTACAAATGTGAGTTGTTCGGGCCTCTGCGATGGAATTGCCGTTGGAACCCCGAGCGGTGGTACCCCCCCCTATATATTCCAATGGTATGATTCAATACCCTGGGTCATCATTCCCGGGGAAACCGACTCCTTCATGGATAGTTTGTGCACCGGAACCTACTGCCTGATCACATCAGATAACAACGGCTGTCCCGATACCACCTGTATGTCCATAGACCTTCCTTCCATAACAACCAGCGACACCCTTCCCTCCTGCCCCGGTGATTGTGACGGGAAAATTGTAGTGACCGCCATCGGTGGTAGCCCGCCTTATACTTATGAATGGCGCGACACGCTTGGAATTATCATTGATAACGATTCCATATTAGGACCCGTCTGTGCAGGAAAATATTATATCTATATCACCAACAGCATTGGTTGCCTTCTGATAGATAGCGTAAATCTTTTTAATCCCGCCTGGCTTACCGCATCTATCACGAGCCAGACAAATATAACCTGTAACGGACAATGCAACGGTAGTGTAACTGTTACACCTACCGGAGGCAGCGCTCCCTATACCTATTCGTGGTCGAATGGCGATACCGGTCCAACAGCCGATTCGCTATGTGCCGGCAGCAGGACCGTCACCGTCACCGATGCCCAGGGTTGCGATACTGTAATCACTGCAACAATTACCCAACCTACGGTTCTGACCGTAAATATTGTAACGGTAAACAATGTAACCTGCGGTGGCGCTTGCAACGGTAATACTACTGTGACAGGCGGTGGAGGAACCCCATCCTACTCTTACCTGTGGAGCGGTGGCCAAACAACCGGCAGCATCGCTGGTTTGTGCCCGGGAAATTATACCGTTACTGTCACTGATAGTAAAGGATGCACCGGGAGCGCCACCATAACAATCACTGAACCGTCTGCATTAACGGTATCCGCAACCGGAATAAATATTAACTGTGCCGGTGTTTGCACCGGCCAGGCAACAGCCACCGTTTCAGGGGGGGTATTGAATTATACCTACGTATGGAACGATCCGTTGTTCCAATCCACCTCTACTGCAACCGGCTTATGTGTCGGTACTTATACTGTAACGGTTACTGACGGAAATCTTTGCACACAGACCGGGTCAGTAACCATTACCCAGCCGTTTGTGCTTGCCGCTGTTATTTCAAGTTCAGTGAATCCCCTGTGCGGGGGCTTGTGCACCGGGCAGGCAACAGTAACTCCGGGTGGTGGTTCACCGGGTTACGGATTCTTATGGAGCCAGGGAGGCCAAACAACCGCTCTTGCAATAAATTTATGTGCAGGTACCCATACTGTTACAGTTACCGATTCCAAGGGATGCACAACAACCGCTTCGGTTGTACTTACCGCCCCTCCGGTATTGATTGCTTCCATGTCTGATTCAACCGGGGTTACCTGCAACGGTGATTGTGACGGAGATGCAACAGTCACTATTGCCGGTGGAACTCCCGGATACACATATCTGTGGGGCGATCCGGGTAACCAGACAACGTCAATTGCAACAGGGTTATGCGGAGGAATAGAAACTATAACGGTGACGGATGCCAACGGTTGTACAGATGCGGAAGACGTGGTTATCCAGGAACCCCTGGCAATGACAGTAGTCATATCAGCACCGGGCGCTTCCTGTGGAGGAATCTGTGATGTAACTGCCACAACCGCTGTATCCGGAGGAACACCTGCATATACTTACCAGTGGGATGATCCCGGTAGCCAGACAGGATCTTCGGCAACAGGATTATGTGCCGGAAACTTTAATGTAACCGTCACTGATTCGCGGGGTTGTACTGCAACTGATAATATTACCGTTACTGAACCCGGTCTGTTAATCCTTGATACTTTAAGCACAACACAGGTTGGCTGTTCCGGTGATTGCAGCGGGCAGGCAGAAGTGTTTGCTTCAGGCGGAACACCTGCTTACACCTATTCATGGAACAATGGTGATGCCGGCCCCATTGCCGATTCACTCTGTTCACAGGTGTACGGTGCAACGGTTACCGATGCCAACGGATGTACGGCAGCCGTATCGGTTCCGATTACCGGGCCCGGTGGGTTGACCGCCTTTATTGAATCATTCTCCAATGCTTCCTGCTACAATGTATGTGACGGCACTGCCGAACTTGAAGCATCAGGAGGCACCCCCCCCTATACCATTCAATGGATGGACGGTTCGGGTAATCCTATCGGATTTACCGACACTCTCGCAACAGGTCTTTGTGACGGAAAATATGAAGGTGATATCTACGATAACAACGGCTGCCTCACCCGCACCGATACGGCATTGATAGTGGAACCGCCCGTTTTTACGGTTGCCATAACCGGCAGTACTGACGTATCCTGCAACGGAATATGTACTGGTACCGCTACGGCAACCGTTACCAATGGCTCCCCCCCCCTGACCTATCTCTGGTCCAACGGTGATGCGGCCGTTTTTGCTGATTCCTTATGCGCGGGATCGTACACTATCACCGTTACGGATGCGGCCGGATGCACCGCGACTGCAAGCGTCAGCATTACAGAACCATCAGCCATTTCAATTAACATAACTCCTTCCGATGCTTCATGCAGCGGTTCCTGCGATGGACAAGCAACTGCATCGGCTTCCGGAGGAACAGGTTCTTATACCTATTCATGGTCTAATTCGGATACGGGAAACCTTGCCGATACCCTGTGCACCGGGTCAATAACAGTAACCGTAACCGATGGAAACGGCTGTACCGCTGCACAGACGGCAACGATCAATGAACCGGCCGTTCTCCTCCTTACATTTAACGACACGACTTCCTCTACGTGCTCCGCCTGCAACGGTGATGCCACGGTCAGCGGAAGCGGTGGTACCCCCCCCTATACCTTCACTTGGTCTAACGGTGACATCGTAAGCGGAGCGGGTTCATCAACAGCAGACACTTTATGCATTTCCACCTACACTGTTACCCTGACTGATGCAAACGGTTGTACGGCAACATTGAATATCGTAATTGCAGGACCCGGCAATCTTTCATCCACCTTATCCGATACAACCCATGAATCCTGCTCAGGCGCCTGTGACGGTGGAGCGCAGGTATCGGTTACCGGTGGAATATCGCCTTACACATATACATGGTTTGACGGTATCGGTAATATCATTCTGACCGGAACCGATATAATCACCAACCTGTGCCCGGGAAATTATTCTGTTGAAACTGCCGATGCTACAGGGTGTATTACCACTGTTTCGTTTACCATCAATGGCGCACCGTTGCTTACTTTCAGCGATACAACAATTAACAATATTACATGCAACGGATTATGTGATGGCTCGGTTTCGGTTACGCCTTCCGGTGGTACCCCCCCTTATACCTATCTCTGGTCTCCGGGAGGTGAAACCATTTCATCTGTTACCGGCCTGTGTGCGGGAACATACGGTATTACGGTTACCGATGCAAACGGATGCACCCTGTCTGTCAGCGGCCTTCAGGTTACCGAACCATTGCCCCTTTCGGTAACCGGCACTGAAAATGAACCGACATGTAACGGTTATTGCGATGGCGATCTTACTGCACTTGTTTCGGGAGGCACCCCTCCCTACACTTATGTATGGTCAACAGGAGGATCTACCTCTTCCATAAATTTATTGTGTGCCGGAATTTATTCTTTAACTTTAACGGATGGCAACGGATGTACCCTCAGCGGTTCCGATACGGTTTTTGATCCCGGACCTGTTACCATTGATTCCTTTGTAAGGATAATGCCCTCCTGTGCAGGCACCTGCGATGGGATAGTTACCGTATATGCAAGCGGTGGCTCCGGATCCTATTCTTACTCCTGGTCGTCAGGGGGAACTTCATCAACCGAGTCCGGACTATGTGACGGCACTTATACTGTGACTGTGACGGATGATAATGGGTGCGGCAGCATTTCCGGTCCTGTACCGTTGACTGATCCGTCAGCCATCGGAATAAATATTACATCAGTGAATATCGCCTGCGGTGGCGCTTGTACCGGGCAGGCAACCGTAAATGCCGGTGGAGGATCCCCCCCTTACTCCTTCCTGTGGAGTGCCGGAGCCCAGACGGATCAGACCATCACCGGGCTATGTGCCGGGACATATACTGTTACCATTACGGATGCCAACGGGTGCACAGGTGCCAACTCAAAAGTAATTACAGCCAATACCCCTCTTTCCATTACTCTGTTAACTAATAATCCATCCTCATGCCTTATATGCGATGGAGTGGTACAGGTTGTTGCAAACGGAGGAGTGCCGCCTTACAGTTATCAGTGGAATGACCCGGCTTCACAAACTACCGAGACGGCTACCGCTCTATGTGCGTCCACCTATAATGTAACCGCAACGGATGACAGCAATTGCACTGCCGTATTAACGATTATTGTTACCGGGCCAAACGGCCTTACTTCACAGATTAACAGTTATTCAGATGTCTCCTGCTTTGGAGTTTGTGACGGCCAGGCCGTATCCGGTGTTACAGGAGGAACAGCCCCTTACATGCACCAGTGGTATGACCTTGGGAGCGGGCTCCCGATTGCGGGTGCAACCGATACGCTCGTAACAAACCTTTGCGCAGGGGATTATTCCGATACCATCACCGATGGAGTCGGCTGTAAAACAATCGCACCGGTAACGATAACCGGGCCGGCCCAGTTTACAGCACAAATTTCGGACAGTGCCGATGTTATGTGCGCTGGCGTCTGTGACGGAAGCGCTACGGTAACCGCATCAGGGGGGGTATTACCTTATACTTATTTGTGGAGCAATGGTGCAGCGGACACAACTGCGACCGGGCTCTGCGGTGGAACATGGTGCGTTACGGTAACCAGTTCAAACGGTTGCGGTACAACTACACAATGCGTTACCATAGATGAGCCGGTCAGTATAGTACTCTCCCTCAATATCCTTTCAACAATCAGTTGTTATGGTTATTGCACCGGTTCGGCAGAAGCGGATGTATCAGGAGGATCTCCTCCATATTCTTTCCAGTGGAATCCTGCTGTTGGTTCCTCCGCAGATACAATAATTGATACCCTGTGTGCCGGTACTTACTACCTGACCGTTACCGATGCAAATAATTGTACGGTTTCTGATTCCGTTATTATCACACAACCGGCAATTTTCACGGTAATCATTACCGATAGTACAATGATTTCGTGTAATGGCATGAATAACGGAACCGCCACAGCGACTGTCACAGGTGGTACCCCCCCTCTGACCTACCTATGGAATAACGGGGATACCGGGTTGATTGCAGATAGTTTACCTGGCGGTTCACATTGCATTACCGTAACCGATGCAGCAGGGTGCACCGTTTCGGATTGCGCTGAAATCGTGGAACCATTCCTCCTGGCTGTGAATTTTAATAATTTCACCAATGTCGCGTGTGACGGCCTTCCTTCCGGCAGCGCAACCGCTTCAACAACGGGGGGAACCCTTCCATATTCTTTTTCCTGGAATATTGCCGGACCTGTGGATTCAGTCGCTTCAGGACTCTATGCGGGAACTTACGTGGTGACTGTGACCGACAACAACGGATGCACTGACTCTGCATCCATCACTTTATCCGATACCAGTAATATGGCTGTAAGCATAATTTCGGTGACAAATATTGCCTGCAAAGGGCAATGTACAGGCAGCGCTGAAGTTACCGGAACCGGAAGCGTACCGCCTTACACTTACCAATGGAGCAACAGCGATACGGACAGTATTGCAACCGGGCTATGTTCCGGAACTTATGATGTGACTGTTTTCTCGGCATCCAATTGCGTGAGGTTTACCCAGGTGACTATCACACAACCCGATTCGGTATTTTCATTTGCATTTGACACTATCAGAAATTCTTCCTGCGGAACCGCATGCACCGGCAGTGTTGATGTTTCCGCAACAGGAGGTAATCTTCCCTACACCTTCGTATGGAGTATCGGTGATACTGTTACTTCCGTTGATTCACTTTGCCCCGGAACATATTATCTGACCGTGTCTGATTCAAATTCCTGTGTACTCAACGATTCGGTAATTATTACAGGCCCGGCAGCAATTTCAGTCGCATTTGATACAACAACCGCCACATGCAACAATACGCCAAATGGCGCTATTGATATTACTGTTTCGGGAGGAGTTATTCCATTTACCTTCCTGTGGTCGAACGGTAATACCTCCGAAGACCTTGTTAATATTTATTCAGGCATTTATATTGTATCCGTTACTGATTCCATTAATTGCACCGGACAGGATACTTTTACCGTGAGTGCTTTGAACTCAATATCGGTAACCACAGGCAATGATACTTCTATGTGTGCCGGTGAGACTATTATTCTCACTGCAAATTCATCACCTGCTGCCGCTGCGGATTCATGGTATCTCCTTCCCAACCTTGGCACAACCGTTTCTACCGACACTTTTGTTTCTGTTGCACAAACAGACAGCGGATCCTATACTTATATTTTCATCTCTTCAACCAGCACCTGTTCCGATACCGACACCGTGACAATAACGGTTTTACCTGTTCCGGTTCCCAATGCATCCGCCCAGGATACATCAATTATACAGGGAGAAATCACTCAATTGTCCTCATCCGGGGGGGGTACTTATGACTGGACCCCAGGTACAGGGTTAAGCGATTCAACTTCATCTGTCCCGGCTGCATGGCCTATTGCCACGACCACTTATACTATAATCGTAACCGTTTCATCCGGATGCAGCGGTACCGACTCGGTAACGATTTATGTCTCGGATAAAATTTCCATACCCAATGGTATTTCTCCTAACGGGGACGGAAAAAACGATCTTTGGGAAATCCCGTTGCTGAATTATTATCCTGATGTATCGGTAGAGGTCTATAACCGTTGGGGGGAATTGATATTTGAAAGCCCTAAGGGTGA
This sequence comes from Bacteroidota bacterium, assembly GCA_016193485.1. Classification (GTDB taxonomy): domain Bacteria; phylum Bacteroidota; class Bacteroidia; order JACPRZ01; family JACPRZ01; genus JACPRZ01. The sequence goes on along the minus strand of JACPRZ010000015.1, from coordinate 93,278 downwards.
CAGGTATGCGAACAAATTTACCGGGACATATAAAGGTAAAGCATTGCCGGCAGGAACGTATTATTTCATCATAAATTTTGGTGTGGAGAATGTAAAGCCGATTACAGGACCTGTTACTATTTTGAGATAGGAATAGGGAAAATAAGGGAAAACGTAAGTTCAAACTGTTTTCAGAACATCAATGTTTGCAACCCCAACTCCAAAGAAGTTGAATTTGTTACTGTTCGGGTTGATGTGTATCATGAGTAAGAAAACATAACCGCAAAGAACGCAAAGACAATATACGCTAAGTTCGCAAAGAAAAACCATGACGGAAAACGAAATAGCAAATAAAATAATCGGTATTGCAATTGAGATTCCTAGAGCGCTGGGGCCTGGTTTGCTGGAAAGCGCCTATAAAGAATGCATGTATTATAAAATCGGAAAATCGGGATTATGGGTTGAAAAAGAAAAACCGATGCCGTTAATTTTTGAAGAAGTAAAATTAGATTGCGGATACAGGATTGATTTGTTGGCTGAAAAAAAATTAGTGATTGAAATAAAAAGTGTTGATGCATTAAATGATATTCACTTAGCGCAAACATTGACCTATCTGAAATTAGGCAATTACAAACTTGGACTATTAATCAACTTTAACGTGATTTTATTAAAAAATGGAATTAAAAGAGTGGTAAATGGACTGTAATTCTTTGCGCTCTTTGCGTAATTCTTTGCGCTCTTTGCGTAAATCTTTGCGAACTTTGCGGTTAAATCTTTGAACGATACCGGAAGGCCAATGCTTCTAAGTGAATTTAAGGCGAACCAAACAAATTATGCCGCAGCAGCATAAAATTCATCTGAAGTCAGTTTGAACTTGCGGGAAAACAATAAATATGGAAAGTAGAAATAGCAATATGAATTCTTTTTTACATAATTGTTGCAATATTCATTTAATAATTTCATTCTTCCTGATGGCAAATTTTTATTTTTCCACTGCCCAGCAACTCCCCCTCTACACCCAATATTTTCTCAACGATTACGTACTGAATCCTGCCGTCAGCGGAATCCGCCCTGCATTTGAAATGAAGTCCAACTACCGGTACCAGTGGGCGGGAATTACGGATGCTCCAAAAACGTACATTCTCAGCATTCATGGTCCATGGAAAGACAAAAACATGGGAGTTGGCGGATACATTTTTTCAGATGTCACCGGACCTACAGGACGGTTGGGCTTGAATCTTTCATATGCATACCATATAAAAATTACCGATTCTATGAAACTTTCCTTCGGGCTTGCCGGAGGTTTGATGCAATATAATCTTGACGGATCCAAAATTGTCCTGGTTGATGATTTAGACCCGGCTCTGGATAATTCTATTGAAACAAAATTACTGCCCGATGCATCTTTCGGTATTTATGTCTATTCCCCGCGCTTTTATGGAGGTATTACCGCACAGCAACTGCTTCAGAATAAAATTGAATTCACAGGCGATAATTCGACTGTTATCACACGCCTGAAAACCCATTTTTATGCAATGGCGGGTTATAAACTGCCTTTGGGAACCGATTTTGAAATAGAACCCAACCTCCTTGTGAAATCTGTTTCTCCCGTTCCTGTCCAGGTTGATGCCTGCCTTAAATTCGCGTGGCAGCAAAAAATATGGATTGGCGGGTTACTGCGAACTTCCGACAATGCCATCTCTTTCCTTGCCGGTTACTCGCACAACCGCAGGATATTCTTCGCTTATGCCTATGAAACCACAACTTCCAATATACGCAATTACAGCAGCGGAACACATGAAATTATGATAGGAATAAATTTCCCGGTGGCGGTAACACAAAAACCGGAAGAGAGCCCTTCTTTTGACTATTAATTACATGCTATTGATGTTGAAAATTTTCCGCCAAAGGCGGATCCGTCCTCTGACGGAGAAAATTGTAATTCCTGCCTAGCGGCAGGCAGGGAAAATAGTAAAATGAAAGTGAAAGTGAAAAAACCACTTCAAATTATTTATTGCCTCTTTTTACTGCTTTTACCGGATTGCGGTAACCGGACAAATCAAAAACCATTAACCGGATATATCTCCGGTACAGGTGAATTCATTTTCCCCCCTCAGTTTAATTTCGGAGGCGATTTTCACGAAGGAATGGCATGGGTGGCGCTGAACGACCAGCGCGGTTATATTGATAAAAGCGGTGCGGTAGTGATTCAACCGCAATTTGAACTCACCGGTGATTTCTCACAGGGGTTTGCCTGGATTGTGCAGTTTGGTAAAAGGGGTTTTATTGATATGAAAGGAAATTTAGTGTTGAAACCGCAGTTTGATTACGCTCAATCTTTCAGCGAAGACCGGGCTGCAGTATTGGTTCCCGGAAAAAAGTGGGGATATATCAATACCGGCTGCACTCTTGTTGTTGATCCGGTTTATTCTGCATGCCGGGCTTTTCACAACGGGCTTGCCGCTGTAAAAAAGGACTCCCTATGGGGTTATATTAATACATCCGGAGATGAGGTGATATGGGAACAATTTAAAGAAGCGGACGATTTCAGTAATGAACGGGCGCTGGTAAAATTCAGCGGTAAGTACGGATACATTGACCGCCAGGGAAAAACAGCAATTCAACCCGCATACATCAATGCCGGATCATTCAGTGAAGGACTTGCCAACGTTTTAAAGGATGATCGTTGGGGATATATTGATACTGCAGGGAATGTGGCCATTGAATTCCAATATGTTCTTGCCGAACCGTTCCATGATAATGCAGCACGTGTTTACCGGAAAGAAATGGAACTGGAATATATCAACTTGTCCGGACAACCCCTCTTCCGGAATACTTTTGAACGGGGGGGGGACTTTTGCAACGGGCTGGCGTGGGTGGTAAAAGAAGGAAATTGTTTCTATATTGACAAAACCGGAAAAACCATTATTTCATCCGGTCAGTTCAAAGAACTCCGCGACTTCAGCGAAGGAATTGCACGGGTTAAAGCGGTGCCTGTAAACGAATAAATAGTATGATGAAATCATTTATTAAATTAATTTTCATTTTTATTCCTGTTACTTCTTCAATTGCCCAAAAAACCGACTTTCAGACCTCAGTTTTTACAGTTACCCGTCCCGGCATTTCCGTTCATCCCACCCTTGACCATTACCCCTACCTTGCCGTTTCCGTCATGTTCCGAAATGAAGATAAACTTGCCGACAAGGAATTCATGGGTAAATTCAATAAAGCCGATTTCTTCTACGCTGAATTTTCAGTTTCATACGGAGAAAAAACCGAAACCGCTCCGCTATATTTTCTCAAAAAAGAAAAGGGCAGGTTCTCGACAGGAATTTTCAAAGACAAAACGATCATCAGAAAAATGGTCGTTAACAAATATTCGTCAGTGATGCCATCGGCAGGTATAACCCTGAATATGCAGGTAAAAAATGAAGCGGTTGAAATCATTAAAGCGATAACGGGAAAGATCACCCCCATCATTCAGAATCCGGCAACTGTTTTCGGACCAACTGCTCCGGCCGCCATGCTTGGTTTCCTTAACGATGTTATCAACCAACTTTCGGCAAAAAAGGAAATCAATGCAGCGGTTAATTTTGACTTGTTTACACCCGCTGAATCCGGTATTCATCCCTATTCATACCAGGTAGTAATTCTCAAACCCGGCACTGTACAGATTCAAGGTACCGGATTTGAAATAAAAACGGACTCCGACAATAACCTGAAATTGTTCCGTGATGGATTTGTTTTCAGGGATTATCCCTACTTTATCATTGAGACAGGCCTTTCCAATTACGTTGACGCTTCCGGGTTACCTTCAAAATATTACAGGCAACACGGCAATTGCAATATAACAGGCGAGGAACTCGCACAACTTCAGAACTCATTCGCTTGGGTAAAATCAAAACTATCCGATGCACACATGGCTGCCGAAGAAAACCTGCTTGATTTATACAGGTACATGTTAATCATTGAAGCAGTGGTATCTCTCCAATCATCTGAAAAAGAAAATGACAAATATTTCCAGGCCTACAATGCCCTGTTTGACTTCAGGAACAAATTCCGTGAAGTAACGGTTGAACCGGTACTTTACAAAGGCCACTTTGAACCCATTTACAATAATTTTAACGCGTGCATTGACCACGCTTCCCGTTCCCTTCCGCTCTATAAATTACTGGTCCCCCTCTTCTCAATATTTGAAAAAGGCCTGGATGAAATCAACAATTCCGATCTTGCGATATTGTACAATTACCTGGATAATACAAAAGATCTCACCTTTTTTCAGAATTCCAGGTTTAATTTTTCTGCAGTTACTACAATACGCGCATCTGAAAATAATATTTATGATAAACTATTCTCACAACCGGTAAACCGTATATTGTCAGCTACAGAACCATCCGATTCGGTCAAAACAGAAATGAAAAATATCATCGCCCTGAAAAACAGTTTTGACAAGTGCATGCGCTGCCGGGAAGAATCGCAGAAGGCGGAAAAGCACTTTACAGAACTGCTAAATAATGAACTTAAAAGAAGAAACCAGATACAGGATGTTGTTTCCAACACTAACGATATCCTCTCAAAAGGTTTTTCGGCTTTGATGAAACTAAATCTGGTTGTGGAACAAAGCAGGGACTCCATTACCGGAAAATCAACCGTAGTACCGCCCCTTGATATTCCGGCTTTCAGCGCAACGCTGCAAACCCTTAAAGAGAACAAAGAAAATCTGAACCGGAAACTTTCGCTGCCACAATTCAGCCAGGCCGACAGGATGGAAACCGACCGCTTGATAGCAAAATGCAATGCAGTTATTAAAGAGATTTCTTCCGCTACCGATAAAAAACTTACACCTTTCTTTAATCAGGTCGGGTTATTTGAAAAATAATAGCGTACCCGTTTCGTTATCTGATTGCACCTCGTTAATGATTAAAAAACTATCTATTATAGTTGTATTACTTTTTCTTGCATTTCTCTTTGCATTTGCCAAAGATCGTGACGCGCTCCGGAATAAAAGTACCCGGGGTAAATATATTACATGTAACGGAGTAAAAATTTATTTTGAAATATACGGTAAAGGAGAACCTTTATTGCTCCTGCACGGAAATTCACAATCCATTGCCGATTTAAAATACCAGATTCCATTCTTTGCTGAAAAATTCAAAGTCATTGCGGTTGACAGCAGGTCACACGGTAAGTCAGACGATTCAAAGCAAGATTTGGATTATTATCTTATGGCGTCCGATATGAATCAATTATTGGATTCCCTTCATTTGGATTCTGTCAACGTCCTGGGGTGGAGTGATGGTGGAAATATTGGTTTAATATTAGCAGCAAGATATGGCAAAAAAGTGAAAAAACTTGCCTGCATGGGCGCTAATCTCTATTCAGATAAATCATCAGTGAATGAAAAGGAATTAAAATGGGCAAGGCGTATAAGGATGCTATTGAATATATTGGGTATTTTTAATAAAAAGGCAAGGCACGATAAAAAATTTATAAAATTGCTTTTGAAATGCAATATTAATAAAGATGACCTGCCTGCAATCAGGATCCCTGTACTTATAATGGCGGGTGAAAATGATATTATTAAAGAGGATCATACAAAGTTAATTGCACGTTCTATTCCAAATGCGCACCTCATCATTTTTCCTAACTCCACTCACTTTATTCCCCGGGAAAACCCGGTCTTGTACAATAATACCGTACTGAATTTTTTTCTTAATGCCAACTATTAACAAGGTAACCCGAAAAAATGACCTGGAAAATACTGATATTTACAATTATTGTCTTCGATGGTTTAATATCCTTTGCGCAAAAAATTGAAGGAAGGGTAATGAACAATGACACCAAAGAACCGATACCCTATGTAAACATTGGAGTTATTGGCCGTAATTCCGGTACAGTTTCAGATATTGATGGAAAATTTGAGATTCCATCTGAAAATCTTTATGATACTGATACTCTGAAATTTTCAATTATCGGTTACCATGCATACTCACTCCCGATAAAAAAGTATCACTTATTGAATCAAAAGGAGATTGGCCTGAAACCCCGGATTTACAAATTAAAGCAGGTTGATATTTATTCCAAAAAATATAAAGAAAAGATATTAGGAAATACAACTAAAACAAAATACATACAATCCGGTTTTATTGCCAACCAGAAAGGTTATGAATTGGGTGTTTTGATGGAGGTAAAACAAAATGCAATAATTGAGGAATTAAATATTAACATTAATGAATGTACGTATGACTCTCTGTTTTACAGGATTAATGTTTATCAAACGGGGTTGAATAATGAATTTATCAATATCCTGGAACAACCAATATATTTCAGAGTTGATCCTGAAAAAATCAAAGAAACTATTTCAGTTGATCTGAAAAAATATAACATAGTGGTTACAGGTAATTTTTTAATAACATTAGAACATCTGATAGATTTAGGACCGGGATATTTATATTTCAGTACGGGATTCTTCAATAATCCTACCTATTACAGAAAAACCAGCCAGGGTTTGTGGGAAAAAGCACCCGGAGGTATAGGATTATGGGTTAAAGCCCATGCCGAACAATAGAAACAAACCTTATTACATAGGCTGTCATGAGGAGAGTTAGTTCAATACGATTTCAATGGACAGGGGTTAAATTTAATCCTGTTTACCGGAATATTTTAAAAGGAAATCCCTTGTTGTCAAAACTTCTATTACTGAAAAATAAAAGTCGCCAATATCTTCAGTAACAATTGATCTGCATCCGGCACCCAAAGCCGAATAATATTCCAGTCCGTCCTCAAAGTCGTGAATTCTTCTGTCAGAAAGTGTTCTTTCAACAATATCGTTTCCCATGCTCGTTATACTAATGTTTCTGGATAGTATCTGCATTTTCTTTCGGGTCAGTTCATTTCCGTTTTTCTTTTCGGAAAAATAAAAAGCAATAGCCAGGCATACCGGAGAAGTAAAAATATTAAATCCGGGACGGTCGTTCAAACTTAAAACCTTTGACGAGTAAGCAAAAAGCGGATACTCTTTATTGAGAACGGATACCAGCACATTTGCATCAACAAACACCTTCATTTCCTTGATTTATTAAATTCATTTTTCAAATCCGTGCGGGATTTTTTGCGGATTTTGTATTCGGCCACACCTTCCGAAACCATATTCACCCATTGAGAAACAGGTATATCCTCCAGTGTTTTGTAATTCCTGCTGGTAATTTTGTCCAGAAACATTTCCATCAGGCGCGATAAACTAATGTTATGCTCCTCAGCGAATTTTTTCGCTCTTATAATTACCGATTCATCAAAACTTAATGTGATTTTAGCATCCATATTATTGTACTTTATACGACAAAGATAAAAAAGTTATACATACAAAAGAGCGTATTTTGCAATTTCCGGATTTCTTCTTACCTTGTGCATTTTTAACCCCACCCATTCTATGAATGCCAATACAACCTTCATCGCATTGGTAATTTTTATTGCCAATCCCTTTTTTACATCAGCGCAAATAACCGGCAGGGATGCCGATGCAATAATCCCCGGCAGCGAAACCGTAAAACTCAGGAACTATACAAAAGTTCCCGAATTTATCAGGTTCAGGCCTGGTACAACGATTACTTTACCTGAACTTCAGGATTTCCTCCGGAATAATTTTTTTGACGGAAATGAGCCGGGGTTAAATTTTCTGAATTCTTTTTCAGATGAACTCGGTTACACGCATTACCGCTATCAGCAATATTACCAAAACATTCCCATAGAGGGTTCCGCATATATTGCGCATGTAAAAAATTTCACCATCAAAACATTAAACGGAATCGTTTACAGTAATCCGGAAACGGTCAATATTCAGAAAATTTCATCGGGGGAGGCAAGAGAGAAAGCCATAGAATATGTATCAGAGAAATTAGTGCCGGAATCCCCGTCTGGTACAGTTATTTTTAAATGGCAAATTCCTTCCGAGGAAGAGCATCTCCGTTCCGAAACAGGAAACCCCGGTGCAACTTATTTCCCCGAAGGAAAATTCTGCTGGGTTCCCAAAAACGGGGATTTCAAATCAAACCGCTTGCACCTCTCCTATAAATTTGATATTTACTCATCAGAACCACTTTACAGGGCATATATTTTTGTTGATGCAGCAACCGGGGAAATAATTTTTGAGAGAAACCGTATTCATACTGCCGATGTTCAGGGAACCGCAGTAACCAAATACAGCGGCACGCAAACCATTACTGCCGACAGTTATGGCGGTTCCTATCGTTTGCGCGAAGCAGGAAGGGGAAACGGCATCCGCACTTATGATATGAATACAGGGACAAATTATGGGAGTGCCGTTGATTTTACCGATGCCGATAATTTCTGGAATAATGTAAACGCTAACCAGGATGAAGTGGCTACCGATGCGCACTGGGGTGCCGAGATGACCTATGATTATTTCCTGAATATTCATAACCGGAACAGTATTGACAACAATGGATATAATCTGTTGAGTTACGTTCATTACAGCAGCGGCTATAGCAATGCCTTCTGGGACGGACAACGGATGACCTACGGTGACGGCAGCGGTTCCTACGATCCGTTTACCGCTCTTGATATTGCGGGGCATGAAATAAGCCATGGATTGACTGAAATGAGTGCAAATCTTGACTATTCCTACGAATCGGGTGCGCTCAATGAATCATTCAGCGATATTTTTGGCGCTGCAATAGAATTTTACGGTAAGCCGGCATCGGCAAACTGGTTAGTGGGTGAAAATATCGGTGTCACATTGCGCTCCATGTCCAACCCAAACGCTTATGGCGATCCGGATACCTACCAGGGAACAAACTGGTACACGGGCGCTGCCGACAACGGGGGGGTACATACCAACAGCGGGGTGCAGAACTTCTGGTTCTACCTCCTTTCGCAGGGGGGGAATGGAACCAATGACATAGGAAATAGTTACAACATCACCGGGCTTGGAATTACAAATGCATCAAAAGTTGCTTTCCGCAATCTTACCGTTTACCTGTGGAATACGGCTGAGTATTCCGATGCCCGTTTTTATGCCATCCAATCGGCAATTGACCTTTTTGGTCCCTGCACTGCCGAAGTGATCGCCACTACAAATGCATGGTATGCTGTGGGTGTTGGCGGTCAGTTCAATCCGACAGTCACTGCCGATTTCAGCGCCCCGGCAACAACATCATGCTCCGTACCTTTCACGGCAAACTTCAGCAATCTCAGCACTAATGGCGGAAGTTTTACATGGAATTTCGGTGACGGTAATACCAGTACGCTCGTAAATCCGTCATATACTTATAATACCTATGGTACATTTACTGTGGCTCTCATTGCTGATGGAGCGGCATGCGGTGCTGATACGGTTGTTAAGACCGCCTATATCCAGGTTGATACCGCCCTTCCCTGTATTTTAATTATGCCTGTTGCCGGAACAGCGGATGTTCAGACCGCTTGCAGCGGAACTGTATATGATAACGGAGGTCCCTCAGCGAATTATGCCGATAACAACACCAGTTTAGTTACTATCTCACCAACAGGAGCCGCAACAGTTACCCTCACCCGTGTTTCATTTGATATTGAACCCGGAAGCGGACCCGGTCTGTGCGATTATGACCATGTAGAATTTTTTGATGGTCCGAATACATCATCGCCTTCACTTGGAAGATATTGTAATAATATAATGCCACCATCCACTATCACTTCAACAACCGGATCAATAACACTTAGGCATTATGCTGATCCCGCAGTGAATAATGCGGGATTCCAATTCAACTGGTCATGCACGCTTGCGAGCGCTCCGCCTGTTGCTAATTTTACATCGGATGTGATATCCACCTGTACAGGCGCAGTACAATTTTCCGACTTATCGACAAATGGCGCCACTTCCTGGCTCTGGAATTTCGGTGATGGCGGGACATCAACACTCCAGAATCCTTCCTATGCTTATGCGTCCAACGGCTCCTACACGGTAACATTAACCGCTACGAACTCGTACGGTTCCGATTCAGAAATTAAAACCGCCTATATCACGGTAAATAAACCTGCCCCCCCCTCGGTCACCGGTGCATCGCGATGCGGATCAGGTGCAGTAACTCTGACGGCTTCAGGTACGGGTAATCTTGAATGGTATGCCGATACCGTGGGAGGAACTTCAACCGGCACCGGTTCATCTTTTTCAACTCCGGTATTATCATCCACAACTGATTATTATGTTGAGGATGTTTTAGTACCTGCATCCCAGTATGTGGGACCGCAGGATAATACATTCGGAAGCGGGGCCTACTATGCCGGGAACCGCTATCTTATATTCCATTGTTATTCTCCGGTAACACTTGTTTCCGTTCTTGTTTATGCCAATGGGGCAGGCAACCGTACCATCCAACTGAGGGATGAAAATGGAACCGTTATTCATGATACGACCATGTATGTACAGGATGGCGCTACCCGCATTACACTCAACTTTGATGTACCGGCTGCAGACAGTTTGCAACTTGGCATCGCAGGCACTCCCAATCTTTACCGCAACAGCACAAATCCCTCCTACCCTTATACTTTACCGGGTTTAATATCAATAATCCAAAGCAGCGCTGCATTTTCAAGTAATTATACTTATTATTATTTCTTTTACGACTGGGAAGTGCGGGAGCCGATTTGCAGAAGCGAAAGGGCAAAAGTCACTGCCATAATAAATCCCGTACCATCGGTAACCGCGACCGTAAATTCTTCTCCCGCTTGTTACGGTTATTGTGACGGCACTATATCTGCGGGAGGTTCATCCGGGACACCGCCATATTCTTTCACCTGGTCAAACGGACAAACCGGTTCTGCCGCAACCGGGCTATGTGCCGGAAATTATTCAGTAACGGTTGCTGATGTAAACGGCTGTTCATCTTCCGGTACAAACTCACTCAGCCAACCCAGCGCCATTTCGCCCGCAATGAGTGCGGTTAATGCAACATGCGGAAATTCAAACGGCTCGGCAAGTGTAACTGCAAGCAACGGTACCCCCCCCTATTCTTACGAATGGAATACCGGCAACACCCAATCAACTATAACCGGACTTGCAGCAGGAAATTACTCGGTTACTGTCACGGATAATACCGGATGCACAGGTATAAATTCGGTGGCAGTAAATAATGATGTGCCTATCGCTTCCATTCAATCAACTGCGGGCACAACATGTTTCGGCTACAGTGACGGTACGGCAGTTGCAGGCGCTACAGGCGGTACAATACCCTATACTTATTTGTGGGATGCAGGTACGGGTAATCAGACAGGTTCAACGGCAGCCGGCTTACCGGCCGGTAATTACACGGTCACGGTAACGGACATAAGCGGCTGCCTTTCAACTGCGGTTGCCACCGTAACAGAACCGACTGCCGTTACCATAAACATCACAACAACGGATGCCGCATGCAGCGCTTCATGCAGCGGCAGCGCATCAGCGGGTACAGGGGGGGGAAACGGTTCCTACTCATGGTTGTGGAATACCGGACAAACATCTTCATCCATCGCTTCGCTCTGTCAGGGGACGTATTCAGTCACCGCGACCGATCAATCCGGATGTACCGGTAATTCCCAGTCGACCGTTAATTCTGCCGGTGGTTTTACCGCATCCATATCTTCACTTACAAATTCATCCTGCACGGTTTGTGACGGAGATGCTACAATAACCCTGTCGGGCGGGGTAGCGCCATTCACCTATTTGTGGAATGATCCCTCACAACAATCTGCCGCAACGGCTACAGGCCTGTGTGCAGGGAATTTCACCGTCACTGCCACTGATGCAGCCGGGTGCACCGGTACTGTAACCGCTTCGGTTTACAGTTCCGGGGGTTTACTATCCGATGTGACATCCATCAATGACGCCACATGTAACGGTAGCAGCGATGGCGCAGTCACCGTATCGGCAAGCGGTGGCCTCCCCCCCTACAGTTTCATGTGGAGCAACGGAGTGAACGGAACTGACAGTTCACAATTTACTGTTGATAGTTTACAGTCAGGTTTTTATTCAGTTACCATAACGGATAACAGTTCCTGCATGGCATCGGCTGGAGTATCAATCGGACAACCTGCAGCAGTTACGCTGGTGATGAGTCCATCCGATACCATTTGCGAGGGAAACAGTGCTATAATCAGTGCTACCGCAACCGGTGGAAACGGAATTTACACCTATTTGTGGGATCAGGGATTACCTCCGGGACAATCCCAAACGGTTACTCCTTCCATTACTACAACCTACACTGCAATTGCAGTTGATGGGAATGGTTGTACAAGCAACGGAAATTTAGTCACCATTTTTGTTGAGGTATGTTCCGGAATGTCTGCCTCGTTAAATCAACAGACACGGATTGAGGTATTTCCAAATCCCGTCTATGGTGGTAACCCCGTCCTTATAAGGGGAAACGGTAATCAGGTAATTGATATACGGATTATTAATGTTGCCGGCCAGGCCATTCACACTATAAGGAAGGATGAGATTGTAACAGGCGGAAAAGATTTGACTATGGAATTACCGGTTCTGCCATCCGGAATGTACCAGGTGTGGGTAAAAACAAGCAATGAGAGCAGAAGAATAAAAATACTGGTGTTGTATACTGATGCTGAATGATTTTATGCTGACGCTTCGGTACAGCATTCTGACATTTATCGTCAGAACAAATCATTCAGATCAGCATATACTGACGGAATTTGACCCTGACGGCAACCGTCAGGGTCAAATTCCGTCAGTATAAAAATGTACTGCCTTATGGAGTTTTCCTGATAAAAATTGCTTTCTTCTCTTCATCAAACCGGATTATATCGGAAGGAAAATTAACAAAAGTTTCTTCCTGCCGGAATTTTACCGCATAGTCGCACTTTTTTATTATCCTTCTATTAATTTCGCTGAAGTTCCGCGGGAAGGGTTTTCCGCTTTCATTTGCTGAAGTGGAAATTATGGGTTTCCGGAATTGCCGGAGCAATGACCGGCAAAAAGAATCCTTAACGATCCGTATTCCCGCTGAGCCGTCAGAGGATATTGCATTTGCCGCAAATCCACGGACCAATGGGTAAACAACGGTCAGCGGTCTTTTATGTTCAGTCGTAAACTCCCTTACGGTTTCCGGTATTTGCGAAACATATTCAGATAACATTTTCCATCCGTTCACAAGTATTATGAATCCTTTTTCGGGATGTCTTTTCTTAATGGAGATTATCCGTTCAACAGCGACAGGGCTTGTTGCATCGCACCCGATACCCCAGATTGTATCAGTCGGATAAAGAATAACCCCCCCATTCACCAAACCCTTGAGGCATTTCTTAATATCCGGCTCAAACAATTTTTTGTTATTCATTACAAAACCGATTCAACCTTAATTGTTTCAGCGCACTGAAAGTGTCCTTTGGGGCATTTATTATGCCCGTGCAACCCGCAGGGACGACATTCGAGTTTCTGGTGGGTTTGTACAATGCTCGTTATATCGGAAAGGGGATAAAATCCGAATTCAGGGACAGTAGAAATGAAAATTGCGGTAACCGGTGCATTCATTGCCGATGCAATATGGAGCGGAGCGGAATCATTGACGTAATTCATGCGGGCATCTTTCATCAGGGCAGCGGTTTGAAGGAAAGTAAGGTTACCGGCAAGGTTAGAAATATGATTCCGGCCTGCCGACAGGTGAATATCTTCGCAAAAACCGACATCCTCTATGCCGCCAATAAGATAAATATAATCTGACGGGTGGATCCGTTTTATCAGTTCAATCCATTTTTCTTTGGTAAATTGCTTGGTGAACCATTTTGAGGCGGGAGCAATGCAAACGTAATCCCGCTCTTTATATTTGCTGACAGTGCGGAAATCACTGTCAGATGGATATAATTTCGGAAAAACCACGCCATTATTTGAAATATCTTCAATTAATTTTGCATTACGGACAACTTCGTGGGTTCCGTCACCGATGGAATGTTTTACAACTTTATCATAAAGAAACCACAAAGGGCTTTTGTTGAATCCCGTTTTGTACTTTGCTGACGATAAGGCAGTCATGATAGCCGATGATCCATAGCGGTGAATATTGACCACGCAATCGTATTTCTGCCTGCGGATTTTCAATGTAAGGGTACGCAGGTGGAGCGCCTTGAACTGCGATTTATCATATATAAGCACATTCCGTACAAAGGGATGATTTTCAAGCACGCTTTCACATCCTTTCCTGACCACAAAGTCAACATCGGCTTTTGGAAAAAACGAATGAATTTTCTCTGCAACACCGGTGGCGAGGATAACATCTCCGATAGAGGCGGTCTGGATGATGAGGAAACTGTTCATAATCAACGAAAAACGAAACTATACGAAAATACGAATAAAAACAGTTCAGAATTACCTAATTTCAAATCCCTTTTACCTTACTCCTGTTCCCGCATTAATTGTCACTGTTCGCGTATAAGGGTATAGAAAGATAAGGGGATATGGGAATTCCCTTATTTCCCTATCTCCCTATACCCGAATATTACCATTAATTAAATATTTTCCTGCGGTCAAGTTCTTTACGGAATTTGCGGGCGTTCTGTTTATGCTGGTCGTATGTTTTAGCAAAAGAGTGGTATCCCGAAAAATCCTCTTTGGCACAAAAGTAGAGATATTCGTTCTTATCATAATTCAAAACGGCATCAATGGATGCAACGGATGGAGCGCAGATGGGTCCTGGCGGCAGACCGCTGTGCTTATAAGTATTATATGGCGAGTCAATTTCTTTATGTACGTTCAACACTCTCCTGATGCCAAAATTACCTATCGCAAAAATCACGGTAGGATCCGCTTCAAGTTTCCATCCTTTTCTCAAGCGGTTAATATAAACACCTGCCATTATTGGTTTTTCATCATCCATCAGGGTTTCCTGTTCCACAATTGATGCAAGGGTTGTGATTTCGGTTACAGAAAAACCGGTTTCCTTTGCCTTTAACATCTTTTGTTCGGACCAGAATTTTTTAAATTCCTTAGCCATGCGGTCAATAAACTGTTCAGCCGATGTATTCCAGTAAAATTCGTATGTATTAGGCAGGAAAAGGGTTATGGCATAGGCCCGGTTCAGATTATATCGTGAAAGAAATTCTTCATCTTTAAGGAGGCGGACCAGCGATATTGAGTCCGATTCAAGTTTCTTTGAAACCTTTGATGCTAATTGTTCAACGGTATGGATTCTGAACAGGGTAACCCTGACTGGTTCCTGCTTACCGGAACGAAGAAGGTTTACAAGTTCATTATTGCTCATTCCGTTCCTGATGCGGTACCGGCCGGGATGAGTGGAATATTTCAACCCTTTCAGTTCGGCAACCCATTCAAAGGAAGCGCGGTTGCGGATGATATTCTTCTCAGTCAGTTGACGGATAAGATCATCAAATTGAGAACCGGTAGGAATATAGATGAAAATGTATGACGAATCATTATTCTCAAGAACTACATTCGGGGAATAAATATCCCTGTATTTCAGGTAAACCCAGATGCATCCGCCAACTGCAATGAAAAAAAATATCAGCAATATTTTTTTAAGGAGTTTCATTGTCCTGAATACGAAAATAGAATAAATTTTTTTACCGGAACTTCCATTGGGTGTAAACCAAATTGTCGTATGCGGTATGTAGAGACGAGACCATGTCTCGTCTCAATATGCGGTGCGACAAAATGGTTTACACCCCTTCCATTTAAAAAATTTCTTTACTTCGCATAAATTTCAAAAATGACAAAAAAATTAAATATCGCTGTTATTGCCGGAGGTGATTCAGGAGAATATAAAATATCGCTGAAAAGCGGGTATAATGTCTGTAATAATCTTGACAGAGCCCGTTTCAATCCGTTTTTCATTCATATCAAAGGTTCTTCTTGGACACTGTTTCATAACGGAAAAAAATATCCTGTTGATAAAAACAATTTTTCCTGCGCCATAAACAGAAAGAAAATCACATTTGACTGCGTCTTTGTAGCCATCCACGGCACTCCGGGTGAAGATGGCAAATTGCAGGGATATTTTGATATACTGAAAATCCCCTATACTACTTCCGGAGTCAATACTCTTTCCGTTACGTTCAATAAAAACATCTGTAAAAATATCGTTACGCAGTATGGAATTCCGGCACCAAAATCAATTCTGGTAAAGAAGGGAGATGTAATTTCTGCCGGGGAAATCATCAAAATAACAGGGTTGCCCTGTTTCGTAAAACCAAATAATGGCGGCTCAAGTTGCGGAGCAAGTAAAGTAAAAAAAGTGAAAAAACTTGTTCCGGCTATGCGGAAAGGGTTTAAAGAAGATACGGAAGTTCTGGTTGAAGAATTTATCCGGGGCACTGAACTGACGTGCGGTGTTTTCATGCGTAAAGGTTCTGCTTCTGCACTTCCGGTAACTGAAATTGTCACTAAAAACGAATTTTTTGATTATGAAGCCAAATACAAAGAAGGTAAAGCGGATGAGATAACCCCGGCAAGAATTTCAAAAAAGGTGACTAAAAAATGCCGGGATCTTACCGTTAAAATTTTCAACATACTTAATTGCAGGGGTATCGCACGTGCTGATTTTATTTACAGGAACGGCAAATTATATTTCCTTGAGATCAACACGGTACCGGGTTTAACAGAGGTGAGTATTATTCCAAAACAGGCAAAAGCGGAAGGAATTGAGCCGAAGGAATTTTTTACGGGAATTATTGAAGAAGCGATGAGGGGGGGAAGGAGATGAGGAGACAGGGGGGACAAGGAGACGGGGAGATAAGGGGATAGGGGAAATAATAGGGGAAATAATAGAGGTCACTTTGGCATTTTGGCTCTTTCTTCGGCATGTTTCTCAATATGGGTTTTGAAATCGGGATAATTATTTAATACTTTCTCAAAATCCGATTTTTGCAATTTATAGAGATCGCAAAATCCGACTGCGCGGATGCTTGCGGTACGCGGTACGCTGAGCAATAGCGCAATCTCCCCGAAAAAATTTCCTTCCGAAAGTGTGGCATAAACGGTCTTGCCGTCATCAGAGACCACCTCAACAGCGCCCCTGCTGATGAAAAACATCTCATTGCCGATTTCTCCCTTCGTAATGATAAAGTCGCCAGGAGAATAAACCACGTGTTCAAGGTTCAGAACAATATCGCGTATGCAATCCTGGCGCGCATCCCTGAAAAAATCCACTTTTTCAATCAACCGCCTGTTAAGGAAAAGCGAGAGTTCCACCTTCAGCGGTGGAGGTAATTCATTGATCACGGATGTCTCATCAAATCCTTTGCGGCTATGCCACAGGTAATCGTAATAATTTCTTGCCTTTTCCTGCAGCGACCGTGGTATGTTGTGATAATTCATAAAGATATTTAACTTCTGAAGTTTTTCCCGGAACTGAGCCCGCGCTATATCAATATTCGCCAGCAAACTGGCGATATTACCGATGAGAAAACCGTACATGCCAGCACCCAGCAGTTGGATGAACATGGTAAAAACGGTTTGTATATTATTAACCGGAGAAATATCGCCATACCCTATCGTAGTCATTGTAGTTGTCGTCCAGTAAAGGGCGCGTATGTAATTCCTTACATTATCGGAAGGATCATAGCCGGCATTCGTATTCGCTGCATTGCCCGATCCAAGGTCAATCCATGCGCATGCTGTTATATGTGCAGCAATCATAACCCAGAAGACAAGGTAGCAGAGGCGCAGGATGCTTGGGTTTACAAGGTTTTTCCTGGTTAGTTTGTTCATGAAACCAATGATGCGGAACAACCTGATAAGGCGCAGAAGCGTTAATATTTTAATCGCTAGAATTGGTTCCTCCATTGCCGAGTAAAGAAGCGGAAAAGGAATCGCTGAAATTAAATCCCAGAAAAACCAACCCCGCAGATAGTGGCGCGCTATGAGCTTCCTGTCAGCAATCAATTTGTATCCATGGTAGTATGATGTGAAAAAATTAAGGATTATGTCAAGGGAAAAAACTACAGTAATAAGGAGTTCCATAAAAAATATCCAGCGTGGTAGTTCAAAATCAAGCGAAAGGCGCAAAGGAATTTCTATGGCGGCAAATAATGCGAGAAGAACAATAAGAATATCCCATGACTGGCGGAGTTTGCTGTGAGGATGGAGCATCAGGCAGTTATTTGTTAATAGTTTTTTGTTATTGGTATTTTAGTTTTCAGGTTTTGGATTTTGTTTGCTAAAGGGGTTGAAATTTCATGGTAAAAGTAGTAAAAAGTAATGTATGGCGTAAAGGCAGTATATCCATAAATTAAAACATATTACCAAATCATCGGGCTTTACCAGTGTTCCTTCCTTAAGAGCAGTGGTTTTTATTTCAGCCGGTAACTGTTCCGTTCCGCCAGAGCCGATAATTTACCGTTTCTGTTTTTTCATATATTTGTGAAAAAATAGAAACATTATGAATTTTATTGATTTTAAAAAAATATTTGAAAAGGCAGGAATTTTTTCAATGAATAATATTAAGAATATTTTTCCGGATTTTTACAGCCAGTATCTCACCAACTGGCAGAAAAAAGGTTATGTTATAAAATTACGCAACGGATGGTATTGCTTTGATGAATTTTTTCAGCGTCCTTTTGCATTATGGCAGACAGCGAATTTAATATATTCACCATCATATATCAGTTTGGAAAGCGCATTATCTTTTTATGAACTATTACCGGAGAGGGTGATGAGCACAACTTCCGTTTCTACGAATAAAACCAATGAATTTGACACAAATAAAGGAAGGTTTTCTTATTGTTCAATAAGCAAAGACCTGTTTTTTGGATATACACTCCATAGATTTTCCGATAGTCCGGATACGGCAATAATGATTGCAGAGCCGGAAAAGGCGATATTGGATTTTTTGTATCTGAAACGATCTTACAATTCTCACGATGAAATAAGAGAATTACGTTTTAACGAAATTATCTTAAAAAAGGATATTGCTAAAGTAAAACTCAATAAGTACCTGAAAAAATACAACAACAAGCGTCTTGAAAAAAGAATAAACTTGTTATTTTCGGACTAACCCCCTCCATTTATGATAAATATTGAAAATCTTGTAAATTATTACCCTGAATCATTGCAAAAAGATGAATTCAGGATGTCCATCTTAAAGGAATATTTACAATATAAGACGCTAAGTATCATTTATAATGGTCAATGGGGAAAGAACCTGATATTTATTGGCGGGACATGTTTAAGATTTATTCATTATTTCAGACGTTTTTCAGATGATCTGGATTTTGATATTCACGGCAGACATACCCGGGATGATCACAAGGAAATGTGTAAATATATTTGTAAAGAATTATCAAAGGAAGGTATTGTAGCAGAAATTGACAAAGAAAAAAAAACAAGAAACGAGTCAGATATGATAACCTCCTATATTAACTTTCCGGGTCTCTTATTTCTGCAAAAGATTGACAGGAATCCTGATAAAAAATTATTTATCAAAATTGATGCTCAATATCAGAATACAGGTAAATACCGGTACAAACCGGAAGCGAAGCTGATAAACAAGTTTGAAGTGGTCAGGATGGTCAACGCGGCTCCTTTAAGCGTTTTGTATTCCATGAAACTGTGCGCGCTCATATCAAGAACTAAAGGCAGGGATTTTTATGATATCATGGACCTTGTGAACCTTACAAAACCGGATAATGATTTTTTATTGAACAGATTAGCGAATATGAAAAATCCTGTACAATTATCTTCATCTGAGCAATTAAAAAAAATGATACTCAATAATCTGGAAAAGGTGAATTGGAAAGAAAAAATATCCGAGGTATCGGCTTTCCTGCACGATAAGCAGGAAATTGAAAAAGTAAAATATTTTAAGGATTACATTATCCAGATTGATTCAGCAAAAATGCTCCCGGATTTCAACATTGCCAATTGAACATTTGGTTCGGCCTGCCCAGTATCTTTAGCATATCGGGGGCTTGCTTGTATTATGGTAATACCATCAATTAAAACAAATAATCAGGTCATCCGGTTTCACGAGTGTTCCCTCTTTAAGGGCGATGGTTTTTATTTCACCTTCTTTGGATGCGGTGATGGTCGTCTCCATTTTCATTGCCTCAATGACAAAAAGCGGTTCATTGCGCCTGACCATCTGTCCTTTTTTTACGAATATCTTTGAAAGCAGTCCCTGCAGGGGGGCGCCAATCTGTTTGGGATTGTCGGCTTCGGTTTTAGGGTTTCCGGTTTTCTCAATTTTTAATCCCTTGTCATAGATTTCGAGGTTGCGGGTCTGTCCGTTAACTTTAAAAAAGACAATCCGGCAGCCCTCCTTGTCCGGATGTCCTATGGAAAGCAGTTGTACAATGATGGTTTTTCCTTCGGCAATCTCAATTATGGTTTCTTCGCCCAATTCCATCCCGAAAAAAAAGTTTTTGGTGGGAATTTTTGAAATGTCACCGTAATCCCGGAATTTCTGCCAGGCATCGGTAAAGACCTTGGGATAAAGTTTATATGAAAGAAAATCGGTAAATTCCAGTTCACGGGGAAATCCTTTCTGGAATTTTTTAAGGAACTCTTCAAATTCTTTTTCAAAGTCCACCGGTTCCAAATGCACATTCGGGCGGTTGATAAGGGGTTTCTGCCCTTTCAGCACCGCCCTCTGCAATTCTTTTGGAAAGCCGCGGTAAGGTTGACCGAGGTCGCCACGGAAATAGGACTGAACCGATTCGGGAAATGAGAGGGTTGCCGCTCTGTCCAACACATCCTGTGCAGTCAGATTATTGGTTACCATGAAAAGCGCCATGTCGCCAACCACTTTGGAACTGGGTGTAACTTTAATTACATCTCCGAACAGAATATTTACCTCGCGATACGTTTTTTTGATCTGCTCAAATTTATCTTCAAGCCCCAGCGCTCTTGCCTGCGGGCGCAGGTTTGAATATTGACCACCGGGAATCTCATGAATAAAGATCTCTGCCGTTCCCGCTTTCAGACCTGATTCAAACGGGTAATAATATTCCCGCACTGATTCCCAATAATTTGAATACCGGTTCAGTTTATCTATATCAACCGGGTTTTCCCTTTTGTGAAATCTCATCATTTCAGCAACAGAGTTGAAATTGGGCTGCGAAGTGAGTCCCGACATTCCGCCCAAAGCGACATCAACTACATCCACTCCCGCCTCAATTGCTTTCAGGTAAGTTGCCGCCTGCAGGGATGAGGTATCGTGAGTATGCAAATGAATGGGAATTTTAACTTTTTGCTTAAGTTCAGAAATAAGTTCAAAAGCAGCCATCGGTTTCAGCAATCCGGCCATATCCTTGATGGCGAGAATGTGCGCTCCCGCGTTCTCCATTTCCTTTGCAAGATGAAGATAATAACGGAGATTATATTTAGTGCGTTTTTTATCCAGAATATCTCCGGTATAACACATTGCTGCTTCCGCAATTCCGCGGGTTCTTTTACGGATATATTTTACGCAGGGAGCAAGGGCTTTCAACCAGTTGAGCGAATCGAAAACCCTGAAAATATCAATTCCTTTTTCCCATGATTTCTCTACAAATGCCTCAATCAGGTTATCAGGGTAAGCGGTATAACCGACCGCGTTGGAACCGCGCAGGAGCATCTGGAGGCAGATATTGGGAACCGCCCTGCGTATTTCGTCAAGGCGTCTCCACGGGTTTTCATGCAGGAACCGCAGACAGACATCAAAAGTAGCCCCCCCCCACACTTCCATGCTGAAGACCTCCGGGTGGTTTTTGGCAAAACTTTCCGCAACTTTAACCATATCATACGTACGCATCCGCGTGGCGAGCAGCGACTGGTGGGCATCTCGGAAAGTGGTGTCGGTGTAATGAATTTTCTTTTCACGCAGTAGCCACCGGCAGAATTCATCGGCACCCATTTCATCAAGAAGGTTTTTCGTCCCGGCCGGATAAGGCGCATAGTGGTCGTAATCGGGCACTGCGGGAATAGGGAACTTCCTGGTTTTATCAACGAATTTCACATCCGGATTCCCGTTCACTATGGTTTCGGCAAGAAACCGGACTACTTTTGTGGCACGGTCCTGACGATGTGTAATCTGGTAGAGTTCATTATGGTCCTTAATAAAATTGACCGTAGCCCCGCCTTCCCTGAAAATCTCGTGGTTGATAATATTTTCCAGGAACTGGATATTGGTTTTAACGCCCCTGATGCGGTACTCCTGCAGGGCACGGTTCATTTTGCGGGAGGCGCCATCCAGTGTACGCGAATGTGCCGATACTTTGACGAGCAAAGAATCGAAGAAGGGGGATATTTTAGAACCCTGGTATGCGCTGCCAGTGTCAAGCCGTATCCCGAAACCGCCCGGGCTTCGGTAGGTAATCACCGTTCCGTAATCGGGCTTAAAATCATTTTCGGGGTCTTCGGTAGTTATCCGGCATTGAATCGCATAACCGGTTTGACTGATAGCATCCTGGGAAGGAATCTTAATCTGCCTGTCGGAAAGGGAGTACCCACCGGAAATAAATATCTGGGTTTTGATGAGATCAATACCCGTGATCATCTCGGTTACGGTATGCTCTACCTGTATCCTGGGATTAACTTCTATGAAAAAAAGCCCCCCCCCATTCCCCCCCATAAGGGAGGGAGAATAGAGAAACTCCACGGTTCCCACATTATTATAGTTCACAGCGCGGGTAATAGCCAACGCATATCCGAATATTTGTTCCCGGATATCCTCCGGAATTCCGTACGAAGGGGCGATTTCCACAATTTTCTGAAACCTGCGCTGAACCGAGCAGTCCCGTTCAAAGAGATGAACCAGGTTTCCGTGATTATCGGCTACAATCTGAACTTCGAGGTGCTTGGGATCGTCAATATATTTTTCAATGAACAGGGTATCATCACCGAACGCTTTTTCCGCCTCCCGCTGGGCTTCATAAAACGAGTTTTCCAGATCATCTGCGGTCCGGATGATACGCATGCCCCTTCCACCCCCTCCGGCAACCGCTTTAATCATAACAGGGTACCCGATCCTTTTTGCTTCGGCAAGTGCAATATGATGGTCCTTCAGGGGTTTTTCATTGCTTTCGATGACGGGTACGCCACATTGCATTGCAATTTTTTTTGCTGATACTTTATGCCCGAGTTGATCCATGACTTCGGGTGATGGCCCGATGAATATTATCCCGTTATCATGGCATTTACGTGCGAATCCGGCATTTTCCGAAAGAAATCCGTAACCCGGATGTATTGCGTCCACTCCCTTTTCTTTTGCAAGGTGGATGATTTCATCAATATTCAGATATGGTTTCAGGGCATCTCCCTCTTTGCCAACCTGGTATGATTCATCTGCCTTAAAACGGTGCTGGGAATAACGGTCTTCATAGGAATAAATCGCCACTGATTTAACATCAATCTCAAAACATGCCCGAAGGATACGGATGGCTATTTCACCACGGTTGGCAACGAGAATTTTCCGGACTTTCATAGATAAATTTCAATTTTTCCTGATTCTGGTCATCATTAGCCGGGGCAAATTTCTGAAAATCAGGAAGAGGAGGACGGGGGAGTTTTCAACAAACGGAGGAAAGTTGTTAACATATTCTTTAAAAAGGAAGTGAGAATGGAAGAATGGAAGATTGGGGAAAATCAGGAACCCGTGATATTTGGAAACTCAGAATTCAGAAATGTTTTCATTTTTTGGATGGCGAGGGCGCGGTGGCTGATAAGGTTTTTTTCTTCAAGAGTCATTTCAGCAAGGGTTTTTGAAAAGCCGGCAGGCAGAAAAACCGGATCATACCCGAAACCATCGGTACCTCTTTTTGCAGAAAGAAT
>JACPRZ010000015.1:0-69488 GCA_016193485.1 Bacteroidota bacterium | reverse complement strand
TCTTTACCGTCAAGGATAAGAGAAAGCACAGTCCGGAACCGCGCGGTACGGTTTGAAATACCGTTCAGTTCATTCAATACTTTACGGATATTATCTTCAAAGAAACAGAGCGGTCCTGCATAGCGTGCAGAAAGTACCCCCGGTCTCCCGTTAAGAGCATCAATTTCAAGCCCTGTATCATCTGCAAAGCAATTCGTTTGATACCTGTTCCAGATAAAAAAGGATTTTTGGGAGGCGTTTTCTTCAATGGTATTCCCGGTTTCTGGGATTTCGGCAAAACAACCTATATCTTTAGGTGAAAGAACCTGCCGCACAGTTCCAAGCAGCGCCTTTATTTCCGCAAGTTTATGGATGTTGTTAGAAGCGAATACAAGGTTCATAATAATGTACGGTCAATCAGAGCGCCAGGACCTCATTAAAATATTGGAGGTATTTTTCTTTCTGTGAATGGAATGAATATTTTTCATCGACCGTATTACGGCCGGATTTACCGAGGCGAATGCGCAGGTCACCCGAGTCGATAAGCAAGCGCAGTTTTTCAACCCATTCATCGGTTGTAGTAGCGAGAAAGCCGTTTTTCCCGTCAGAAATAATTTCCCTGTTTACGCCAACCGGTGATACAACTGCAGGAATTTCCATTGCCATGTACAGGAGCGCTTTCATCCCGCATTTGCCTTTTGACCATTCATCGTCAGGCAGAGGCATGATGCCGATATGAAATGCAGAGATGTCCTGCAGTTCATTTTCCATAGTCCAGGGTATCCCGAATAAATTTAATTCAGGATATTTATATGACGGATCACCGATTACCCTGAAAGTGACTTTGTGGCTGTAAATTTCTTTAATGCGCAGCAAGGCGGGTATGGCAAGTTCAAAATGTTTTGTTGTGGTCATGCTTCCGCTCCACCCAATACATACCGGTGAACCGGGAGAAGGTCCAGGTAACTTCCTGAAATAATCCGTATCTACGGTTGAGGGAACAACTTTCACATTTTGATTATAGGGGATAGCAAAATTGCGCAGGTAATCATTACCGCAGAAAACCATATCGGATATAGAAATAAGTTCGGCAGTTTTTCCTGGATTTTTCAGCCAATGGAAATGTTTGTTGGCATCGGAAATATCAAGGTGCCAGATTGCGTCATCAAAATCATAAATTATTTTAGCGCGTGAATTCCTGAATTGTCTTTCAAACCAGGTAGTTCTGGCAACAAACGCTTCCCGGAAAATAAAAATAATGTCGTACCGGTTAGCATGGAAGACATCCCTCAAACGGTGATAACCGCCTTTCAGCAGGATAAAAAATTTTCCGAAATATTTTCCCTGACTGTAAAATATTTTATCGTCATGCTCATTAAGAATAAATGAAATATCACAATGAAATCCGCGGCTTTGCAGCAGCGGAATGTACTGTTCAAAACGAAACCGTTGTCCCGGAGCCCGGTCTTTCCTGTGAGAAGCTATGAATAGGATTTTTCTCATTAAAGTTTTTTTCCGATGGCATGCCAGAAAGGCGGGTTTTCTGAAAATTTAATTTTGGAAAGACCCGCTTCTGTCATCATGGTTTGTATGTCATTACGGCAAAATCTTTTTTCAAGGGGTGTGCCGAATCTGTCCAATGCATCATTTCGTATGGTATAAAATGATTTCCCGATATAATATGAAAGCGGGACTGATGCATGCCACTTTTTACCAGGGAAAAGTTTTTTAATTCCTGCAGCCAATGCAATGAACGGAAGATAGACGAAGAAAGCAATTACGTTCGAACAAATGACTTTCAGAGGAAAAGGGAATCTACTGATTAATTGCCGTACAAAACCGGAAAAAATAAAAAACATCCGGTACAAGATATTCCGGTTATCCAGGTTGTAATACAGGTACAAAAGCAAATGGCCATGTGGTTTTAATTTTCTGACCGCGCTGGCGAGGGCAGATCGCACAGACGGTACATGGTGAAAAACACCCAATGACAAAACAAAATCAAAACTTTCATCCGGAAACGGAATGTTATGCACGTCAGCACGGGTTATTCTTACGTTGGAGTGATTTTTTACATTCCGGGAAGCAGATAAAACGGATTGACTCGGATCAATGCCTTCAATAAATTTAACTTTCGGAGCAAGGTATTTCAAAAAACGGCCGTTGCCGCAGCCAATATCCAGGACAACAGACGATTTATTCAGAATATCCTCTTTAACAAGGTCAAAGTATTCCTTCGCAATTTTTTCAATTTCAGGATCCGGATAATCGGAGAATTTGTTCCATTCCATGCCAAAATGCCGCACTGTTGCCGCATCGACATTTTCATCAGGCGATCCATCAGAAAAGATTGCAATGGGAGGATTAATTCCAATGTACCGGTGCGGTTCGCGGGAATATTTAACCATCAGACGTAATCATATTATTATTGCAAATTTAATATTTATTGATATTCACTTTTTGTTACTATTCACCACCCTGTTTTTTAGCCACAAATTACACGGATTTTTTTTAAAAATCTTTTGCATTTAATCTGTCCCGATAGCTATCGGGATCAGTGGCAATGTATTTAATAAGGGGGTGAACAGTAACCACTTTTTTACGCCATATCAGATATGCTTAACTTTGCCAAATGGATTACCGGTACCTGATTTCTTTCTTTGACTGGCTACTGGCGGCTTTTTATATAATTTTCATTATTATTACGGCTGCCTATCTTCAAAAAAAATATATCACGGAAAATCCGGTATATAAATTTTTTATATGGGGTCTGGTTGTAAAAATTGGCGGTGCTGTCAGTGTTTGCCTCATCTATATTTATTATTACAAAGAGGGCGGTGACACCCTGGGCTACCATATTGATTGCCTTACCATGCTGCGGTTATTATTTCAGGAACCCCTGAGCGGGATAAAAGTTATTTTTGGATTAGGGGTGAAAGAAGAACTTTTTTTTCTTTTTAATTATAAAACTGGGTATCCGGGTTACTGGAATGATACATTTACTTTTAATGTGGTAAGATTAATTGTACCTCTGGAAATATTGGCGCTGAAAAGTTATCTTGTAGCATCCATATTGATGGGAGTAATCAGTTTTACCGGGATATGGAAACTCTACCTTATGCTTTGCCGATGCAGACCCGGTTTGTACCGGCAATTTGCCATAGCCGTATTATTTATTCCATCTGTAATCTTCTGGGGTTCCGGAATTTTAAAAGATTCCTGGACTCTTGCTGCGGTCGGATGGTTTTGCCATTCCTTTTACGGAATATTTATCAGGAGGGATTATTATCTCAAAAATTTTATTGCGTTGGCCCTTTCTATATTAATAATGGTGGCGGTGAAACCATATATTTTTGTCGGACTTCTGCCGGGATGCCTTTTATGGATGATCTGGGAATGGATGATGAGTATAAGGAATATTATTTTAAGGATATTACTTGGCCCGTTTATTTCACTCATTGGTGTCGGTACGGGTTTACTATTATGGATGGCTACCAGCCCAAACCTCGGGCAATACGCCTCAATGGATAAAATCATCTTTAAAGCCCATGTTTCATACATGGACCTGAAACAGGATTATTACCATGGCAATTCATTTGACCTTGGTTATTACGAACCCACATTAGGAGGAATTTTCTCTAAATTTCCGATTGCAACGATGACAGGGCTTTTCAGGCCGTTTATTTGGGAAGCCAAAAATATCGTGATGATCTTTTCGGGGCTTGAAACTCTGGTAATTGTTGCTTTTACCTTGTTTGTTATCCTGCGGAGACCTCAGGTAATACTCTTTAAAATTGTAAACGATCCCCTGGTACTCTTTTGCCTGATATTTGCTATATTTTTTGCCTTTTCGGTAGCGATATCCACTTCTAATTTTGGCGCAATGGTGCGGTTCCGTATTCCTTTGATGCCATTTTACTTAAGCGGGTTGTTCCTGTTGAATTATTCGGGTCAATGGAAATCTATCCGTGAAAAATAAATTACTTTAGTGAGGTCAGGACAGTAAAGAAGCATACATGTTCCTATACTTTTCCACACCCGAAGTATGGGAAAATTTTTTAATTGAATAATCCCGTAAATCCATGACCGGTGCCTGATAAAACGCATGCATCTTAGCAATAGCGCCATCGTAGTCCTCTTCATGAAAACGACCGATAAGTAACCCGCAATTACCCTCTTTTATTATTTCTTCCGTATCTCCAACTCCTGTATTGCATATCACCGGTACTCCCATGCTCAATGCTTCGGCAAGTTTGGTGGGAGAAGAGGCCTTTTTTGAAAAAGCCGGTTTGATAAAAAAAATTGAAAAATCACTGATTGATAAATATAACGGCATGTCACCAAAGGGTACCGACCTGATTATTATCTTTCCCGGTGGAATCTTTAGCCGGTCGCATAAATAGTGTATTTCTGACGGATTATCCTGCGTAAGGAATAAAAATTTTGTACCGGGTTTTGTTATAAGTAATCTTTTAAAGAAATGTAACATTTCCTCAGTGCAGTACCAGGTTCCAAGGGAGCCATGATAGGTCAGGACAAGATCATCCTTACTCATCCCGAGATGGCTTTTTAAAGCAGAACGCTCCGCTTTGCTAAACCGGGACGGTGAAAAAGAGTCCGTATCGGCACAGCAGGGGATTACCGCTACGGGAGTTAATTTTCGGGAATGATCCGACCATGACCGGATGATTCCCACTGCGGCTTCCGTTAGGGAAACGATATAATCGGCCCGGATAAGAAAATCCTTCTCTTTATTCTTGAAATAGCGGTAAGAAATCTTATATACTGGATTTTCCAGATTCCACAATTTTCCGTCAACCCGTTCATCGATCCACAGTCCTCTCATATCAAAAATGAATTTTACATCGAATTTTTTTTGCATTGCCAAGCCGATTATTGACGGGATGTAACTGCGGCAATGTACCATTGAAAATTTTAATCGCTTATGCAAAGAGATAGCCCGGATCCTTAACTTCAGGAAGTTCAGACACGTTGACAGTGCGGGAGGATTTTTGATGAATGGGATAAAAACCCAGTTTATTTTTTTTTCTTTAAGGTACCCTTCTATTATTATTTTTTCTTTTTCAAGCCGGTCTTTTTTTTCACAACTCAGCACCGTGAAATCATAGCCATAACAAGGTAGGGAATGATCTGTGCGCGCACGAGAGGATCGCATAAGCCATCATAAGTAATATATAAGACCTTTTTATTCAATTGGGTACTTATGTTTCAACATCCATTTATGAAGAACTATCAACTGCCATATCCGGTTAAACAGAAATTTGTCTCCATTACGGAAATCCAGAATTAATTTTTTAACACTGTCACCTTCAACAATGCCGCAACTTGCAATGTTTGATTCGGTAAGGGTTTCATCAATGAGTATTTTCCATTCTTTAGATAACCATTTCGACAAGGGAATCGCAAATCCTTGTTTCGGGCGGTCCGTGAGATGGCGGGGAACATGACGTTCCAGCAATTTCCTTAAAAGATATTTTGAATCCCTTCCTTTTATTTTAAGTGAAGGAGAAAGGTTTATTGCAAACTCAACAAGCCGGTGGTCAAGGAAGGGAACTCTCATCTCGACAGAACAACTCATGCTGGTTCTGTCTGCCTGCACCAGTAAATCGTTGGGTAAATATTGTTTTAAATCAAACAATGCCTGTAATTCCTGCGGGATAAGTTTTCTTTTTTTACATTGTACCCCATCGGGAAAATTATTTTCAATTTCGTTTTGCGACAAAAACGGTTTAATATTCCCGGTAAGAATATTTTCATCCAGTTCTTTCAGCGAAAAAAAATACTGTTCCTGTGAAAATATATGATTATGCAACCCGTCATTATTTTCAAATTCAAAAAGTTTTGCTGCCCGTTTATAACGCGTATCCATTTTTGATAAAATTGCCCTTATCGGTTTACGGGCCAGCCGCAAGAATGGATTATCAAGCCGTTTAGCCCAGCGATACGCGCCATACCCAAAGAAAAGTTCATCGGCTCCTTCACCTGATAATACCACGGTGGCTGATAACCTGGCAAATTTTGCCAGTAACTGCATCGGAATTGCAGAGACATCGGCAAAGGGTTCATCAAATAGGTCCAGAATTTCATCTACCAAAGGCAAGGCATTTTTCTGTGAAACAATAAACTCATGATGGTTAGTGCCAAGATGACGGGAAATAGAGCGGGCGTGAATCAGTTCACTGAACTCTTCATCCTCAAAGCCGATTGAATAGGTGTTTACTTTTACGCTTGAAAGGTTTCTTGCTTTTGCTGTAATCAGGGATGAGTCAATTCCCCCGCTTAAAAAGATTCCGGTTGTAACATCACTGTTCAACTGGTAAAGGACCGAACTTTTAAGCAGTTCGCTTAGTTGCACGAGGGCATGGGTTTCATCCTTTATGATGTCATCACGAAAGCAGGATTCCGGTGACCAATACCGTTCCCGGGAGCAGATATTATTATGAAGTTTAAGGAAGGTCCCGGGGAGTATCTTATTAATGCTTTTATAAATACTCTTAGGTGCAGGAATAAATCCTGAATTAAGGTATTGACATATGGCGTGACCATCTATTGTATTCTCTATAAAAGGCAGCGTCAATAATGCTTTGATCTCTGAAGCAAATGCAAAGCGGGAACCGTTCCAGAAATAGTGAAGAGGTTTTATTCCAAACCGGTCTAAAAACAAATACAACGATTTTTCCATTTTATCATAAATGGCAATGGCAAACATGCCATTCAGTTTATGAACAAATGATGGTCCCCAAAGTGTGAAGGCCTCAATAAGGATACGACATTCAGATACAGCATGGAAAGAAAATTTATCCGGGGGTACATTTGATTTTATTTCATTCAGAATCTCATGGAAATTATACACCTCTCCATTGAAAATGATTACATACCTTCCATCCGTTGAATATGCCGGCTGATCAGAATTGGATGTGAGGTCAATGATGCGCAGCCGTTTAACGCCAAGCGAAACTGTTTCATCGGTACAGTAACCCTCTGAGTCGGGTCCCCGGTGCGTAAGCGAATCAGTCATTTTTCGTAACTGTTCGTCCGGTAATTTATGATTCAGTGAATAATATCCTGCTATGCCGCACATGCCTATTAATGTGTGTGTATGGTATTTTTAATATGGATTAATTTTTTTAACATAGTAACCAACGAAAAAATAAACGGATTGGCAATAATATAACGATAATATTCTTCCTCCCCGCCTCCGAAATTGGTTTTAAATTGTGTTATCCCTTTTAGTTGATCGCTGACAGGGCCGAAATTATAGTAGCGAAACCCCATTTCCTTAAAATACATAATATCCTTCCAGTGCAGCAGTTTATTGGCAAATTTTAAGATATCATCAATGGTGAAAAAAGGATTAATAAAACTTTGGGTATTAAGAACTACATTCCCGTTGATGATGAATATGTGAGTCACTACATTTTCGTTGTTAAACTTGATTTTCGTTATGAATAATTTTCCGGATTTCCGGACCGATAGCAACCACCGTTTTGCCATCGGGGTTATTGGTTTGCTTTTTATAAATAGATTAAAATGATTCGTAATTTCGACACACTCTGTTTCCGTTGGGTCCGCTATGGCGACAAATTCCATCTTCTTTTTTTCCGCAAGACGGATATCATATCTAAGCCGGGGATGAATTGCTTTCAATAACTCACTTTCGGCCTTAAAAAGATCAATCTGCGTAGTCCGATATTTAGTAAAATATTTACTGTGCCGGTCATATATTTTTTTTGCCGCGGAGAATACATTATATGTACCCTCATTGATTTTTTCCCCATCATAAAACCAAAACTCTTTTCGCGTAAAAAAGAGAATTTTATGAGTGGTAAGAGAAATCATGAAAATTTATTTTAAATTAATGAGAAAATATTCGTTTTATAGCAGGCATGATGTTATTAACCCTGAGCCATGTCTTTAGAAATGGTTCATTGTAAAGTTCTATTCTCGGCACTTCATAATGATTATGCAATGAGGAATTATAGGGAACCGGATTGACCGTTAACCCGATTTTGTAGCCGACTTCTTTTGAACATTTAATCACCTCATTGTTATAGAAACCGAAGGGATATGAAATTGAATATGGGAACAAACCGGTATTTTTTTCGATGGCTTCGGCAGATTCCTTCAATTCCGTCAATAATTCATCTTTCGATAAAATTTTGGAAAGCACCGGGTGCCCGGCCGAATGGGAACCGATGATACAATTATGGTTACTAATTTCCCTGATATCATCCCAATTCATCATAATGCCATCCGGCAGCGGAACATCATTAAACTGATCATTGATTTGCTGGTTAATTTCTATTCTTTTCCCCTCGGACAAAGTTTTTAAAAACAAATTAAACTTTTTGGCATATACAATCCGTTCTTCCCTGGTTTTCCAACCCGTATTTTGGAGTTCGGTGGGGAAACCCTCCGTATTTATATTAAGATTCAATTTTGAAGTATTAAGGAACAAATGGTTCCGGATATATGTCCAGGGAGGTATCCCCTGATTAACCGAATTGGTAATTATGTAAACGGAAGCAGGAACCTGATGTTTATTCAAAACAGGCAAAGCATAGTGGATAAAATCTTTATACCCGTCATCAAACGTAACAGCGCATAATGGTTTTGAGAATGCTGCAGAACTCAATCCAAGAAGGTAAGGCTCAAGCGGAATAATTGAAAAATTTTTTTTAAGGTAAATAATAATATTTTCAAAAACCAAAGGGTCCATAGGGTCCCACAGGAGATCCCGTACAGGATGAATCCGATGAAATAATAAAACAGTGATTTTTCTTGTTTTTGTTTCCATTCCGGATTGTGATTGCTTCCTGTTCCCAGAAGGCGAAAGGATCTTTTGGCCAACCGGTTTTTCCGAAACAGGTTGTATCGGGTGATTGTACTGATTACGAAGCCGAAGCAAGGAAGTTCTTAACGGCTTGGGTGAAAATGCCACAACGAGGTAAAAAAACTGACTAAAGGAATAATTGTATTTTTCTTTAAAACTTTGAAATATCTTAGCCCTGGCAGATGAAATGTTGTGTTCTAAAAGTTCATTAATGCCATATACGAGAAAAGCGTAGGCCTTTTGCCTGTTAAAGAGTTTTTCGTATTTATAATTCAATTGTTTATTGATTAATTCAATAATTAACATTTTATCTGCAAAATGATCTTTGCCCCTGAGATTGCGCATTATGCTTTCAGCGTGCCAGCGGTAGTCAGATAAAATTTCAGGCAGGTATCCGATTTTCCCGAATTTTGCAATTTTCATCGTAAGATACCAATCGGCAATATATTTTATCCGGTGATCGATCCCTTCAGCCGGGAGGCACTTTGCCCGGAACATTTTTGAACAATTTCCGATGAAACTGCCGTGTTTAATCACGTCCTCAAGAACATAAAATTCTTTTATCACGCCAGGGGATGCAATGCTTATTGTTTTGCCATTTTCATTTTCAAAAACCCGGACATCATGTCCGACCATAACATAGTCAGGATGGCTATCCAGAAAATCAACCTGTCGCTGGAGTTTACCCGGAAGCATGATGTCATCACCATCAAAAATTGCAATATATTCCCCCCTGCATTGCTTTAATATACCATCAAAATTTACTGTGTATCCCAAATTATGGTCACGATAAACAGCACGAATAATACCAGGATATTTTTTTCGGTAATTTTCAGCAATTTCCCTCGTACGGTCCTTCGAAGCATCTTCCCCAAGCACAATTTCATAATTAAAGTTAACTTTCTGGGAAAGGATGCTATCGAGGGATTGTGAAAGGTATTTTTCGTGATTGTAGGTAGTAAATGCTACGCTTAATTTAATATTCATAATGATTATTTAGATTTTTCATTAATTCGAATAGATGCTGCAATCCCTGCTTCATATCCCACTTAGGTTGCCATTTGAAGGTTTTGGAAAAGAGTTTGTTGGATAAAGAAATTGAATCAACATCAAATTTTTTCCTATCTCCATAAATAATTTTTATTTTCCTTTTTGTAATTATTTCAATCATTTTGATTATTTCATTTATTGAATATGATTTCCCGGAAGAAATATTGTATATCACCTGGATTTTTTGGATATTATTATTAAGGATTTGGTTTATTCCGGACACAAAATCCTCCATGTATAAATAATCTTTTTTTGAATTGCCGTCTCCCCATACTTCGATGCAGTTATTTGATAATGCGGCACTGAACATCTTTCCGACAATTCCCTGGGGTACAGAAAGGTTCTGCCCGATGCCATATACATTGGAGGGTCTCAGAATGATAATGCCATCGGCAAAATATTTTTTTTTCGAGAGTAAATAAATTTCATTGGCAAGTTTTGATTTACCATAAGCGGAAATAGGTTTTGTACGGAATTTTTCCGTTACTATATCGTTTTTCCCCACAGGTTTTCCGTAAATTGCTCCACCCGAAGAAATGTAGATAAATTTCCTGATTTCTCTTTTGGTGCATTGCGTAATGAATTTTCTAAACGGTATGACATTGGACTCATAGTCGTAACCGGGATCCAGATAGGAGGTATAAGGGACGGTAGTGTGAATGGTATGAATGACAGTAGTAACCCGATCAAAAATATGACTGTGTTTTTCGATTTCCTCAATACGCCCCGAATAATTGCCCGGCAACAAGTCATCAGGGAGATTCCGTGAAAATAAGACAACAGGGATGTTCCGCTTGGATAAAGAGTAATAAATGGATTTTCCGAGGAAACCCGCACCCAAAATGAGGGTGATACCATTCGATCTACTATTAATACGGGACTTCTTCACTCCATTAACTAATTGCTGATTTTATTACCATCATTAATTTTCGTGGAAAACCGAATAACTCTTAATAATATTATCAATACCGAAAAGTTGAACAACATCCTGCCTTAATTTTTTGCCCAAGGTATGAATATCAATTTTATCCAAATATACCTTCTCAAGAATATTTTCCAATTCGGCAGGAGAAGCATCTTTTGAAATTTTGATCCCATTTAAGCCGTCTGTAATATACTCATCAAAATCACCAACCCCACTGCAAACTATTACCGGTTTTTCAAGGAGTGAAACCTCTTTTATGAAATTATTGCTCGCTTCAGAGCAGGAAACATGCACCACCAGGTCGGACGCTGCAACCAGATTCATTACGTGATCCTGATAGCCCAGCAAATAAATATGATCCTCAAGATGGTTGTCCACAATGAATTTATGCAATACCTCCCGTTCCCTGCCGTCAGACGGAACAAGTAATTTTATATCATATCCTTTTTCAACCAAGTTTTTCACAGTCCTAAAAAGAATAATATGCCGTTTTTCAGGGATCAGCCTCGCCACTTTAATTAAAAGCAGGTTACAATTATAGGTATTCCTTATCTTCCGTACTTCATCTGGATCCGGTTTTGAATATTCATCAAAATTGTATCCATAACGGATCAGGTGAATCTTCTTTGTCCTTACCTTCTCCTTAATCTTAACCTGAGTCAAAACCATTTGTGAGGGCACTATAAATTCTCTGCCCAACCGGTTAATTATTATATCAAAGAGGCGTTCGGTAAAATTATAATCCACATATACACAATCAGAATGATGCCGGCAAAGGATGAACCGGGAAGGAGAAAGGTACTGTGCAAATGCCGAAATGAAATTTGACCTCTGAATATGCGAGTAAACTATATCAATGTTATGCTTTCTGGTAAATGATGCCAGGTATAATATATGTTTCAAATAAAATAAAAATGAAATGTTTTTTTTTATCGGATAAGAAAATGTTCCTACATCATGTTTTTTTACTTCCCGGTGTAAGTTACCCTCCATGGAATGCGTGAGAAGAAAGACCTGATGGCCTTGTTTCCGGAATGCAATCATCAAAGAAGAAAGAGAAACAGCACGTTCCTTATCCGGATAATAAAAAAGTATGTTCATTTAACTACCCCGGAATCTTGTATCAGTTTATTAAACGTTGCTTTATAATAATCAATTGCATTCTTTTCGGTGTAGACCCTGGCAATATTTTTGCCTTTCACTGATAATTTTTCTTTTTCCGATATGGGAAGATTGAAGTACCAAATAATTTTTTCTGCGATAATCCGGGCATCAAGCGGCACGATTAACCTTCCGTCCACCTGCTCAACCACCTCTTTCGCCCCTGTCCAGTCAGAAACCAAAGCAGGTACGCCAGCAGCCATTGCAATAAGAATAGTGATTCCGAATGCCTCACCCCTGGCGCAATGTAAGTACAAAGTTGCATGGCTGGTAAATTTCGACAAATTTTTTGCTTCTCCTGTAAAAATGATAGAATTCTTTATTTTCATATCTACCGTCCCTGTAAGTTCCTTCCTGATTTTTTCATCCCAGTTTCCAACAATTGTGAGTTTAAGCAAGGGATCTTTTAAAAATGCGATTTTAAATGCAGCAATAATCAGATCCAGACCTTTATACCATGACCGGAATTCATCCGGACCATTTCCTATAAACAGGATGTTTCTTCCCGATAAATCAGGCATTATATTCTCTTCGGAAGGATAATGTTCATCAGGAATTCCCATAAAAACAGTATACATCAAAGGAGTTTTGCCATTTAAAATTTTCCTTACAAGAAATTCTGCCATTTTTCCTTCGCAAATCAAAGCATCGTAACGCTTAAGCGCCTGGATATGCATCCACTCATTTAGTTTAGAAAAGCGATGGGAATATATGAAGTAAAGTGTATGGCTTCCCATGTGAGCAACGATTTTTTGGTTTCTTCCGATTAGGCGGAATATCTTCATGAAAACCGGCATGAAATGCAGGTTATCCACAAGAAAAATATCATATTTTTTTTTATTCGGGAATTTAAAAGCGCATAAAATCCAGCTGATCAATCGATAGATCGGTGATTTATTTCTATCCTGCCAGCGCAATTTAAAATCGACATAATGGAATTCACCATTCACACTTTCAGCAAATTTCCGATGCATCGGATGGGGTCCGGGCCGGCCATGTATATATGCAATTTTTATCTTGTTATCAGTATCCACATTCATAATATCTAAATCCTTGTAAACGGACGAAAGAGTTCATCCTTTGAATTTCACACTTTATAATAGTTAATTGTGCTGGAAATACCAAAAGATATGCCGTACCGGTATTTAATAATGGTTTTCATAAAGGAATCATCATAAGCGACACAGTTGGAAATTGACTCGAACTTATCTTTTATTTTTTTAATTCCAAAATAATTAACAGATTCCATCAAATAAAATAAGTATGGATGAATGCTTAACATTTTACACCTAACACCCAATTGACCTGACAGCATGGTAATAAAGCGCTGGAAAGGCATTGATTCTCCAACGGTAAGTGTTGTATTGCCGGTCTCGTTTTTTAAAAAATACCTGATGGCATGAGCCACATCTTTTACATAGACAAAATTTGCAAATGAATTCTTGTGTCGAATAATATATCCCAGGTTCTTTATTCTATTTAATAGATCAACCAGATATTTTTCAGGTTGCCGTTCACCAAACATGGCTTCAGAACGAAGGACGATGATTTTTATATTTCCTTCAAGACCTAATTTATTAAGCAGGCGTTCAGATTCTAATTTTGTTTTTCCATACTCAGTCAGAGGGTTGCATGGAAATAAATCCCCTACAATTATTTTTTTCCGGCAATTTTTCATCCCAAAAACACTTATGCTGCTCAAATGGATAATTTTTTTTATGCTATACTTTTTTGCCATTTCAATTATATTCTTCACGCCAATTACATTCGTTGCAAACAAATTATTTTCAATGCATCTTTCCGCGGCAAGGTGGATCACTAAATCTACATTTTGAAATGCTTTTTCTAAAGATGTTTTATCGGAAATGTCAGCAATACAGGTTTCAATATCTTTGTTTGATGTCCATAAATTATTAGAATTTCTCCTGAGCAGCGCTCGAATAATAAATGCATCTTCTTTCAACTCTTCAAGAAGGTGTTGTCCTAAAAATCCTGATGCACCGGTTATGAGAATTCGCGGAAGAGTCATCGTATTGATCTTATTGCATCACTGAGGTGCCGGATCCATTTCATGGGTCTGACGGATAAACTCTGCGCTGTTTTTACGGCAAAACTCATTTTGTATAAATTGCCATTATGGTATGACCCATAATATTTTTTGATGTTTTTTTGATTAAAAAATTCACCGGGTTTAGCAAATTCAATTTGCAATGTATCCTCCAATATTGCCGGGTAAGAAAATCATTTCTTAAAAACATTTTTCTGAACAATGTATATTGAAAAGTAGTGTAACTATCCGGCTGCAATGGTTCCATAATTACTTTATCAATATTCAAATTGAAAAGTTTTGATAAATATAAGAATGATATTTCATTCCATAAACCCATGTGATGAGGAGGTGTATTCAGAATATAGGTATCCATCGTATTGTCTTTGATAAAACTGTCATTATTGGGAACACTGATGATCATCTTTCCGCCCTTTTTAAGACAATTAATCTGGGAATTCAGGAATGAATAAACATCAGATATATGTTCGAGCACCTGATGGGAGCATACAACATCATAGGTTTCATTATTAGAGGCAGAATGTTTTTCAATGGATTCATTTCTTACATCCACATTATTTTTTTTTGCTGACGTTATTGCCGAACTGTTTATCTCCAGCCCGACACATGTTACGTTCCTGATTTCATCGGATACCCTTTTCAGGAATAAACCGCTTCCGGCTCCTACCTCAAGGACTTTGAATCCTTCATTTATGAAAGACAAACTCTGTTCATGTTCCCATTTCCATGGGTTATAATACCAGTCGAGTTTTGAAAGTACTGAATAAAACCTCTCGTCTCCGGAAATATGTAAGGGATAATAGAACCTGTATCCTGAATCCTGGCATAAATAAACACTAATATGCTCAATACCATTAAACAGATATCTGATATCCAGTCCGAATAATTTGCCATATAACTTAATTATTTCAGCGATCTTAATATCGCGTTCCCATTTCGTATTCGGAGTTTGAGTAAGTGGACTAATGACTACCGGATTCATTTTATTTTATGATTTTCTGCCAACATAAAGAAATGTATTTCCCAAGTTTTTATTAAATAAACTCAGGAACAAACTGAATTGAGCTATTAAATATTTTACCGCGCTGCCAATTCCTGTAACATCTTTCCATTTTTCAGGAAAAGGCCAGGCGTTTTCACATATTTCAAATTGAATTTCCTCTAACCGTAAGTTTCCAAGAAATTTTCTTTGATTAAAGGCATTGGAGAAAAACAAATGGGTCGGAGGATGAAATGCCACCCGGTTTTTGAATAAGAATTTTGATATGTTAAAATAAATTTTCCTGATAAGGAAAGCAACGTTGAAATTTGTTTCGATGGGGCCCTCAATAAGCAGGATCCCTCCCCGGTTAAGTTTATCAATTAAATCCGACAGAGTTTGCGTTGGATTGGGAAGATGTTCAAGCACATTACTTAACCGAATAATATCGTACACATCATTACCCGTCTTAAAAAATATTTCAGGAAGATAAAAATTACTATTAACGATTTCTTTTTTTAAAATCCCAATATGAACAGGATTATATTCAACCCCATCACAACGGAAACCGGCATGAACTGCATTAATGACAAAATTACCCTGGCCACATCCGTAATCAAGAATTTTTTTCCCGGGTGCATATTTGCTGATTACTGCAAAATGTCTGCTGTACGGGAACCTCAACCCTTCAGGTTTTTTATTACGGTCAAAAATAATATTATTGATTCCGCTTTGATAGGATGGCTGATAGATGGCTTCAAAATCTTCCTGTACCGGCAATGGATCAAGGTACACCAATTGACAATTATTGCATGTAATATACCTGAAATGTTTATTGTTGAAAAAGGTATCGGGAAGAAATGAGGAAGAATAATTATCTGAATGGCAAAAGAGACAACGCTGACGCATACTGTTTAGTTAACTAAGGATGAAAATAACTTTAAATATGATTTGACCTGTACATCTATACCGTATTCTTCCAAAGCAACCCTTCGGCAATTCAACCTCATTTTTTCTCTATAATCATCCTGGTCAAGAAGGTCTGTGAACCTTGCAAGAAAGTCAGTAGTATCCCCGGGTACCGCAAGCAAGCCGGTGATGCCCGGGCGAACCAGTTCCGGAATGCCACCTACATCAAAAGCAACCACAGGGGTTCCGCAGGCAATGCTTTCCTGAACGATACATGGAAAGTTATCAGCGCGGCTTGGAAACAGGTATAAATCAGCCGCAGAAAATGCTACAGCTTTTTCCCCGTCACCGGAAATATATCCAAGATTACACGTTTGGATGTCCATATTTCGAAAACTATTTTCAGGATGTCCCATGGTCAGCAGTACTACCGATTTTTTCATCGATTGCGGCAGATCACATAAAGATCTATATAATAAGTCACCTCCCTTCCGATGATCAGACAATCCCATTGCTGCAAAAAGCAATACTTTTTTCTCAGCGGGAATATTCAACATTTTTTTACATTGCAATTGGTCCAAAGGACGAAATGTATCTAAATTAAGTCCATTTGGAATGTGGTGCATAGTAAAGTGGTTTAATATGCTCTGTCTTGCATTGCTCAAAAGCCATTTACTTGGTACTACTATACTGATTTTTGAACGCTTAAAAATGTATTTTTTCAATTTCCATTCAAAAGCAGAGTTGTCCCATTTCATAGATGGGTACTCATTTAGATAAGGGCATTTTCCGCATCCTGTCTTCCATTTTTCGCAACGATAACTGAAACCGCAATGCCCGGTAAAACTCCACATATCATGAAGAGTAAAGACAGCAGGTTTCAAACGAGTTAACTTTGGTAAAGCAAGATAGTTGAAATAACCGCTATGAATCGTATGAAAATTTAATACGTCCGCCTCCTTAAAAAAATCGTAATCCGGAATTCTGAATGAACTATAATAATGAATGTAATTCAAACCCAAGGCAAGAGTAAGGCGGCTAAGAATTTTCTCTCCTAAAAAGTTGTGCTGAATAACATTTACCCTGTCATTTTTACCGGACATCTTTCCTACAAGCATTTTGACATCCGCACCCTGGAAAAGCAGCCCATGAAAAAGACGGTTTGCGGCAATAACCGCCCCCCCGGCCAAGCCATACGATGGACTGAACATCAATATATTCATGCGAAGGGAACCTGGTTATTGATTTTTATTTTTTTTATAAATGCGTACCGGCCTTAAGTACAACCCTCCATTTAACAGATATGGGAGCCTGGGATCAAAGATTGCGCATTTAAATTCCCGTAAAAGGGTATAATTGCTCTTTATATAATCATAGAATTCTATGGACTGAGAATTGGCCGGTAACATCCCACCTTCGGGCTTGGTTTGTTGTAATGAACGGGTAGTGATATAATATTCCGGATTTCCCCTTGCCAACAGATCTTTGTCATACGTATTGATCCAGGTCTTTTCATACGCGCTACCCGCAAAGTAGTCGGTACTGAAAATATCAAGTATTTTCCAGCAGGTACCTGCAGCGTTATTTGCTTTCAAGCGATAGGTTTCGCCAGTCCCACCCCCGATTTCGGCAATAATCTCACTTTTTTTCAGCAAAATATCCTTACATTCATTCAGAGGAGGGCCTAATCCGTTCATAGAATGGG
The DNA here is from genome assembly GCA_016193485.1 of Bacteroidota bacterium. Classification (GTDB taxonomy): domain Bacteria; phylum Bacteroidota; class Bacteroidia; order JACPRZ01; family JACPRZ01; genus JACPRZ01. The sequence continues at coordinate 51,858 of JACPRZ010000015.1, read as the reverse complement.
TTTCCATTGCAATCAAGTCGGAGGGACTGATGTTTTCAGAAATGTAATCGGCCGCTTCAAGCCGCGGATCCCTGGAAAATGAAATAGCAGCAAGAAAACTAAAACTTACAGTTGAAACATATACCAGATTAAACAAAGCATAAATAATTTGTAAACGGATATTCCGGAGTTGCGAGATAAATACACAACTTCCAAAAATAAATATCACCGACATGGTCAAAAAATAGTGCGTGCCAAAAGCGCCATATAATAAAAGCACCGCACCGGTGAAAATCATAAAGAGGAACAAATATCGCGCCCTGTTCATTTTGATAAAAAAAAACGCGATGCAAATAATAATCACGGGACCTAAGGCCAAAAAGCAAGTATTAAAATAAAATAAGAAATTTTTCGTGATGTTCTGAAAGAGTGTTCCGGAGTAAAAATAATCCATTAATCGTGAAGAAATAACCTTTTCGAAGGGCTTCGTTATTCCGACATTAGCCGAAACAGGATAAAGATAATTATAAATATAATTTACAGGGAAGAATGTGATTATGCAGTAGACCAGGGTTCCCTTCAGTATATAAACTGATTTTTTTTTTATGTTGGTGATGAAATCCCTTCTTCCCAGGGTCAAATAATTATTATAACCGTCATATAATAAAATTGAAATGAAAAAAGAAATGAATTCTATTCTTACCGAGATGGCAATGATCGAAAACAGGTAGAGTTTTTTTACCGCATCTTCCCGAGACAGGAAGAAACAGGAGTATGAATAGTTCAATAAAATGCAAAAAGAGAGAAAAACATAGGCATCATATTTAATCCAATTATCCGATAATAACTCAACCGGGTTTAAAAGAAATGTTAATGCAAAGAGGATTTTTAAAATCCCGTTGGTTGTGATTCCCGTGCAAAGACGATACAATATTACATTACCGGAAATACTTGCAAGTAATGACAGAACCCTGTAGGCAAAGATGATTTTGCCGTCCTCCAATAGCAAAAGATCCCTGAATGTATTGAAATCAGGCCATTGTCCGAAAATATATCCAATCACGAAAATTATACCGGTCCAAACGGCCAGCAACCAATTAACCAGGTTATAGGGTTGCGAAAAATTTAAATCCTTAAATAATAAGAGTATTTTTAACGGGTCTTTATAAACGTACGTTTCATCAGCATGCATGGAGTACGGAAGCCCGAATAGAATTATTTTGAACCTTATCAGGATGGCAAGTATTATGAACAGTGAAATACCAACTATTTTTCTGTGCCTTATTAATAAATTCATAAAACATTACGTTTTTCCGATTCCCATCAACATTTTTAATTTATTTTTGATTTCAGTTTTAACCCGTGAGAACCTTGAAACAGATTTCTGCTCGTTAATAATCGCCTCATAATATTGTAATAAATTAGCCACAATCTCTTTTCTTTCAGATGGCGTCAGCAATTCAGTTGCAGCGAAATTCCCTATCAGGTGCCGCATGACAAATTGCCTGTCCTTAAAAATATTAAGGTTAATTTTAAAACCATCAATACTGGGTTTATGGCCAAAAGTATAATGCGTTTCAGGAACAAATACAACCTTGTGAGCCAGGAATAATTCGGGGAGGTATAAAATATCGGGACACACAACCTGGTCATTAAACTTCATTTCGGATTTTTTATCGAACTTACTCAGGTTGTATAAACCGTAAAATTCGAGACAGGAAAAAGATGTAGTATAACCCCTGAGGTAATCCATTTTGGTTCGACAATTTGAATATACTTTTTTTAATGCGAATCCCGCATTTGCCTCATTTTTTAAGTAAAACCCATCTGGAAATGCAAAATCGCTGTCCGTCTCTATTAATTTCGTATACAGTTTGCTGATAAAATCCACATCTTCTATTTTGTCATCATCAGATTTCCACATGAAAAAACCACCCGTTGCCTTTTCCAAAACAAATGTGAAATTTTTAACTATCCCGATGTTTTTATCCTGAAAATACAATACAATCCTTGTATCTGAAGCCGCATACGTCCGCATAATTTCTTTTACTCTACTGTCTGATGAACAATTATCTGAAATAATTATCTCCAGATTTGTATAGGATTGCTTCAATAAACAATCAAGGGTTTGTTTAAGGTCATCGGGCCGGTTAAATGTCGGAATGCCTACGGTTATTTTATCGGTAAAATTGCCAGGAACTGCATTCATTGCCGGTAAAGTTTAAATCCGATAATTCGTTTTCTTATCTCCGGTAAAAGAATTGAATTAAACGTTAAACATATAATCCCAAAAGAAAAAACGATAATTATTGTAAGGAATTTATTAGTCATATCCCATCCCGATATTTCCCGGAAAATCCATACCAGTCCCGTGTTCAGGACTAACGGAAGAGAGAGCCCGTACATATACCATTTTAGTATTTCATCCCTTATTAATCGTTTGTGAATAATAATTGAACCGGTAATTAGGATTATTATATTTAAAATTAACCAGGAAACAGCTCCTCCGAGAGCGGAGTAATGCAAAGATAGATAAATTGTAAGAGGCGTTAAAGTAATTATCAATAAAATGTTCTGATAAAACGAATATTTTGTCCAGCCGTATGCAAGCGATAATTGATAAGGTATATTCAACAAGGAATTCAAACCGTTGGCTACTGCCAGCACAGATAAGATTATTTTTGTGCTTTGTGTCAATGTTACATCGCTGGTTACAAGATATAATAACTCTTCGCTGAAAAAAGCAAGTATCAAAAAAGCAGGTATGATCAGTAAACTGACTACCTGATATGCCAGCTGGTACACCTGTCTTAATTCATTTTTATCGCTGCTGCCTGTTAAAGCCGCAAACCTGGGGAAAAAGGATTGATTGATCGGTTGAATTATCTGGTAAATAAAAACGGCAATCGAACCGGCTAATGTATAACATCCGAATTGATTGAGAGGTAAAATCTTACTCAGGACAATGCGGTCTACCTGTGTTAAGATTAATGCAGTGATATTAATGCGTGTGATGCCTAATGCGTATTTTCGTACGGAAGCAAATTCCTGCCAGTTAAACTTCGCTTTTACCCGCTCTTTTCCAATATATTTCCACAAGGTCATTTTAAATACCAATGACTGAAGGGCATTTACAATGAGGTTCCAGGTAAAAAAGGTAATTAATTTTTCGGAAGAAAATATTAATACAACAACTGCTCCTCCATTTTTTACAAGGGCAAATATTACTTTTAAAATATTAAGAGTAAGATGTTTTTGTAATCCTATCAGACCTCCGGAATAAAAACCGGAAGGTAAAAGAAAAATTAACGACATACTGAGAAGGATAAAAACTTCTACGACATCATAATAGGTAAGGTTTACAGGTTTTACCCAATACCCGGCAAGCAGCGGAGAAATTAAAATTGCAAATACGCCAGCAATAACAGCAACCATCCAATAAATGGTGCCCAGCGTTTTAACAAGGTCACCGATTTTATTTTCTTTCACGGCCGGGTACGAAGATCTTTGGGCTATTTCCTTTGTCAGCGCGCTTCCCAGACCCCCGTCCAAGACAGAAAATATCACCTGTAAACTCATGAACACACCGATTAAACCGTACGTTTCAGTACCCAGGTATTTCAGATAAACCGGGACGAAAATAATTCCCAAACCAGCAATGATTATATTCGAAACATAGTTCGAAAATAAATTTACTTTAAGCGTGCTGATTGTAGGTAACCTGAATAACACTTTTGGAACAGAATATAAAAGTTATGGGGCATTATTCCCTGCCCGGAAGATCGTATAAAATAAGCCGGTCTATTTTATTTAACCCGTTTTATATACGCACCTGGCCAATAGGTAACTCTTTCCGTTATCATACCTTCGTTGAACGGGAATGCGGGTTCTTCAATGATAAAGTTCGGGTTCTCCCTGACAAATTGTTCCGCTGCTTTTTTCGGATTATTGGTAACCCAGTCAGGATTGGTTCTCGGAGCGCCAACCACATATTCCATTATTCCGTCAGTTGCTACAATATACGAATTTAAAGAAACCAACTCGGAATATGCTTTCAATTCAGCCAAAACATGGGAGTAACTATGTTTAGAATCAAGCAAGATTAAAACCTTATCCCTGGATTTAACTTGTTGTTTAACTATAGAAATAATTTCCGGATTTGTTGAATTACCCTCAATCAAAGTAATAAAGGGGAATAAAAAATGTGTTTCAAGAGCATTTCTATTAGGGGACCGTATTTCGATGTCAACACCAATGACTTTCCCTTTCCCCATTGCCTTACAGAGCGATGCATAGAAAATCAATGAACCTCCATGCGCTACTCCTGTTTCAATAATTACATCAGGTTTAATATTAAAAATAACTTCCTGTATCCTCATCAGGTCTTCCGGCAACTGAATTACCGGGCGGCCCAACCATGTGAATGAATAGACATACTTGGAATCCCACCCGCTTCGCAGCCATGCCTCGGAAATAATTTTAAAAGCATACGGGCTTCCAATGGGGTATTCTCTATTGTCTTTTATGACAATTCCCTTATCAATATCAATTTGAATCATTCTTTGTTTTTTGGTATTTTTTAATCAGTAATTTAATTTCGGGAATAATTTTTCTGGGAATGAAGGAAAATTCTTTCCTTATTCTTTTGTTTTCAATCACGGGAAAACTTAATTCCCTTTCATCATTCAAAAATCTGATTTTACAATCCGTATGTTTTCTTATTTCATCAACCAATCGCCTGTTGCTTAAAGGTTGCCCGCTCGAAATATTATAGATCCTGTGCTTACCTTTTAGTGCAATTAATTGCAGCAATCTGGTTACATCCCCAATGGCAATATAGTCCTTCGAAGAACCGGCAGGTAAATTAAGATTGATCTCCCCGGTATCCACAGCACTTTTAATCATCGAAATCAAAAAATCACCGGAATTAAAATTATCGCCAACAACATTTGATAATCTGGCAATCCTGATTCTATGATCAGGATTTGCAAAACAAAGCGCTTCACCCATCAATTTTGACAGGTTATACAGATCGCTCATGTCAGATGACCTGGCATTTAACACGGCCGTTTCATCACCGTTTTTACTGCCATTATAAACCCTGGTCGAAGATAAATACAATAAGGATTGGAAAGATGAATTTTCGAGCACTTCGATCAACTTACATACATGTGCTTTGACGGTTTCAATGGGCTTACTGCGGAAACCAGAGGTAATCCCGATACAGTAAATGATATGTCCCAGGTTGTGAGAAGCAGAAAATTTATAATCGCGGAAAGGTAAAAAGCATTCTATATCCTGATTTTTTAAAAAGGCAGCCAGGTGAGAACCGATGAATCCGGAGGATCCTAAAATGGTAAACTTCATCGCCTCGTTTTTATTTTTTTTGCCGGAATACCTGCGTAAATGCCATATTCATCAGTATCGCTGCTAACCAGGGAATTTGCCCCGATCACACAACCCCTCCGGATAATGGCACCGTCAAGCAGTGTAACATTGGCACCCAGCCAAACATCATCTTCAATGATTATCCCACCGCGGGATGGCTGGAAACCCTGTGACCTGATAATTCTTTCCGGGTTGCTGTATTGATGGTTGACAGGCATAAGATTGCAATTCGGGCCAATCAGTACATTGTTTCCGATTTTAATTCCATTTCCGGAATATAAGACCGTTCCGGAATTAATATAAACAAATTGCCCGATTTCAATATTACCTATCCCCCCGACATGCTTGATTTTCACAAAATCATCAAGTACGGAATTCGCCCCAATAGAAGTATCCGTACCCCTTGACGAAACTTCAATGGAGCACCATTTACCAATGGTACAGGTCGGATGAAATTTATTTGCCATTATTTAATAAATTGTTATTTGAGGTATGGCAGTTACAAATTTCCCGCCCCATGCCTTTATATAACTTAACTGTTTGATTATTTCATCCCTGATGTTCCAAGGTAAGATTAAAATATAATCCGGTTTTTCTTCCCTGATCTTTTCCTCCCTTACAACCGGAATATGGCTTCCCGGCAGATACTTTCCGACCTTATGGGGAGACGTATCAGCCACAAATTTTACCAACTCTGCTTTTATGTCGCAGTAATTGAGTAACGTATTTCCTTTTGCGGCTGCACCGTAGGCGGCAATTTTTTTATTTAATGATTTTGCATTTTGTAAAAATAAAATGACATCTGATTTTACTTTTTCAATCTTTTTTTGAAATGCGCCATAATACTCGATACTTGTTATTCCGAGTGTTTCTTCCCTTGTGCACAACATATTTACCTGTTTATTATTTTGCCACAATGAATTTCCGTGGTGTTTTGCATAAATTCTGAGTGATCCACCGTGAGTCGGTATTTCGTCCACATCAAAAATCTCAAGCCCGTGCTTTCCAAAAACAGCACATACTGTCGTAAATGAGAAATAAGAAAAATGTTCGTGATAAATCGTGTCAAACTGGTTATTTCCTATCATCCGGACAATATGCGGGAATTCCATTGTAATAATTCCATCCGGCTTTAAGATAATTTTCATTCCGGCAACGAAATCATTAATGTCAGGAACATGCGCAAGAACATTATTGCCAATCAACAAATCAGCTTTTTTCATTTGTCCGGACAATTCCTTTGCCAGATTAACCCCAAAGAAATCAATGACCGTTTCGATTCCTTTTTTTTCCGCCTCTGCTGCTGTATTAGCGGCAGGTTCAATACCGAGTACGGGAATGTTTTTTAATTTGAAATATTGCAGTAGATACCCATCGTTGGAAGCGATTTCAATGACCCGAGAATTTCCATTGAAACCGAACCGGTCCACTATCATATCTGTGTATTGCTTTGCATGTTCGAGCCAACTTTGTGAATAGGAAGAGAAATAAATATAATTATTATTAAAAATTTCGTTTGCCTTTATATACTCGGCAACCTGCACCAAAAAACAGACCGAACAGACAAAAAGTTTTAACGGGTAGCACCTTTCCGGCTTATCCATATCCTCTTTTCCAAAAAATGAATTAGACGGAGGGCATGATCCCAGGTCAGCAAAATCGTGCATCAGGGTATTCCCGCAGAAACGACAATTCATAGATTACATTCCGTTAAATTCTTTAGTTATCTCAGGAAGATTTTTATCCCTGTCGGAACACATCGATATGGGTACCGGCCATCTGACACCAATTTCTTTATCAAAAGGATTTATTCCTCCCCCGGAGTTTGGCGTATAATACTCTGTATGATGGTATAACAATTGTGAATGATCCTCCAGCGTCTGAAATCCATGGGCAAAACCCTCCGGGATATAAGTCATTTTCATATTCTCTTCGGATATTATTGTTCCAAACCATTTCAAAAAAGTTACCGAATTGGCCCTGAGATCAAGCATTACATCAAAAACAGAACCACGGATGCATTGAATCAATCTTATTTCAGCGTGCGGTTTTTGTTGAAAATGTAATCCACGGACTGTCCCTTTTTTAATGTTTGAAGAAAGGTTGATTTGAACAAACTCTTTCGTATGATTAATAACCTTAAAATCCCTTTTACAAAATATCCGTGCAAACATTCCGCGCTCATCTTTTACCGGAGCAGGTTCAATAATAAATGCGCCCTTCAGGTCTGTTTCAACAAATTTCATTTTGTCCATATCAGGTTTTTCCTGTGCGCGTCATCCACATATTCGGCAATATTATCAACCGAAAATATTTTTTTATTCTCATAATAGTTGCGATACCAACAAGCCGTTTTTTCAAGAGCCCTGTCAATATTCCAGACCGGATTCCATTTTATTTTATTTTTTGCGTCAGAAATATCCAATTTAAGGATCCCCGCCTCATGCAATTTATTTTTTTCTTTCGTATTTCTGAACCCAACCCGGTTCCAGTATTTTTTCATCCGCGCAAGAACATCTGATACCGTGATGCAACCATCCTCTTCAGGTCCGAAATTCCATGGCCGGGCGACTTCATTTTTCCCTTCAATAAGATTTTGTCCGAGAAGCAAATATCCGGAAAGCGGTTCAAGCACATGTTGCCATGGGCGAATGGACTCCGGGTTCCTGACTGAAATTTTTCTTTTTTTTGAAACGGCTTTCATTAAATCCGGAATCAAGCGGTCATCAGCCCAGTCACCGCCTCCGATTGCATTGCCGGCACGCGCTGTAGCCAATAATATTTTATGGTCAGGGAAAAAAAACCTGCGGTATGAGGCGCTCATTATTTCAGAACATGCCTTGGATGAACTATACATATCATATCCGCCTAACGGATCGCCTTCTTTATAAGAAATATTCCGCTCAAGGTTTTCATATACTTTATCCGTGGTAATATTCACAATGGCTTTCACGCTTCCGCATTTTCTCGCGGCTTCAAAAACATTTAGTGTACCGGTTACATTCACCTTATATGTTTCCACCGGATTCCTGTACGATTCCCTGACAAGCGACCGGGCGGCAAGATGAAAAACAATCTCGGGCTTGTGTTTGAGAAATATTTTTTCAAGAGATCTCTTATCAAGAATATCATAAAAATAGGTCTTGTATTTTAAATTCAGCAGGGGAAAATGCGAGGGAGATGAAACAAGGTCTATGGAATATCCAATTATTTCTGCTCCGAGTTTCTGAAGCCATAATGCCAGCCATGATCCCTTGAAACCCGTATTCCCGGTTATAAAAACTGTTTTATTGTTGTAAATACCGCCAAATAAATTATTCATTTCCATGTTTTCCATTTAGCAATTCCGGCTTCCCATAATTGGTCCAATTCGATTTTATCCCTCATGGCATCCATGCATTTCCAGAATCCCTCATGTTTGTATGCTACAAGTTGTCTTTTTCTGGTAATTTCCGTCAGCGGATATTCTTCCCACATAATGCCATCCATATCTCCATTCAGGAAATCAAAAACTCCCGGTTGAAGAACAAAAAAACCTCCATTTATCCATAACCCATCACCTTTGGGTTTTTCCATAAATTTTGAAACATCACCATTATTCTGAATTTCCAGGGAGCCGAATTTTCCTGCCGGTTGAACAGAAGTTACAGTCGCAGTTTTACCATGTTTTTTATGAAACTCAAGTACTTTTGTCAGATTTAAATCGGTAACAGCATCGCCATAAGTGAGCATAAAAGTTTCCCCCTCGACATACTTTTTTATTCTTTTTAACCGTCCGGCTGTTTTGGTATTTAAACCCGTATCAACCAATGTTATGGTAAACGATTCGGTATTCGTCTGATGCACTTTTAAACTATTGTTTTTTATATTTATTGTAACATCTGAATTATGAATAAAATAGTTCATGAAATATTCTTTAATCAGATACCCTTTATAGCCCAGGCAAACAATAAAATCATTGAATCCATGCGACTCATAAATTTTCATTATGTGCCAGATTATCGGTTGTCCTCCAATTTCAATCATCGGCTTAGGCCGCAGATGCGATTCTTCCGAAATGCGCGTACCTACACCACCGGCAAATATTACTACCTTCATCTAATAAGGGATATTTTAATCTTAGTCAACTGCCTTATTTTACCCTTCAAAATAAATTACACCATTCCAACACAATGACAAAGGTACATATTTATTGTAAAATCGGAAATTGTAATTTCCCTGTAAATTTACAGGCAACAAAATATTAACCGGAAATATTTTTACAGAACCCGTTAGAGTAAAAACAAAATGCTACTTTTGTATATTCATCCAAATCTCCGCCTGGGGTCACGCCAAATGCCACCCCGCCACGGGCGGGGGGTAAAAAGGGAGTGGATAACCTTGTGGGAACCCACTCCGCGGGACGGTAAAGTCGTTTTCCACAAGGTAACCAGATGTATTTTTAATTGTAATTTTGTAAGAGGAGTGGAAATTTGATGGTAAAAATCAACTATTGTTTCATGAAGGTAAATGATTTTCTGCTATGTACAATATTTGTACCTGTTCTCTCTTTTTCTCAAAGTTCATTTTCTCCGTCTGATGTTTCCGGCTTACAGGTATGGCTTACTGCCGATAGTGTTATAAAAGATGGAGCCAATAATGTCAGTCAATGGAGAGATTTAAGCGGAAGTAATAATAATGCCATTCAAAGCATTGTTGGATTTCAACCGCTGTTCGTTGGATCGCTGCCGGTGCTCAACAATAGACCTGTAATCCGGTTGGACGGAACCGATGATTTTATGGAAATCGCAGATACTCCGTCCCTGGATTTTACCACCGGGATGAGTATCTTTTTTATTACCCGACAAACCGTATTGAACCCTGCTGTTGAAATTCTTTCAAAATGGGATTTCGGATCACAGGGAAGTTGGGCGCTTGAAACGGCCTCTCCTGCCAGTGAATTATTATTTTATGTTGCATATTCACTGGCAGGCGGTGGCAGTAATAATATTGTTTCGACAAATGCAAATATTGATACTGTGTATTATATATACTCTCTTTTATATGATGGTTCTAATCCCAATCCTGTATCATCATTTAAAAATGGAACGGAACTTAACATGGCAGTCAACGGCAGTATTGTCCCCTCCCTTCTAAATTGCTCCGCAACATTAAAGATCGGGATGTTTGGAGGACTGGGAAGGTATTACAACGGAGATATTGCAGAAATAATTATTTACGATTCAACGTTGACATTCGTTGATCGCAAGTATGTCGAACAATATCTGTCTGATAAGTACGCTCCTCCTGTCAATCTTGGAGTGGATATTACAGTGCCTTATGGGTTTTGTCCGGTAAAAATCAATGCTCATCAGGATTGGTTCACCTCTTATCTGTGGAGTACAGGAATGACAGCCGACTCGGTTTCTACTACCGGTAATGGTTACAGTTCGGTCTCGGTTACTAATATTTTTGGTTACACTTCCACAGATACTATTAATATAACTTTTCCGGGTAAACTTTTTCCGGATGATACGATAATATGTTATGGCGATACCCTTGTGTGGAATACCCAGTTGAATAAGACGGGATATACATTTCTCTGGCAGGACGGTTCAGGTGACTCTTTATTCAGGATCATTGAAGCCGGGACATATTTTGTCCGGATAACCGATACCTTTAATTGCCAGGTTACAAGCGATACATTCGTGGTTACTGTTGACTCCTTTCCCCTGACCGCATCACTCGGCCCTGATGATACTCTTTGTGCAGGAACAATCTTCGGGTTGCAAAGCGGAACCGGTTTGGCGATATCCTACCTCTGGTCAACAGGTGAAACAACCCCCCAAATAACCATTGACACTTCAGGCGCCTATTCAGTCACAGTTCTGGATTCCATAGGGTGCATAAAACAGGACTCCATAAATATTACAATAACCGGTAAGGCCCCGGTGCCCGGCTTTACAATAGATTCCATCTGTGAAAATTCCGCCACATGGTTTACCGACATCTCTTATTCCACTGATGGTTCCAACATTATCCAGCACCTTTGGTTATTCGGCAATGGAGATTTATCAACCGATACAAATCCGGTTTACACCTATGATTCTTACGGAACTTATTTTGTAACCCTTACCGTTGCAACTGACAGCGGTTGTTCCAACACTCTGACCAAACCCGTCACCATCCACCCCCTGCCGAATGTTTCTTTCATACCATTGCTTGGTTGCGCCAATACAACCATTCTTTTTACGGATCAAACAGACGCTTTCAGTGATTCGGTTATTTCACGATTGTGGATATTTGATTCCGTTAATACTTCTTTTTCCGATAGTGCCTATTATTCCTTTGACACCGCTGGAATTCATTCCGTCTCCCTTGCTGCAACTACAAATTTCGGGTGTATTAGTTCAGTCGCTAATCAGGTTCAAATAAAACCATCACCGATGGTAGATTTTGCATACTCCTCCCCCATCTGCTCAGGTTTGCCGGTTGCATTTTCAGACCAATCTTCAATGGCATCACCATGGACAATTATTACCCGTGTCTGGGATTTCGGAGATAATTTTTCATCCGGACTTCCCGCACTCGCACACGCCTATATTACAACGGGTTTATTCAATGTCATCTTAATTGTAGCGGCATCAAACGGTTGCACGGATACCGCAGAAAAAATAATCCAGGTGGGACAAAAACCGGCAGTCGGATTTTCGGTTACCGGCAACTGTACAAATACTCTTACCGTTTTTACCGATACCAGCAAGGTCAGCAATGATACGATCAGTGCATGGATTTGGACTATCGGTGATACCCTCCTATATCAGAAAAATAGTTCCCTGCAGATTACTTCACCCGGTATTTTATCCGTTAAACTCAGTGTTCTGACCGAATCGGGTTGTACCGATTCGGTTACAAAAAATATTACCGTCTTCTCCCCCCCTGTCCCTGACTTTTCAATCGGTCCGCAATTCCCCACAGCCGGAAACCCGGTCGTTTTTATTAATTCTTCAACAGGCGCTGCCGGTTATATATGGGATTTTGGAGATGGTTCTGAATTGAACTTCGAAGATAACCCGGAACACATCTATTATGATACGACCGGATTTTCAGTTATCCTGTATGCATATAATAACCTGTGCTCGGATACATTGGTAAAAAATATTGCCGTGAGCAGGGAAATCATCAATGTTGCGGTGCTTAATGTCATAACCGAAACCATAAATGGATTTCTGAAGATAACTCCGACAATCGGCAATGCCGGAAATACTACAATAACCTATTTAGAATTTGTTGCCGGTTTCAGAGGCAGGGACATGGATGGAATTTCAGCGGTGAAAGAATTGTGGAGCGGTTATCTGAACCCCGGTGAAATAATTCAATATACTCTACTTACTTCCATACAACTGCCGCCCGAAGAATTGGATTATCTGTGCATCATGGCCGATACGCCTAATCTTAAATCAGATATTGACACATCAAACAACTCCTATTGTATTCCCGCAGCCGATGATATGTCCATTCTGCGGCCGGTGAATCCTGCTGCCGGAGAATTGCAAATGACCATTTCTTTGCCTGAAGTAACTTATCTCAACGTGACTATCGTGGATATTCTTGGAAGAAAAAGAGGTATTGTTTTTGACGGCAAGATAAATAAAGGCGTTTACCGGTTGCATTATGATCTTTCCGGGTTCAGCAAGGGATTTTATGCAGTGATCATTGCGTATGAAGGTAAATTGCAGATTGAGAAAGTGCTGAAATACTAAACGTTTATTTTCCTTCTTATCCTGCCCAGTATTCCGGAATGGTTTTCACTTTTTTCGTCTGAATAGTAGCCGTATCCGTAACTGTAACCGTATCCGTACCCCTGGTAATAGTGATACTTGCTGTATCCGTATCTCAATTTTGTCAAATCCACACCATTCAGCACCACAGATAATTTCCCGATATGGCTGTCGGTCATCAATCGGTTTACGTTCTCGGTGAAATATTTCTTTGAATAGTTCGCCCTGAATATATAAATCGGATAATCGGCCCGTTGAATCAGTGTGACCCCGTCCGTAACTATTCCCACAGGAGGCGTATCAATAATGATAGTATCATATTCATTTTTTAAATAATTTATCAGTTGGTCCATTTGCGCGCTTATTATAAGTTCGGAGGGATTGGGAGGAATTGGCCCTGCCGTAATAAAATCAAGATTAGGGTAAAAACTTTTATTGATGCATGCACTTACCTGATCCTTACCGCTTAAAATGGTGCTTACTCCATTATTATTCTCCACTCCGAAACCAAGATGGATTTTTGGTTTACGCATATCCAGGTCAAGAAGAATAACCTTTTTCCCGGTGAATGCTATGATGCCGCTTATATTAATAGCCACAAATGTTTTTCCTTCACCCGAAATGGTAGATGTGAGTGCAATTACTTTACCTGCCGGGTCGCTATTGATAAATTGCAGGTTCGTGCGGATTGACCGGAACGCTTCGGCCAGCAATGATTTCGGGTTTTTATCTACCAGTAATTGAGTAACAGGAATTTCTTTATGGTACTTGGGCACAATACCGAGCACCGGTGCCTGGGTTGTGCGGCTTATATCATAAACGGAAGTGATATCATTGTGTAGAAAATACCGTACGGCAATCAAAAGAAAACTTAAAATAAGTCCGGCTAAAAAACCGGTTGCATAAACCACATCCCTTTCAGGTGAAACAGGTACAGACGACCGTTTTCCCATTACAAGCACGGTATTTTGTGATACGAAACCCGCCTTGGAGATAGAATGTTCGGCTTTCTTTTCGAGCAACAGAGTATAAAATTTTTCATTTATTGTAAATAACCGCTGCAACCTGGCATATTCCATCTCTTCGGCAGGAATTTTATAAAATTTACCTTCAATTTCATTGATTTTTGCCGTCAGGTTCTTTTTACGCAAGGATAATTTTTCTTTAAATGATTTAATGCTTTCAAGAATTAGTTTTTTCTGGATATCAATCTGGTAATTCAGCGCTTTAACCTCCTCGCTGTTAGGCGTTACATTATAAAAGGCAGATTGCTTTTTGTTGAGCATATCCTGCATGTTATTAACCATGTTTGCAATGCTGTTTTCATACTTCGCTCCGGCAAGGATGGGAAGCAATTTATATACGTCAATTTCTTTACTGCCTGTAATGGATTTTTCCACCTCGTTCAAAATGCTCTCATCCAGTTCAAGGGATGTCAGGTCTTCCTGCAGTTTATCCAGACGGTTGATAAATACACCGGATACCTTCTCATCTTCCGATATTTTATTTTCGACTTTGTAGGATTGGAGGGCGCTTTCTGTATTCCTTAAGCGGGTATATACAATTTCCAGTTGATCATCAATAAATGACAAAATCCGGTTTGCACTTTCCGCTTTTTTCTCAACATCATAAGTAATAAATTCTTCACCGATAGCATTGACGATATCCATTGCCTTTAAACTGTTATAGTCGTGATAAGAAACCCTGATGGTCTGGGCTGTTGGATTTAATATATCAACTCTTACTCTTTCGGTAAACTGCGAATGGATATCGGGAGGATTAATCGTAAAAAAGTAACTGTTTTCATTCAGTAATTTTGCATCCTGGATGATTTGAGGATATATAGAATCATTCACAAATACCCTGATATGAAAATGAGGAAGGATAACGGGATCTTCTTTTTTGAAACTCATGTACTCCGATTTCTCTCCAAGCATATAGGAAACCCAAACTTCGTAATTTTCATGAAAAGTAATATAGACCGGTACTCCGTAAATCACAGGACTCACATTACTAACCTCCAGCCGGAATGGAGCGGTATTATATACCTCGGTATTAAGGAATTGTCCCTTTGTATAATAACTTACTTCAAGGTTCAAACGTTTAAGCGCTCTTTCGGTAAACGTATTTGACCGAAGTAATTCAATTTCATGGGCAAGGTCCTGCTGATAAAAATCTTCTACGCCAAGAACCTGGTTAGCAGGGTTCGAAGTTGCAATCTGAAGAACCGTGGCAGATTCATATTGCGGGGGAGTATACCTCAGGTATAAAAAACTACCGGTAATACCGAGAACAAAAAAGAGGATGATCCATAATAGGTTTTTCCCTAAAACAAGAATAAGTAACGCAAGATCAAACTCATTTGACTTTTTTAAAAAACTCTCCTGGAATTGCCGGGTAGAGGATCCTGATGTATCAAATTGGTTAACCATTCTTATTCAATGGAAAAATATTCCTAACTTTGTTTAATTTTTGGAAGATTCAAACATCTGCGAAGCAAAGATACGAAATAAAAAATTTACGGGGTAAATTTAAAAACCATGAAAGGAACTTTATACCTCATACCTTCGTTACTTGGTGATTCGGCCGTTGACAGGGTAATCACTCCTTTTTCCAGGGAAATAGTCGGCTCCCTTTCCTGTTTTATTGTTGAAGATATTAAAACCGCCCGCAGGTTCATAAAAAAAGTTATTCCTTCTTTTCCGGTTGAAAAAGCGCGCTTTTCAATACTTAACGAACATACCCATATCCATGAAATCGACCACCTGCTGCAACCCCTTGAAGAAGGCCATGATGTGGGACTGCTTTCGGATGCCGGTTGTCCTGCAATTGCTGACCCCGGTGCAGAATTAGTCGCTCTTGCTCATGATCGGGGAATAAGGGTAAAACCCATGGTAGGGCCCGCTTCAATACTGCTCGCCCTGATGGCATCCGGGTTCAACGGCCAGAACTTTTCTTTTAATGGTTATCTTCCAAAAGAGAGAAAAGAAAGAATAAAAAAACTCAGAGAACTTGAATCAGCGGCTATAAAAAAGAAACAGACCCAGGTTTTTATTGAAACACCGTACCGAAACCAGAATTTGTTTGAGGATATTTTGAATGTGTGCCAACCCTCTACCCGCCTGTGCATTGCTGCTGACCTGACCCAGGAGGGTGAAATGGTCCATTCGGCTCCGGTTGCCGATTGGAAAAAAAGAATTATTAACCTGAAAAACAGGGAAGTCGTTTTTCTACTCTATTCTACATAATTAATTGTAATGAAGGTTTTATTCATGCCCTGGTTGGCAAGACATCGGAAGTTTTGGAAACTTCCGATGTCTTCCTGTTGTTTATTGATAACTTGCCTGGCATTCCCTCAATCAAAAATTCAGCGGTTTGAAAATTCCAACTCCCTTTTTCAAGTGCTTTGCCGTTCTCATTTTACCGTTGCTTCACTTGCTGTGAAAAACCAGGATACAGTGCGTGCGATTATCTCATGGTTGACAGCGAATGATTCCGCATTAGCCCGGAATACCATGAATTCTGAACTAAGGAGAAAATTTTCGGTTAAAAGCCCTGCCGGAATTCATTATACCTTCTCACAGAATTTGAACGGGATAGAAATTTACTCTTCGCAGGTTAAAGTTAATCTTGATAAAAACGGAAATATCCGTTCATGGTTTGATAATACTTTTCCGGAAGAAACTATTTCCTCCTTACCATTCCCTGATGAGAAGGTCGCTTTGGAGGTGGTAAAAAGACGTTATCCTTTTTTTAGGTACGTAAAACTGTTGAAACATGAAAAAATATATTTCCCTCATATTAACGGGAATGGTGCCGGAATACAACCGGTTTTATTTGAACTGATCCCGGCCATTCTGATCACAATTAACGATTCATCAGAGAATAATTACGAACTGGTGATTAATGAATCAGGAAATATACTATTCGAAAACGATCTGAACCGATATTTGCATAAGAAAACCGACTCCACCGTAACGGCAACTGTTTTCCTCCCCGATCCGCTCACCACCGCCCAGTCATCTTACGGCTCTCCCTATATTGATGCCAATGACGCAGATATTCAGGAATTGAATGACCAGAGAAAGACGGTTTCCGTTAATACCGCCTTTGGTACCGACAATTATTTCCGCCTGGAAAGCATATGGGTGAAAATTGATGATTTTTCGTCTCCGAATAAAGCGCCTGCTTCTGTTTCCACACCTTCATTTAATTTTACCCGAAGCGATGACTTTTTTGAAGATGTGAATGTTTACTACCATATAAATACTTTCCAGGAACATATTCGTTCCCTCGGCTTTACAAATCTTGCGGCTTACCAGGTACAGGCAGATGCCCATGCCTTGTCAGGGCAGGATAATTCGATCTATTCTTCCGGTCAACTATCATTCGGTGAGGGGGGGGTAGATGATGCCGAAGATGCGGATGTTATAATTCATGAGTATGGCCATGCCGTCTCGGAAAGCGCTGCCCCCGGTACCCTGTCGGGAATTGAACGGTTGTCGCTGGATGAAGCATTTGGCGACTACCTCGCATCATCTTATTCACGGTCTTTAGACGAATTCGGATGGGAAAAAGTTTTTTCATGGGACGGACATAATGAATTCTGGCCAGGACGGTGGTCGGTGAGCAACAAATGTTATCCCGATAATGTAACAACCGATTATTACCAGTTTGCCGATATCTGGTCGTCTACCGTCATGCAGATATGGAGTGCGCTTGGAAGGATGGTTACCGACAGGTTAATGCTTCAATCATTGTACAGTTATTCAGGTAACATGTCCATGACCGATGCGGCCCGGCTCTTCCTGCAGGCCGATACCTTGCTCTATGGCGCAGCAAACAGCGATACGATACTTGACCTTTTTATTGCCAGGGGATTACTGGGCAATTGCAGTTATTCAAGTGTGCCGGAACCGGTATTAAAAAAGGCAATAAATCCGGTACAGTTGCAGAATCCGGTCGGAGAAAATATCAATATTTCTTTTGTAAAATACGGAAATTATACAATTGAAATAGTTTCACCTGCAGGTCAAACCCTTTTGAAAACCGATTTTTCAGGTCAGGGAAATCATTCCGTTCATATTACTCACATTCCATCGGGTTTCTTTATTCTGAAAATCAGCACTCCTGATTGTACACAAAAATTCAAATTAGTGAAAATTTAATACCTTTGCGCTACAATAATTAATAAATGTTTACCGCATCAGGGCAGTTACAATCATTAATTAAAGAAAAAAAAGGCAACTGGACCTATAGTGACTATGATTTACTGCCACCCGAATTACCATGCCAGATAATTAACGGAGAACTCACCATGTCACCAGCGCCTTATTTAAAACACCAGGATATTTCAAGGGAAATTGAAATACTGATATTAGGATTTATTTCAAGGCACCCTCAATACAAAGATTGCAAGGTTTACGATGCGCCTGTTGATGTAGTGTTTGATGAAGGAAATGTTTTCCAACCCGATCTGGTTTTTATTTCATCAAAGAATAAAAAAATTATTACTGAAAAAAATATTCAGGGAGCCCCTGACCTGATTGTTGAGATATTATCTCCCTCCACAATTAAGTCGGACAGAGGAGATAAAAAAGAAAAATATGCGCAATATAAAGTTCCTGAATACTGGATTGTTGATCCTGAAAACAAGGCAGTCGAAATTTATGAACTTGTAAAAGGTAACTATAAAATTTATTCCTTTGCGGCACAAAAAGGCGTTGTGCAATCAAAAGTCCTGAAAGGATTTAAAATGAAAATTGAAAATGTATTTTCAAATATCTGAAATACCACTAACGTATGGCAAACCTTAAAGCATCACTGAAAGACATCCGTAAAACCGAATCGAGGAGGGTGTACAACCGCCAATGGACAAATACCATGAAATTTATGGTAAAAAAATTGAGGAATACAAAGAATAAAGAAGAGGCGAAAAAACTGCTTCCCGCTTTGATTTCACGTGTAGATAAACTTAGTAAAAAAAATATCATTCATCGCAATAAGGCGGGCCGGATTGCTTCCCGGCTCACTAAATTTGTCAATTCGTTATCCTGATCAGTATTTTGTAAATTTTACGACTGACCTCAAAGAACTGCACCGGATTTCGCAGTAATATATCCCCGGTTCGGACCCGGGTAACTGAAGTGTCGCCCTGTGAATACCTTCCTGTTGATTATTCCCCGTGATGGATAGAAGTTCCCTTCCCGTGATATCAAAAATAGTTATGAGTGTGTTACCCTCTCCGGGTAAATCATATTCAAGAAAAAATTCCTTCTGGACAGGATTGGGATAAATTTTTGCGGAAATTACCGGTTTGCTTTGCATACTCCACTTCTGTGCAGTAATCATGGACGCATCCGTTATATAGGAAGAGAATATCCCGTTGCCATGTGTTGCTATTACGGTGTATCCATCGGTCCTCCGGTAATCAATCATTTCTATTACCGCATTCCCGATTGATCCGGTGCCCTGGCGGACCCAAAGAGTAGAATCGGCTGAAACATTTTCATTTATGAGGGTGTCTGCTGCAAATAAACCTACACTTGTCCCGACAAGATATACTGTCCTGTTATCAATAACAGGTATTACGGCAGCCGATCTTAGTGAAGGACCGGTTCCCAGACCCAGGCCGGTTGGCGGTCCGGGAGATTGAGGTGACTCAAGATTACCGGCTACCTTCTGCCAGGTTGATCCGCCATCATCGCTGTACACCAAACTATATGTATTATAATTTGAAAAAACAACGAGGATTTTGTTTCCATCCCTGGGATCCACGGCAATGCAATTAATATATTTTCCAAGTCCGGTAACCGCGATGAGAAAGGATGTTTCAACGGGTGACGCGGAATGTGCATCATCAATTCGGACAATTTCCCTTGAAGCAAAATCATTGTTTGATCCAAAATAGACCCTGTGCGGTGGGTTGTCCCGCGAACATGCAATTGCCGTAATAAAATTATAATCGGTGTCGGGAAGTGAGGAAATAACCGCCCAGTTATCTGATATCGAATCCCACGTATTGTCAAGAAGAATGGATGACAGATTATTATTCCTCCATAGTTCATAACCGGCAGCCAGGTACATGATATTGTTGTCGGAGGGATCAAGGATCATCGGAGCAATGAAAATGTAATTTCTCCCGCCAATCGGATCCATTCTTTTAAAAGCGGTACGGTTGCCATTGGCATCCAGTTGAATTTTCACCACTCTTCCTTCCTGCCTTGAAAAATAATAATACGCTCCGCTGTCTTCAATGGCGCAATAGGAGCCATCGCCTTCCGATGGAAAAGTCCATTCGGCAGTAAACGATTCGGAATTTGTCCACCTGGAACCATTGTCCTGCAATCCGCCAATTACTACTTTACTGTTATTTGCTCCATGGTCAATGGCAACGGTATAAAACTGGGATGTGATATACCCGAAATTCAAAGAATCCCAGGTAACGGCACTATCAAGGCAATTATTAGTCCTGTAAAGTCCACCGTCAGTACCGGCTAACAGAACAACCGGATTGGATGGTAAAAATGCTATGATATGCTGGTCAGGATGTTGGCCCGGGTACAACCCGTAAAACGGCAATTCCGAACCTGGTGCATACCCACCGATCTGGGAAATATTATTACCGGTTGTAAATGCATCATCGGAACGGTAGAGATTGGTTCCCCCAATGAAAACAACGTTGGGATCATCGGGTTTTACCGCAATCACCATATCATAACTTCCCTGCGTATTAAAATTATCAAAGGGAACAGAATTTGCGGGAATATTTGACGACAGGTCTTCCCATAATCCGCCTGCACCTGAACCGTTTCCCGAAAGGTAGGTGTATTTCCATAAACTGTTCCATTCGGTTTCACCGAAGAAAACAGGTGACATCTGGCCGGTACCCGGTGTATTGGCAAGAAAATAAATTTCATTTTCATCGGTAGGATTTATACCGGTTACGATTCTCCTGTACTGGGTTGACGATGTGACCCAGGATGGTTTGATCTGCGTCCAGGTCAATCCGTCATAGGAACGCCATATTCCTGCAAATGAGGCGCCTGTTTCATTCCATCCAGTTGTATAATTACTCATCGTCACATAAAAAATTCCGGAATCGGTAACTGCAATATCAGTAAACATGGATTTTGTCCCCGTTTTTCCCAATACTTTATTCCAGGTATTGCCGCCATTGTTTGACCGGAAAACCACACCGGCCGTTGTTACCATGACAATATCCGAATCAAGGCGGGGGGAAACGGCAATTTTCCAGATTCTGTCCCACTCGTCAGTGGTCTGCGGTGTTTTTGAATTAGTAGTATCAATAATCTGCCAGGTAAGGCCGCTGTCAGTTGATTTATAAACGCCCATTCCGAGGTAATTGGCTGTATAATTGATATAAATCCCGGTACTTGCAGAATTACCCCATGGTTCCCCACCGGAACCCGCATACCAGGTTTGCTGGTTACCCGGACGGGTATCCTGTACCACACAAGTAATTCCGGGATGCTGATCGGGTGTGATCACTCTCTGCCAGGACAAACCGCCATTTACCGACCTCCACAGCCCACCGGTTACCCCCCCCGCAATAAGCACATTCTCGTTGGCAACATCAATGGCAAGAGCACGGGTTCTCCCGCCAACTTTATAGGGTCCCCTCTGCAACCAGTCGAATTTTGCGCCTGATTTTACCATATCATCGGAAGGCAATGTGCGTGCATAGGCGATTTCGAGCCGCCTGATGTCGGCAGGGATAGTACCCGTTGCAGGGTCAACGACCCTTGTCAACATCCAGTGATGACGTTTCAGTGCATTGGAATAGGCATCATGAGATTGATCTGTTATCAGCATTTTGCGCCTTGTGCCGGTAAAAGAAAGAAGGTACAGCGATGTAAGGATGAGAAGTGCAACTGCGGAAGCGGCAATTACCCTGATATTCATAAATCAAAAAATGGGTTGTAAATGTACTTTTTTTTTGCCAACCCGCTTTACCCGATAGTTTTTTAATTTTGCACCACCGGATATTAGGTATAACCGCGATGAAACATATTGAATACTTCCTGCAAAAACAGGTATTTGGCGTTTGTTCCCTTTTAGGTGAAAGAATGGGTATTGAAACCACAAAAATCAGGATGTTTTTCATCTATCTATCTTTCCTGACTTTTGGTTCTCCTGTCATCATCTACCTTATTCTTGCATTCTGGGTTGACCTTTGGAATTTTTTTCTTTACCGGAAATTCAGGACCATAAAGGCACTCTGAACCAATGCGGAAAAAAGTATTCCTTGGGGTTTGTTACTGGCTTTCGCAGCGGTTCAATCTGAATGTTACGGGAGTACGGCTTGTTTTTTTTATTACTTTTCTATTATCACTTTTGCGCCTGAGAAAATTTGGATTCATTGTTCTTATTGTTTATTTTATCCTGTCGTTGATAAAACCGGGAGAGAAAGAGGGGGAGTAGGTATCCAGATATTAGGATATTGAGATACAAGAAAAGTTATTGGATATAAATGAAAAAAATTTTAATAACCGGTTCAAACGGATTACTCGGTCAGAAAATCGTTTATTCGCTTTTATTGGGAAAAAATCAGGGACGGAATGTTGAAATAGTCGCAACATCAAAAGGCGAAAACCGGATTACCGCGAGGGATGGATATACTTTTGAAACGTTTGATATTACCGACAGAGAAGAAACCAGGAAAATAATAAACGGGTTTGAACCCGATTGCATTATCAATACAGCAGCGATGACCAATGTAGATGCCTGCGAAACAAAAAAGGAAGAGTGCTGGGCGGATAATGTTTCGGGAGTGCGCAACCTGGCCGATATGGCTGAGATGGCTTCCATTACATTTAAACGCCCCGTCCATTTGATTCACCTGTCCACGGATTTTATTTTTGACGGAAAAAATGGCCCTTACAGGGAAGATGCTGCAGCGAACCCCCTCAGTTATTACGCATTGTCAAAATATGAATCGGAAAAAATTGTGATGAAAAGCAGGGCACCATGGACTATTATCCGCACCATTATTATCTATGGCGTTGCCGATAACATGAGCCGGACGAACATTGTCCTGTGGGCGAAAAATTCGCTGGAGAACAATCAGCACATCCGGGTGGTATCGGACCAGTACCGCGCTCCTACCCTTGCTGAAGATCTGGCTGAAGGGTGCATTGCAGCGGCAATGAAAGAAGCGACCGGAATTTATCATGTATCCGGTAAAGATATTATGAGTATTCTTGAAATGGTTTATAAAATATGCGATTTCTGGAACCTGGATAAATCATTGATCACTCCGGTGAATTCAGCGGAATTGAACCAACCAGCAAAACGCCCTCCCCGGACAGGGTTTATTCTTGATAAAGCCATAAGAGAATTATCATATGAACCCCATTCTTTTGTTAAAGGGCTGAAGGTAGTGGATGAACAGTTAAAATTAATAAAATGATGCGGCTTTTTTCTTTTGTCATGACGCATGTGATCATGATGCTGACAGTAATCGTCAGCACCTTTTTCCTTTTGCCTTGTACCTTCCCCATTTGGGGGCTTTCCCAGAATTTTTCTTACCAGATTGCCCGCCTCAAATACAACGGTGGCGGTGACTGGTATGTGAGCCCTACTGCATTACCCAACCTTGTTGATTTCTGTAACGATAATCTGGGCACAACTATTAATCCACAGGATGCTGTTGTTGAAGTTTCAAGTCCAGATATTTTTAATTATCCGTTCCTTCACCTCACCGGTCACGGGAACATAGTTTTTTCCGATGCCGAAGCGCTAAACCTGAGAAACTACCTTCTTGCAGGTGGGTTCCTGAACATTAACGACAGTTACGGGTTAAAACCCTTCGTCCTGCGCGAAATGAAAAAGGTTTTTCCGGAACTTGAGTTCATTGAACTTCCTTTCAGCCATCCCATTTATCACCAGAAATATGATTTCCCTGGCGGTTTGCCCAAAATCCATGAACATGACGGGAAGCCGCCACAGGGTTTCGGTCTGATCTATGAAGGTCGCCTGATTTGTTTTTTTAATTATGAATGTGACATCGGTGACGGCTGGGAAGACCCGGAAGTTCATCACGACTCGCCTGAAACACGGCAGAAGGCGCTGAAAATGGGAGCCAATATCATTCAATTTGTTCTGACGCAGGGGGGAGGGAAGTGAAGAAGTGAAGATATAAAGAAGTAAAGAAGAATTAGGGAACTTCTTGATTTCTTGATTTCTTGATTTCTTGATTTCCTGAATTCTTGAATTCTTGATTTCTTGATTTCCTTGCTTCCTGGCTTTGTGAAATAACCGGCAATAACGTCAATTTAGTATTTTTGCCCTATTATGAAAGACAACTTCCTTTTCTTGCGACAAAAAGGTGAAAAATTTTATTCAATTGCAAGAGAAGAATTTTTAAAGGGAAATTATGATATGGCTGCCCTGAATCTGGAACAATCCATACAGTTGTATTTGAAATTTACTATCGGTTTATCGCTGGGACAATTTCCTCATACCCATAACATCCAAAAATTGATTTCCGGAATTACAGATGCCGCAGTTTCCGATAAATTAAAAAACTTCCTGACAGAAAATGAAATTATCATCAAGGATATTGAGAAATCATATTTTGAATCAAGGTATTTTGATACCCCTTACACACATCTCCAAATTGAGGAGATGTTTGATTTTCATAAAAATTTAATATCAATAATAAGCAAGTTATGGACTTAATGGATTTATTAATTAAGTGGAAAAATGATGATGAAAAATATTTTACATATCCTTTGTACTATGCAGGATTGATAAAAAAGCGCGCATCCGAAATGTATAATGATAAAATCAGGGTCTTTTTGTTCGGCTCCATAGTGAAAGGTAACTGGAATTACGCAAGCGATATTGATGTTCTGGTTGTTGCGCCAACGGTTGAACCCCAGGAAAAAGCCAAAAATATTGTGAAGATGATGTGCGATATTGACAGGGCTTCCCCTTTTCAGGTTATTTTATGCAATTATGACCAATATGAAAACTGGTTTAAAAAACAAATCCTTGATAAATACATTGAAATCTGAATTCAAAAAACCTTTCTCACGCCTTGATCACCATTACCCTCCCCGATAACTCCCAAAAGCAATTTCCCGAAGGGGTTACATCATACCAGGTTGCCGAATCCATCAGTAAAAGATTGGCTGAAGCGGTATTGGCAGCAAAAGTCAATGATGAGGTGTGGGACCTTAACCGCCCCATCGCAGCAGATGCGAAACTGAAACTATTAAAATGGGATGAGGATGAAGGCAAAATGGCTTTCTGGCACTCCTCCGCCCACCTGATGGCGGAAGCACTTGAATTCTTTTACCCCGGCATAAAATTCGGCATCGGTCCCCCGGTTGAAAACGGTTTCTATTATGATGTAGATACCGGTGACAGGGTGATTTCAACTGAGGACCTGGGTAAAATTGAAGAGAAGATGAAGGATCTTGCCAGGCAAAATAATGGTTATGTACGGAAAGACATTTCAAAGAAAGATGCATTGGAATATTTTCAAAAGAAAGGCGATGAATACAAAACCGAACTCATTGGCGAACTTGAAGATGGAAAGATCACTTTATATACACAGGGTAATTTCATTGATCTGTGCAGGGGTCCGCACCTTCCGAACACCGGCTTTATAAAGGCAATAAAACTTCTCAATGTCGCAGGCGCTTACTGGCGCGGTGATGAAAGCCGGAAGCAACTTACCCGCATCTACGGTATTACTTTCCCGCAACAAAAATTGCTGGATGACTACCTGAAGATGCTTGAAGAAGCAAAAAAACGCGACCACAGGAAAATAGGACGTGAACTGAAACTTTTCACATTTGATGATGATGTGGGTTCAGGCCTTCCGTTATGGCTCCCGAGGGGAGGAGCCATTATTGACCAACTTGAAAAGTTAGCCAGGATAACAGAAACCCGTGCAGGTTATGTAAGGGTGCGCACACCCCATATTGCCAAAGAATCAATGTACCGCACCAGCGGGCATCTGCCTTATTATGCCGACAGCATGTTCCCCCCTATGGAACTGGAAGGCGGCAAATATTACCTGAAAGCGATGAATTGCCCGCATCACCATAAAATTTATCTATCACTTAATCCCAGTTACCGCGACCTCCCGCTACGGCTTGCAGAATACGGAACATGCTACCGCTACGAGAAATCGGGTGAACTTTTCGGGCTGATGAGAGTGCGCTCCCTGCAAATGAATGACGCCCATATTTATTGCACCCGCCAGCAGTTCGCATCCGAGTTCCGCGCAGTAAACGACCTCTACCTTAATTACTTCAAAATTTTCGGGATAGATAAATATGTAATGCGGTTTTCAACACACCATCCATCCAACCTGGGAAAAAAATACGTTGACATGCCTGAGTTATGGATTGAAACAGAAAATATGGTGCGGAAGGTGCTTGTTGAGTCGAACATTCCTTTCAAAGAAGTTTCCGATGAAGCGGCTTTTTACGGGCCGAAGATAGACGTGCAGGTATGGAGCGCCATCGGAAAAGAATTTACCCTTGCCACCAACCAGGTTGACTTCGCCCAGCCGGTAAGGTTCGGTTTATCGTACATAAACAAAAATAATCAGGCCGATACCCCTATCTGCATACATCGAGCCCCTCTTGGAACCCACGAACGATTTATCGGTTTCCTCATTGAACATTATGCCGGCAACTTCCCTGCATGGCTCGCCCCTGACCAGGCAATCGTCCTGCCCATCTCAGAAAAGCATAATGAAAGGGCATCAACTATATCGGCATTTCTTAATAATTCCGATATTCGCACCTTTATTGACGGCAGCGATAATAAAATCGGCAAGAAAATAAGGGATGCTGAACTGATGAAGATACCCTATATGCTGATCATTGGCGATAAAGAAGCAGCGGGTAATAGTGTTGCCGTCAGAAAACATGGCGCGGGTGATATAGGAATAATGTCCGTAGAAGATTTTACAGATAAACTTAAAGAAGAAGAACGTATAGTTTTCAACCGGTAGCCAACAATAATTTTAAATCAATGTAATCATCTATTTATCAAATTAATCGGTGCTAATTATTAACCCTTAATCTCTTTTTACCATAGAAAACAGGCCTTTTTATCCGCGACCCCCCATAAGACGGTTTATTAAAAAGAACCCGCACAGGATTAACCGTGAAATAAAAATTCCACAGGTACGGCTTGTAGGGGAAAATGTCACACAGGGTATATACCCGGTAGAAGAAGCCATCCGCATTGCCGAAGAACAGCAACTTGACTTGGTGGAGATTGCCCCCAGCGCTACTCCCCCGGTGTGTAAAGTTGTGGACTATAAAAAATTTCTTTATGACCAGAGGAAGAAGCAGAAAGAGATAAAATCAAAAACCGCAAAGGTTATTGTTAAAGAATTGCGGTTCAGGCCAACAACAGATGACCATGATTTTAATTTTAAAATGCGCCATGCCACTAATTTCCTCCAGGAAGGATCAAAAGTTAAAGCGTTCGTGGTTTTCAGGGGGAGGGAATTCATGTTTAAAAACCAGGGGGAAGTTATGCTGCTGAAATTAGCCGAAGCGGTTGAAGAATACGGAAGTGTGGAACAGTTACCCCGCCTCGAAGGGAAAAGAATGATCATGATTCTGACGCCTAAGAGAAAGAAGTAGGTGAGTGGTAAGTGGTAAGTGATAAATGGTAAGTAGTTAGTGGTAAATAATGGGCATTGATAGGCATTAATAGTAATTCGAAAATACTATGCCAAAATTAAAGACAAACTCAAGCGCAAAAAAAAGGTTTTATGTAACCGGGAGCGGTAAAATCATGCGCAAAAGATCACGCAGAAGACACCTGCTCCGGACAAAATCCAAAAAGCAAAAACGGCATCTTGATAATCCGGCCGGTGTAAGCAAACCCGACCTGAATAATGTAAGGGGCTTACTCCACATCTGATCATAATTTTTGGGTAAACCGGTTTTGACTTTTAACTTTTAACTTTTTATTCTCTCATGCCACGAGCAACAAACCGACCAGCAGCAAGAAAGCGCCATAAAAAATATATCCGCAGGGCAAAGGGATATTTCGGGCGCAAGAAAAACGTTTACCGCCTTGCCCGCAACCAGTTTGAAAAGGGATTGCAATCGGCATACCGCGACCGCAAACTGAAAAAACGATTATTCCGCTCCCTGTGGATCACGCGTATCAATGCAGGCGCCAGGGAGGCGGGATTGACCTATTCGGGGTTAATGGCAAAAATAAAAGCCAAAGGCATTCAGATTAACCGCAAAGCGCTGGCAGATCTTGCCATGAACGAACCTAAGGCATTCAAAAAAATTGTTGAAACAGTGGTGGGGGGATAGAGAGGGATAAAGGGATAGGGAGATAAGGGAATAAGGGATACGGTACAGGAATTTTTGGAAATTTTAACTTTAACTTTTTACTTCCCATGAAAAAAACTTTTATTTCTGCTATTGCATATTTCTTTGCGTTAACATCCTTTGGCCAGATAACCATTACCGAAACCGATATGCTCGATACCGGTGTAACGGTGCAGACAATCCTTGATACCCTGTATAACGGAACACAAGGCTCTTCGGGCGCAAACCAGACGTGGGACTTTTCGGCATTACTAAGTCATAAACCGGATTCTCATTATGTAGTTCTGCCTGCAGGACAGCCGGGCAGCAGCAACTTTCCGGGTGCAACTCATGCTTCTTTCCTCGGAAATTTCACCATCTATTTTCTCGGTTCTTCATCATCTGCCGAAATCATGGGCGCTTATGGTGATGTGGGAACCGGTTCTCCCGTAGCCGTTAAATATAATCCTTATCGCACCTACATCACCCTTCCTTCAACCTATAATACATCCTTTTCCGGTACTTCGAGGGCGACCGTAAAAGATGATTACAGCGGTTACCCTGGTGTTGACTCGGTAAAAATAACCGTGAGGATACAATACTCAAGTAATTTTGATGCATGGGGACAGGTGACAACTCCGTCAGGCACATTTGATGTTATCAGACAGCGTGATCTATCCTATGAATGGGATTCGGTATTTCCTCATTACACTTTTCCGTTCCCAAACTGGAGTTCAAGTGCAATACTTATTCAGCGTGATACTTCCGATATTTACCGCTGGTGGGGAAACGGTTACCATTTTCCATTGCTTGAAATAAATATTGATGCAGGAACGGTTGTGGAAAAGACAGAATACCTGAAATCAATTCCGGTTTCCGGTGACGCGTTGACACCCGATAGCGGAAATACCTATGTTTTGGTTTATCGCGATATCTATTCAGCAGAAATCCATTTTGAAGTAAAGGGAACCGCACTCCATTCTATTGCAATAACCGATATTCTTGGAAAAGCGATCAATACGTACTCACTGGGTACCGCTGAGTTTAATCTTGCGACAAGCAACTTTCTGCCGGGAATCTATTGTTACCGCCTTATTGATAATTCAGGAAAAGTAGTCGGTTCCGGCAAATTCCCTGTTACCGGTTACTAACCAATTATGCTCAATCTCACCTGCCCTCTTGCATTCTTCGACCTTGAAACCACCGGCACCGAACCGGTGAAAGACCGTATAGTTGAAATTTCAGTTTTGAAAATTTTTCCAGACGGCACCAAGGAAACCCATACATTCCGTGTAAATCCAGGCATACCCATCCCCCACCCCGCCTCAAAAATTCACAACATTTTTGATACCGATGTTGCCGGTGAACCGCTTTTTAAGGAAATTGCAGGTAAAATAGTATCTCTTCTTGAAGACAGCGACCTTGCCGGGTTCAATTCAAATCAATTTGACATTCCCCTCTTGGCAGAAGAGTTCTCCAGGGCCGGAATTGATTTTGATATTAAAAAACGGAAATTTGTGGACATCCAGGCAATTTACCGTAAAATGGAGCCGCGCAACCTTGGCGCTGCCTATAAATTTTATTGCGGCAAAACGCTGGAAAACGCCCACCAGGCAGAAGCGGATGTAACTGCCACTTTTGAAGTTCTGATGGCGCAGATAGAGCGCTATCCGGGTTTTAAGAACACCGTTGATTTCCTCGCAGGGTTCGCCAACCACAAAAAAAATGCTGACCTTGCCGGCAGGATCGTTTTTGATGACAAGGGAGTTGAAGTTTTTAATTTCGGAAAACATAAAGGCAAACCGGTGGAAGAGGTTTTTATTAAAGAACCTTCCTATTATCACTGGATGATGAACGGGGAATTTGCGGCATATACCAAAAAGGTGGTGACGGAGATTTATAATAAAAGCAGGGAAAAGAAATCAGTGGGCAGTGGGCAGTGAGCAGTGGGCAAATAACAGGCATTAATAGGCATTGATAGGCATAAATGGGCATTATTCGTAACTGATTCGTATTTCGTAAAGTATGAAAATAATTTGTGTGGCGAGGAATTATTCCGAACATGCGCGGGAAATGAATAATCCGGTTCCTGAAGACCCGGTAATTTTTCTCAAACCGGATACCGCCCTGCTGAAAGAAGATGAACCCTTCACCATGCCTGCCTTTTCCACTGAAATCCATTATGAGACCGAAATTGTTCTGAAAATTTCAGGAACCGGTAAAAATATTTTACCCGGTCAATCCCTATCCCTGGTTGAAAGTGTTACGGTCGGCATTGATTTTACCGCGCGCGACATTCAAAACCGCAGCAAACAGAAGGGCCTGCCATGGGAAACAGCCAAGTCATTTGACGGATCGGCAGCAGTTGGAAAATTTTTACCGCTGACCGGTATTCCTTCGTTTGAGAAAATTACTTTCCGTCTTGATATCAACGGACAGACAAGACAAAAGGGATTTACCGGTGATATGATCTACCCGGTTGATTTCCTGCTCACTTATATTTCAAAATATTTTACCCTGCTACCCGGTGATCTGGTCTTTACCGGAACCCCTGCCGGAGTGGGACGGATAAACGAGAGTGATCTGCTGGAAGGATTTATTGGGGTAAATCGCCTTCTTTTGTGCAGGATAAACAGTTTCCGCTAACCTGGCTCTCCGGGAAGTACCTTGGTTTAAGGATAAACATCCGAAGTTTAAAAAACTTCGGATGTTTTTTTGTTCAAAAAAATATGAGGTACTATTGCTATATCCTGCGGCTGTTTTTATTCTGGTTGGTGTTTTTTGCCGGTAACCGGTTGATTTTTATTTTGTATCAATTCCGGTATTTTGATTCAATACCTTTCACAGGGATTGCAGGGACGTTTTACCATGCCCTTCCGTTGGATACCTCTGCTACATGTTATCTCATTTCCGTTTCATTTATTTTAACCGTATTGCAAATTTTCCTGCGGTTAAAATTCCTCGGACTGCTGAACAGGATGGTTGCAATCATTCTGATTATCACATTTTCAATAATTGCCACGGCAGAACTTGGCGTTTACGATTCCTGGAAAACCAAAATCAATTATGAAGCAATCAGCCACCTTGAACATCCCAATGAAGTGATCAGAACCGTTCCGGTAACTATCCTGGCGCTCCTTTCCGGTCTTGCAAGCGCTATCGCTCTTGCAGGATATTTTTTTTATAAGAAGTTGGTGCCGGTTGAATATCTTCAGCAAAGAGTGAATTACCTGGCGGGAATTGTTTTCACCCTAATTACACCAGGCGTTTTATTCATCGGTATCAGGGGGGGAGTCAGACCTATACCGATCGGACATGGGGAAGCGTATTTTTCAAAGCATCAGATTCTGAATGATGCGGCAGTTAATCCGGCATGGAACCTTGTACATAGTTATATCCAGAATAAAAATATTAATAACAAAAATCCATATTTATTTTATGGTTTAAAAGAAGCAGAATCTAATGTTAAAAATCTTTTTCATGCCGAAAAAGACACAACCATAATTTTCTTAAAAATAAAACAACCGAATATCGTTATCATTATTCTTGAAAGTTGGTCGGCAGATCTTGTGAAACCATTAGGTGGTTTTGACAGTATCACTCCCTGTTTCAACTACATGGCCGGGAGGGGAATCTTATTTACGAATGTATATGCTGCCGGAAACCTCTCTCATGAGGGTATTCTTTCCATTTTAAGCGGTTACCCGGCTCAACCGTTAACATCGGTCATCAAACAGCCCGATAAATATCCCGGTATTCCATGTATAACCCCAATCCTGTCAGAAGCGGGATACAACTGCGCTTTTATATATGGAGGAGAATTAAATTACGGAAATATTAAAAGTTTTCTTTATTATAACAAATTTGACCTGATTATCGAACAGGATGATTTTCCATTTAATACTCCGGGAAACCGGCTGACCGTTCATGATGAATACCTCTTTTCAAGATCGTTAGATGAAATTCAACAAATGAAAGAACCATTTTTTGCTATGATTTTCACCGGAAGCAGCCATGCGCCCTATGATGTTCCGATGAAGCAAAAATTTAATATCGGAAATAATTGGGATGAAAAAGGATATGTCAATGCAGCGCATTATACCGACAGTTGTCTGGGTGCGTTTTTCAGCGCAGCGTTATCAACAGGTTGGTATAAAAACACATTGTTTCTTTTAATATCAGACCATGGACATCAATCCCCAAAAAATAATAATTACTATTCAAAAGAGTTCAGAAAAATCCCCGCATTATTTTTCGGTGAAGCAATAATGGAAGATCTGAATGGAAAAAAAGTTGACCTTATCATGTCACAAACAGATTTCACTACAACTCTTCTCTCCCAGATGGGTTATAATCATGAATCGTTCCGGTGGAGTAAGAACATTTTTAACCCGTACATACAGGAATTTGCTTATTTTTCATTTGTTGACGGAGTCGGTTGGATAAGACCGTGGGGTTATTTTACATACGATAACAAATCCAATGTATTTAATTCTATTGAAATTACCGACAGCACAAAAAAGGATCAAATGATATTGGAAGGCAAGTCATTTCTTGAAACCGTCTTCCAGGAATATCTTGAACTAAACAAGTATTCTGATGCTGAATGATTTTGCAAATCATTCAGATCAGGATATACTGATGAATTTGATTTTGGATACTCCTGATGATGAATATCAGTATGCTGACCTGCAAGCGTCAGCATTGCAAAATCAAATTCCGTCAGTATAAAATAAATTAAATGGATATTAGAAAACCCGCCAGGCATGCTTTTTACTATTTTTGATATTGATTTTCACCAGAAACATTAACTCTCTCACTGCCATATCGCCCGTTGACGGCCGGTATCATTCGTTGACATCCGGGCTTTCGGAATATTTTTCCGAGTCCGCCTTCATGAGGTACCGCCTGCTTGTTGAAGTGGAATATTTTATCGCTCTTTGTGAAATTCCCTTACCGCAGTTGAAAAAATTTCCTTCCGGAAAGTTTTCCCTGTTGCGCAATACCTGGAAAAATTTTACGGAAAAAGACGCCATCCGAATCAAGGAAATAGAGAAAACCACAAATCATGATGTTAAAGCCATTGAATATTTTTTGCAGGAGAAATTTCAAAAAAACGGCCTTGCTTCCTTTATATCTTTTATTCATTTCGGGCTCACCTCGCAGGATATAAACAACAGTGCCGTTCCCATGATGGTAAGAGATGCCATTGACAGGATATTCCTTCCGTCCATTTCAGAAATAATTTCCCATCTGAATGTTTTTTCAGATGAATGGCGGCACATACCCATGCTTGCCCGGACGCACGGTCAGCCGGCATCACCCACATTTGCCGGGAAGGAAATAGCGGTCTTTATTGAACGGCTCGAAAACCAGGTTAAATTACTGCAGGTAATACCACACACCGCCAAATTCGGTGGCGCGGTTGGTAATTTCAATGCGCATTATGCCGCCTGTCCGGGTGTTGACTGGCATGCTTTTGCAGATTCTTTTGTAAGAGAAAAATTACACCTTATCCGGTTGAAAACAACTACTCAGATAGACCATTACGATAATTTTGCAGCAACCTGTGATGGATTCAAACGCATAAATAATATACTGATAAACCTGTGCCGCGATTTCTGGCACTATATTTCACTTGGTTATTTTACTCAAAAAATAGATTCATCTGAAACCGGTTCCTCCACCATGCCCCATAAAGTGAACCCGATTGATTTTGAAAATGCCGAAGGGAATCTCGGCATCGCCAATGCACTTTTTGAACACCTGGCGGCTAAACTTCCGGTTTCACGGCTTCAGCGCGACCTTTCCGATTCAACGGTAATACGCAATACCGGGGTTCCCTTCGCCCATACCCTGATCGCCATAAAATCGCTGCTTAAAGGGTTAAAAAAAATATCCCTGAACCGGGTAGTTATCAGTGAGGACCTTGAAAAGCACTGGGAAGTTGTCTCCGAGGCAATCCAGGTCATCCTCAGGCGTGAGGGACATGGTGATGCCTATGAACAGGTAAAAACACTTACCCGGAAAAATGAATCCTTTTCCCGTTCCTCAATAATCAGGATAATTGATAATCTGAAAATCCCTTCATCCCTGAAGAAGGAGTTGAAAAAAATCACTCCTGATAATTATACGGGAGTATACCTTCCTCTTAGTTAATGTTAGATGAAATTTTTCTCCAACCTTCTCATTCTTTTACTGCGACTTCTGTTGCTCCTTGCAATTTATCAGATCCTCCGCATCGGGTTCCTGCTGTTTAATCCGGATTATTTCGTTCCTTCCGGCATAGGACATTTTCTGCTTATATTTTTTTACGGTTTGCGGTTTGATCTATCGGCAATAATTTTCAGTAACGCATTCCTCATCCTGTTTCATTTCATGCCGCCTCCCTGGTTTTATTGCCGGGGATACCAGGCCGGATTAAAAATTATGTTTTATTGCATCAACATTCCTTTTATCCTGATGAACTGCGTTGATTTCGAATATTTCCACTATTCCATGCACCGAACTACCTGGGATATTTTTAATGTGCTTACACTGGGTTACGATGCTTTAAACATTTTGCCTGCCCTCCTTGGTGATTTCTGGTATATCCTCCTCATTCTTGCCTCTGTTATTTTCCTTTGTGAAATGATCTACCGGAAAATTGACCGGATTATTATCTTCCTGAATTTATCTCAAAAAGAAATCTCTCCGAGGGTTAAACCCCTTTGGTTCAGATGGATTGGTATTTTGTTGATTTATCCGGGCGTTATCGGAGTATGCATCATAGGTGCAAGGGGGGGATTCCAATTGCGGCCGGTCAGCATAGTTGACAGCGCTCAATCGGGAAATCCCCAACATTCGGCATTTATCTTAAATACATCATTTACGCTGATTAAAACATTCCGCAAACGAACGCTGGAAGAAAAATTATATTTCACAGAACAGAAATGCAGGGAAATATTTTCAATAAAATACCGGTTCACTAATGATTCCGTAAAAAGCAGTCAAATAAAAAATAACATCATGGTCATTATTCTTGAAAGTTTTTCAAAAGAATACCTGCAGGTAGGAGAAAATAACCTGAGATTGGTTCCATTTCTTGATTCAATAAGTAAAAAAGGTCTGGTATTTGAAAATGCTTTCTCCAATGGCAGAAGTACCATAGAAGGAATTCCTGCCATCATTGCCTCGCTGCCGTCACTCATGGAGTTCCCATACATTACATCTATATACTCCGGTAATAAAATTCAATCATTACCCTTAATTCTAGGCCAGTGGGGATATGAGACAGTTTTTTTCCATGGAGGTACCAATGGAACCATGGGATTTGACGGATTTTCAAAAATGACCGGTTTTTCGCATTACTTTGGAAGATCGGAATACAACAATGATGATCATTTTGACGGAACATGGGGTATTTATGATGATAAATTCCTGTCCTGGTGTGCCGGTAAATTAAACGAAATGAAAAAACCTTTTTTTGCTTCGTTATTGACAATCTCATCTCATCATCCATATTCACTGCCACCGGAAAGTGTGGAAAAATTTAAGCATATCGAAGATCCGATGCTCCGGGCGGTTGCCTATACCGATCATTCATTACGTATTTTTTTTAACGAGATGTCAAAATACGCCTGGTTTGATTCCACCTTGTTTATTTTTACTGCCGACCACGGAGGACCTGCTTACCTCCCGGTGTACCAGACCATGACAGGTGTTTATGCAATACCGATGATATTTTATAAACCCAATAGCGACCTGCAGGGTGTTTCGACCATGACTGTGCAACAGGCAGATATACTCCCGTCAGTACTTGATTATCTGGAATATCCGTATCCGTTTACTTCATTCGGTTCAAGCGTTTTTGACACAACAGGGAAACATCTTGCCGTAAATTTATCGGGAAATATTTACAGGTTAATTTCCGATGGGTATGCACTCTTTTATTCTGACAGTAATGAAACCATTTTATATCATTACAAAAGTGATTCGCTTCTTACACGAAATATTGCCGTTACGGAACCCGGACAAACGTCTAATCTCAAAGACCTTATGAAAGCGGTAATCCAGACATTTAACAATAAAATGATACATAATAAACTTACAGAATAATAACCCGTCAAACATCCTGCAAACCCATACCGGTGAGAAATTATTTAAAAATATTAAAATACCTTATCCCGTACAAAAAATACCTTTTCATAAACCTTTTCTTTAACCTTCTTGCCGCGCTTTTTTCGGTTTTTTCGCTTACCCTGATCATCCCGTTCCTCGGCCTCCTTTTCGGAACAACACCTCTTACCGGTGATCCTGGATTTTTTTCATTCACTGCCTCCTCTATTAAAGATAATTTCTATTACCTGCTGAGTTCCATTATTACCGAAAACGGAAAAATCAATGCTTTGATGTTCATTTGCATTATCGTAACCGTTATGGTCCTCTTTCGCAATACAGCACGCTATTTCGCCATGTATTTTATTGCGCCTGTCCGCAATGCCGTTGTGCGCGATATCCGCAGGGATATTTACGCCAAAGTCCTCGTTCTTCCGCTATCTTTCCACAGCGACCAGCGCAGGGGTGACATCATTGCCCGCATGACTACCGATGTGCAGGAAGTTGAATGGTCCATCATGAGTTCGCTGGAAACAATCTTCCGCGATCCGGTCATGCTTATCGCACTCCTCTGGGCAATGTTCGCCATCAGCCCACAGTTGACTCTTTTTGTTTTCATCCTTGTTCCACCTGCCGGATATATTATCGGCCGGATCGGAAAAAGTTTAAGGCGGTCATCCGAACTGGGGCAATCCAAAATGGGACACCTGATGTCGGTGGTGGAGGAAACCCTTACCGGTATGAAAATCATAAAGGCGTTCAGAGCCGAAGGAACTGTTACCGGGAAGTTTGATGTAATCAATGAATCGCACAAGCGGCTGATGACCCGCGTGCAGCGCAAACGCGACCTGGCTTCACCCCTGAGCGAATTCCTGGCGACCTTTGTCATTGTTGTAGTTATGTGGTTCGGAGGACAATTAGTACTGGGTGAAAAAAAATCGCTCGGTGCCGAAGTATTTATCGGGTACATAGCTATTTTTTCCCAACTTCTTCCACCGGCAAAGTCATTTACCACAACGTACTATAATATTCTCAAAGGCGCAGGATCCATTGACAGGATATTGCAAATCATTAAAGCCCCTCTTACAATTATTCAGAAACCTCATGCTGTGCGGATTACCGGGTTCAACAGCGGTATTGAATACAGGGATGTATCTTTTTCATACACCGGAACTGATGATGCAGTGTTATCGGGCATTGCGCTGAAAATTGAAAAGGGAAAGACCATCGCGCTGGTAGGTCCGTCCGGTGGCGGAAAAACAACGCTTGCTGATCTTCTCCCTCGTTTTTATGATCCGTCTGCCGGAGAAATAGCCATTGACAACATTCCGTTACCGGAAATGAACATATCTGATCTCAGGAACCTTATGGGCATTGTAACGCAGGAGAGTATATTATTCAACGATTCGGTATTTAACAACATAGCTTTTGGCGTTGAAGGATGCAGTGAGGAAGATGTGATCATGGCTGCCCGTATTGCCAACGCCCATGGATTTATTATGGAACTTGAAAACGGGTATCAGACAAATATTGGCGACAGTGGCAGTAAACTTTCAGGCGGACAAAGGCAGCGGATAAGCATCGCCCGCGCGGTACTGAAGAATCCACCGATTCTGATTCTGGATGAAGCCACCTCTTCACTTGACTCCGAATCGGAACGGCTCGTACAGGAAGCGTTATCTAACCTTTTAAAAAACCGCACTTCGCTCATCATCGCACACCGGTTGTCAACCATCCAGCATGCCGATGAAATTCTCGTACTCAACGAAGGTAAAATCATTGAACGGGGAACCCATTCAGGGCTTCTCGCAACAGGAGGATTCTACAAAAAGATGTATGAGTTGCAGGCGTTTAATTAAACTTCGGTTCCATCAATTTTTCTGCGACTTTATTACAGACATCATCCAGCAGTTTAAAAACCTTTTCAAACTCCGCATCACCTCCATACCACGGGTCAGGCACTCCTTTTCCGCTACCTGGATGGAGTTCATCAAGGAGTAATTTAACTTTTGCTTTTTCTTCACCGGTTTTCGCTCTGCCCGCCAGGTCGCGGTAATTTGCCATATCCATTGCATAAATGATATCAAACTTCCCGAAAAAGTCATATGAAAACTGTTTCGCCCTGTATGAAGAAATATCAACACCATGGCGCCCGGCAGCAACTATGGTCCGCGGGTCAGGATGATCTCCAATGTGATAGGAAGCCGTACCGGCAGAATCCACTACCGCGTTTATCTTCTTCTCCTTTAGTTTTCCGGTCAGGATTCCCTGCGCCATGGGAGAACGGCAGATGTTGCCGAGACACACAAATAAAATACGGATTGGGGGAGACATAAAGATAACGGGCGAAGTATGTCAATATACCTATGCTGTTTGAGTTTGTCCGCCAAGGCGGATCAGTTCTTTGGCTGGCAAATGAACTAATCTCTGTAATCTTTTACAAATCTGTGTAATCCCGGTATATTCACAACTTAATCAATCTCTCCAGTTCAACAACATAATTCTTGAATTCTTTATTGGTATCAATAAGGTTATTTACGGTGCGGCAGGCATGAAGAACGGTTGCATGGTCTTTTCCCCCGCATAACTGGCCTATGGCGGCAAGTGAGGCGCGTGTCATATTTTTGGAGAAATACATAGCCAGTTGCCGCGCCTGCACTACTTCGCGTTTACGGGTTTGCGATTTAAGGATGTCCATGGGAAGGTCGAAATATTCACAAACTACCTTCTGGATATAATCTATGGAAACCTCCTTCACCGAATTTTTAATGTAACGTTCCACCATCTGTTTTGCCAGGTCGAGGGTTATTGCCTTGCGGTTTAAAGTGGATTGGGCTATCAGCGATACGAGAGCACCGAGGAGATCGGTAACATTTGTATTAATATGATGTGCGAGGTGATCAATTACATCACCGGGCATTTCAATCCCTTCAAGGTAGAGTTTGTTCTGGATGATGGCGATACGCGTCTCAAGGTCAGGGGACTGAAGGTCGGCTGATAATCCCCATTTGAACCGTGAAATGAGCCGTTGTTCAAGACCCTGCAGTTCTATGGGAAGTTTATCGGAAGTGAGGATGATCTGCCTGCGCGTCTGATGCAGGTGGTTGAAAACATGAAAGAAAACATCCTGCGTTTTATCTTTCCCGCTTAAAAACTGCACATCGTCAATGATCAAAACATCTATTAACTGGTAGAAGTTGATAAAATCATTTTGCGCATTATTCCGTACCGCTTCAACAAATTGATTGAAGAATCGTTCGGATGTAACATACAAAACGGTTTTGTCGGGGAATATCTTTTTCACCTCAATCCCTATGGCATGGGAAAGATGGGTCTTTCCAAGTCCATTTCCACCGTAAACAAATAAAGGATTGAAAGAGGTGCCTCCCGGGTTTTTGGCAACGGCATAACCGGCAGCCCTTGCGAGCCGGTTGCAATCCCCTTCAATGAAATTTTCAAAGGTGTATTGATGATTTAACTGCGGATCAATGCTGACTTTTTTTAATCCTGGAATAATAAATGGATTCCGGATGGATGCCCTGTTCACGTCATAAGGCATGCTCACGGGTGCGTTTTTAATAGTTTGCCTGTCACTGGCGGGAACCTTAATGACATAGGGATCGTTTTTGACATAAGCATCCATGATGATGCTGTATTCCAGCCGTCCGTCATTTCCTAACTCCTTTTTAATGGTCTTTTTGAGCAGTCCTACATAATGCTCTTCAAGATATTCGTAGAAAAACTGGCTTGGAACCTGGAGGGTAAGTATGTTGCCGGTGATTTTTACCGGTTTTATGGGTTGAAACCAGGTTTTAAAACTGTCACCGCTGATATTTGCCTTAATTATATCAAGACATTTCTTCCACACATTCTGGGGATCCTTCCCCCTTGAATCCTTTGTCATTTTCAGAAATTTGTTGCATTATGTCCGCGCAGGACATAATCAGGTTGCCAAAGAGTATCTAATATTCAATAAAAACAGACGGAGCGCCCGGTTCTGCGAAAAACGGTACAAATTATCAAAATATATTTCACAAAAAAAAATTAAATTTCACTTGTTTTTTTCCGAATTGTTTCAATCGTAGATTCCATGCGGGTTTCCGCAAGGTTTCCCTCTAAAAATGCGTCAATTCGCCCTAATTTCAAGCCGGCCCAGCCGACCTGGCACACAAAAATTTCTTTATTCTCCTTGTTTCTGTAAGCCGGTGGTGAATCGAGAAATGTATGCGTGTGACCACCGATGATTAAATCAATGTTTTTTGATTGCCTTGCCAGGGCATGATCGCTTATTTTATTGCTTTTGTAAAAATAGCCGAGGTGCGACAGGCAAATCACCAGAGGGCATTTCATTTCTTTCTTCAGGAAGAATGCCATTTCGGCCGCCTTTTGAACCGGATCGAGAAAAAATGTCTTTCCGAAACAATTTTTCGGAACCAATCCTTCGAGTTCAATGCCCAGCCCGAAAACACCGATGCGAATACCTTCTTTTTCAAATATCCTGTAAGGAACTGTTTTTCCGGCCATCGCGGTAGATGAAAAATCGTAATTGCTGCAAATAAATGGAAAATTCATATTCGGCATCACTTTTACAATACCGTCAATTCCATTATCAAAATCATGATTGCCTATGGTGGCTGCATCATAACCCATCATGCTCATCAACTTCAGTTCAGGCACACCACCGAAACGGTTAAAATAGGGCGTTCCCTGGAAAATATCGCCTGCATCGAACAGCAGGACGTTTTTTTCTTCGTTGCGTATCCTGCGAATCAGAGCGGCTCTTGATACTACGCCTCCCATTGAGGGAAATTTTGGATCATTATCCGGAAAAGGGTCAATATGGCTGTGCACATCATTAGTGTACAGAATCGTAAGTTTATGAAATCCCTTTTTCGCAATTAGTTCAAACGGTACGGAGCCCAGCGATAAATACGCTGAAGTGCCAATAAGATATTTCAGGAAATCCCTCCTGTTTCTATTTTTCATAATAAATACGGCCGTCCAATGTAGGGTTTAATTCATTTCCTTTTCCGGTCTGCATTAAAATATATTCAATAATGGCATCGCGCAATTTAATGCCTATGGTTTCGTACCTGACCGGGTTTTTCAGGAATGAAAAATTTTCACCGCCTTCAGCAAGGTAATCACTGGTTACAATTTTGTAATTCCGGTTCAGGTCGAACGGTTTTGAATCAAGTGTAATGGAAACCGGATTTTTATCCTTTATCCCGAACCGGATGCCCGCAACAGGCATTCCGCCCATTGCAGCGATGCGTCTGATCAGGTCATAAGTATTTTGACCTGAAAGCGTAAGTATGACCAAGGTATTTTCAAAAGGCATCAGTTCAAAAATAATTCCCTTGTTTATTTTTCCCTGCGGGAGGTCTCTTCTTAATCCCCCGTTATTCAGAAAACAGAAATCAATATTTATTGAATCGTCCGGTCTGTACTGCCTTCTTGCGATAAAAAGAGTCAGGTCCGCAACAAAATTGCCCAGCAGTCCCTCCGGTTCTCCTTTTGTCATGACCACAGCGCTCGTGCCGATAATCTCGTTCATCTCCGAATCAATGGCGGTTTTATAGGGTGATATCATTTTTATGGCAGCGCTGTCAACTCCGGCAGGTTCGCTGGACGTCAAACCGAAAATATTATGCTCTATCTTTTTTAATTTAACTTTCGGGGAACAGGCGGCTGCGATAACGCAAATGCAAAGGAGAAATATTTTTAACCGGTTCATACGGCAATGCTGAATGACAAAAGGGAACCTCTAAAAATACTTTTTTTGCCACGAAATCTCAAAAACACAACCTGCCTGCCGGCAGGCAGGAATATCACTAAAAATGCTGAATTGCAGTTCAATGTTTTGTGGGATTTAGTGTTTTGGTGTTTTAGTGGCATCTGTTCTTTCTATAGATTTTAGAAGTATCAAAAAATAATCCGGGGATATATTGAATCTGAACAGCGGATAAAAATACGATATTTACGATTTGAATGGGGCGATGAAAAAAAATTCCGGATTACTCATATCCAAAATTATTATCATGAAATCCTTTGAAACCTCTTTCCGCGTCCGTTATTCCGAAACCGACAGGATGGGATATGTATATTACTCCCGGTATGCGGAATATTTTGAGGTTGCACGCGTTGAAATGCTTCGCTCAATGGGAATCAGTTACCGCGACCTGGAGGATTCGGGGATTATTCTCCCGGTTGTTACCTATTCCATCCGGTTTTCAAAACCCGCTTATTATGACGACCTGATTCGTGTAAAAGTATCGGTCAAATGCCCGCTGAAGGCAAGCATAACTTTTTTATATGAATCGTATAATGAAAAAAATGAATTGCTGAATGAAGCGCAGGTTACGCTCGCTTTTATTGACAGGACAACCGGAAAACCGGTGAGGGCGCCTGCAGCCGTGGCGGAAAAATTTTATTAGCAGCAGAGAATCTCCATTTCAGCGCTTGTATTTACCGGTAATAGGGATAATTCTTTAGAATATTGATAAATCATTTTACATATAATTGGTTTTACCGGATTACTTATTTTTCCGCCCTTCCATTAATCCTGGTTTTTCTCTCTTTACCCTGCCTGTCTCAACAACATGACACGATAGAGCCACTGATAAGCAAAGCGAAAAACGATTCTGAAAAGATCGTTTTGTTATTTGATTTATCGGAACAAATAAGACATAATAATCCTGACAGGGCGGTAGAATTATGCCGGGAGGGTATTATCACCGCAAGGGAATCCGGTATGCATCTTGAAATCGCGGCTGGCTATCACCAGTTAGGAATCATCGCTTATTACCGGGGCGCTTATAACGAAGCATTAAAAAATTATATTTTATCTCTGTCGGTATGCGAAAAATTACAGACCGCAGATGATTCTGTTCTGGTATTGAAAGCGCGGACCTCAATCGCCCAGAATTATCATAACATCGGCAAGGTCTTTTACCGCCAGAAAAATTACGGAAAGGCGCTTGATTATTACAGGCAGGCATTGCGCATTTTTGAACGGCTCAGGAATAAGAATGGCATGTCGTCATGTTTTAATAATATAAGTGGAATATATTACGAGAAAAAGAACTTTGAAAAATGTCTCTCCTTCCTGAAAAAATCACTTGAAATTGAAAAAGAGGGTAAGAATCCCGATAATATTGCCACCCGGCTGCACAATATCGGGATCATTTACCGGAATATAGGCGACCGAAAAAAAGCGATGGACCATTTTATGGATGCTTTACAAATACGTG
Organism: Bacteroidota bacterium; assembly: GCA_016193485.1. GTDB lineage: Bacteria > Bacteroidota > Bacteroidia > JACPRZ01 > JACPRZ01 > JACPRZ01. Next base: position 8,052 of record JACPRZ010000015.1, on the reverse strand, counting down.
AACAAGCAGGCGACCTTAAAGGGATGGCATACAGTTACAATGACATCGGATTATTTTTCTACCAGGATAAAAACTACTCAAAAGCAATTGAAAATATTAATAAAGGAATGGAAATTGCCCTGAAGTCAGGTGTGAAGGAAAGGATCAAGGCGGCTTATGAATCGCTTGCAAAGATCTATGGTGCTATGGGCAAAGCGAAAGAAGCGTATGAATATTACGAACGGTTTGCACAGATAAAGGATTCCATATTAAATGAAGAAACATCGCGACAGATTGCCGAGATGCAGACAAAATATGAATCCGATAAAAAAGAAAATGAAAATGAAATCCTCAGAAAGGAAAAAGCATTGCAGAAATTGGAAATCACAAAGCAGAAAATCATAATTTCATTTATTTCGGCAGGAATTATTTTACTGATCTTCCTTGGATTTTACATTTACCGTAATTACCTTCGGAAGAAAAAAGCCAATATTGAACTGAATATCCGTAACAACACGATACTTAATCAGAAAGGCGAAATTGAACTGCAAAAAAAAATAATCGAAGAAAAGAACCGCAGCATTACCGATTCCATTTATTATGCCCAGCGCATCCAGGAAGCGATATTGCCCTCCGATAAATCCATTAAAGTATTCTTTCCAGGTTCATTTATTTTTTACAAACCGAAAGATATTGTTTGCGGGGATTTTTATTGGGTAGCAAAAATTGAAAACGGGAAAACGAGTGTGGGTGAAAACGAGAAGTCGGTTATTTTAGCCGTCTGCGACTGCACCGGCCATGGCGTACCTGGCGCACTGCTCAGCATGACAGGCAATGACCTCCTTAACGAAATAACCGAAGAAGGAAATGCTATTACACCCGATCAGGTACTCAGTGAACTTGACCGGAAACTGAAATCAGCGCTGAACCCGTCCGGGAAAAAATCAGAAGTGTATGATGGAATGGATATAGCGATGATACGCATGGATCCCAATTCCACCTTCACAACCGGAAACTCCGGTTTTAAACTGAAATATTCCGGTGCAAACAGGCCATTGTGGATTGTAAGAAACGGGAATCTTTTGGAATTCAGGCCTGACCGCGTTTCCATAGGAGGGCATTTTGAAGGAGAAAAAAAGTTTACCCTTCTTGAAATTCCCATTGAAAAAAACGATATGATTTACCTCTTCTCGGATGGTTATGCCGACCAGATTGGCGGTCCCTCGGGAAAAAAATTCATGTCAGGTAACTTTAAAGAACTTCTGCGCACCATTTCCTCAAAAACCCTGAGCGAACAGGAAAAAATACTAAATTCCACATTTGAAGAATGGAGAGGAAGCCGTGAGCAGATGGATGATGTTACGGTGATGGGGATAAGAATTTAAAGTTATCCGGTCAGGATTACAAATCCCGACTTTCGGAAAATTGATCGAAATTTACGGGTAACTATAATTCGTATTTTCGTCCCCATGGATATTGCTATTCAATATCTTTAATTCACAGTTTTATATTTCTATTCGTAATTCGCTGATGTCAAACAAAGAAGCATGGGGCACGCGTATCGGGCTGGTGCTTGCCATGGCGGGTAATGCAGTTGGATTGGGGAATTTTCTTCGGTTTCCGGTTCAGGCGGTGCAAAACGGAGGTGGAGCATTTATCATACCTTACCTTACCTGCTTCCTTCTTATGGGTATCCCGCTGCTATGGATTGAATGGTCAATGGGAAGATTTGGCGGCAAATACGGACACCATTCCACTCCTTTTATCCTTGACGCAATTGACAAGAGGAAATTCTGGAAGTACATAGGTGTTTTCGGGATTTTTACAAATCTCGCAGTCGCTGCCTATTATTGCTACCTTGAATCATGGACGCTTTCATGGATATGGCATTCCGTTGACCGTTCTTTTGCCGGAAAAACACAGGAAGAAGTGGCGAATTTTTTCGGAACCTATGTATCCCTGACGAGTTTGGAGCCGGTTTTTTTCTGGGTGATCTGCCTTCTGCTGAACACATGGATATTATCAAGGGGGCTTAGCGGTGGCGTTGAAGTTGCTTCAAAAATCGGTATGCCGCTGCTCATACTCTTCGGTGCATTTCTCGCTTTTATGGCAATAACAATGAAAGCCGGAGAGCATGGCGCTATTCATCCGGGAACTACAGGACTCAATTTTTTATGGACGCCCGACTTTTCTTCCATCTGGACAGCCAAGGTCTGGCTTGCTGCCGCAGGACAGATTTTCTTTACGCTCTCAGTAGGAATGGGCTCAATACAGTGCTATGCTTCTTACGTAAAATCAAAAGATGATGTAGCGTTAAACGCTATGAGTGCCGGATGGATGAACGAATTTGTGGAAGTGGTTCTCGGCAGTTCTGTCATCATACCTATTGCCGTTGGTTATTTCGGAATTGACAGGGTGATTGAAATGACAACGAGCGGAGGATTAGGACTCGGGTTCAGGACGCTGCCTTTCCTCTTCGAGCAATGGGGTCCCGCGCTTGCCGTTATCTGCGGTGTTTGCTGGTTCGGATTGCTTTTCTTTGCTGGTATTACCTCATCGCTCGCTATGGGAACGCCATGCATGGGTTTTTTGATGGATGAATTCGGGTGGAAAAGGCAAAAATCGGCATGGGCTTTCGGATGTGCGGTGCTGCTGCTTGGACTTCCTACGGTACTTTTCTTTAACGAGGGTGTTTTTGATGAATATGATTACTGGGCAGGAACAGTTTCATTAGTCGTATTCGCTCTCACCGAAACAATACTGTTCGCCTGGATTTTCGGAATGGGCAAAGGATGGAAAGAAATTACCGATGGCGCTGATATGAAAGTCCCATCCGTTTTTAAATTCATAATTAAATTTATCACGCCCCTGATACTATTATTTGTTTTTGTGGCAAGCATTCCGGATATCGTCAATAAAATTTTAAGTGCCGGCTCCATATATGTCACATTATCCCGCATCGGATTGCTTCTTGTGTGGATCGGGGTTGCATATCTGGTTTATATTGCCTACAGAAAGCGTATCAAAGAAGGGAGGTTTACATCATGAGCAACGAAGCATTATTATGGATGGTCATTACCGAGGGAATCATCACCTGCATAACTGCTTATTTTTTCTGGAAGGTTCTCATAACCCCGCCCAAGCCCGAACCCGATTCCTTTACCGCTAATGACCCTGAAATTAATAAATAATAACCGGTGAGCCGAGAATTGTAAAATCAGTTACATTGATCGAAACTAACGGAAAATATTATTCGTATCATTAGTATTGATTCGTATATTAGCATTATATAAATTCGTATCTTCTTGATTAAACAGTTTCTCCGCGATTATTTTACCTTCAACAGGCGAGAGCGGAACGGTATCCTTATTTTACTCCTCGTAATTTTTCTCCAAATCGCTTTCATGTTGCTATATCCTTTGTTCAGGACGGAGGAAAAGATTGATTTCTCCGGGTTTGAAAAAGAAGTGGCGGTATGGAAGACAGCGTTGAACGATTCAACTGTTGAAGATTACATCTTTGATACCTCTGACTTCCCCGGAAGAAAAAAATATACCCGTCATTATGCGGATAATAAATTCAAACGGTTTTCCGGTGAACGCGATAGTGCATGGCGTCAGCGGTTTGCGCATTTCAATGCCCGTGAAGATGCAGAAGAAAAATATGAACGCAAAAAACGAACCGTTGAACTCAACAGCGCTGATTCTTTACAACTCGTTAAAATTCCGGGTATCGGGCCCTGGTATGCGCACTACCTGATAACCTACCGTGATAAACTCGGTGGGTTTCTGCATAAAGATCAGGTAGGTGAAATAATAAACTTCAAATCCCCTTTAGCCGATTCGGTGCTTTCCCTTCTCACTGTTGATACTTCGCTTGTAAGTAAAAAAGATATTAACGCCATTTCCGTTGAGGATCTCAAAAAACACCCCTATTTCAGATGGAACCTTGCAAATGCCATAGTGCAATATCGCAACATGCATGGAAATTTCAGGGAATTATCCGATGTGCGTAAAATTGATCTCGTGAACGATTCTGTTTTTGCTAAAATTGCACCTTATTTGACAATTATACATGCTGCTGAGTAAAAATTCATTTTTTGAAACTGGTTATAGTATAGTGGAAACCGCATGATTTTCCCCATTATTCAAAATGTATGAAAATGTGGGAGTATGGAGGTGTGGGTGTGGTTACTCCCATACACCTATACTCCCATACTCCGACACAGATATCAAGATTAATACCCGAAAAAAGTTATGAAATCATTATCCGATCAAATTCTATCCACTGTCCGTGAGGTTCCCGACTTCCCTAAAAAGGGAATTAACTTCAAAGACATAACTCCTATCCTTGAAAACCCAAAACTCTGCCGTGAAATCGTTGATGAATTTATTTCACGCTTTTCAAAAACAAAAATTGATGCCATTGTAGGAATCGAAAGCCGGGGTTTTCTTTTCGGCATGACTCTTGCCATGAGATTAAATATTCCTTTCATCACGGTACGCAAAAAAGGAAAACTGCCTTACAAAACCGTCTCCTACCGCTATGAACTTGAATATGGGTCTGCCGAAATGGAGATGCATGTAGACACCGTCAAACCCGGTTGGAAAGTGCTGATACACGATGATCTTCTCGCCACCGGTGGAACCGCTGCCGCTGCCGCTGAACTGGTAAAAATGCAGAAAGGAAAAATTGCCGGTTTCGCTTTTCTGGTTGAATTATCATTCCTTGACGGAATAAAAAAAATCAACGGTTATTCGGATAAAATTGTGGCGTTGGTGAGATATTGATATTGCAATTTGCCTTTATTCGTAAATTCGTACCCAATTCGTAAAACATGAATTTCTCAATCACCGAAAACCAGAAACTGATTGCCTCCAGCGTCCGTTCCTTTTGCGAAAAAAATATCAGGCCGTACATTATGCAATGGGATGAAGCGCAATCGTTCCCGCCAGAAATATTTCATAAACTCGGTGAGATAGGGCTGATGGGCGTTATTTTTCCTGAAGAGTATGGAGGGGCGGGCCTCGGGTACCCGGAATATGTAACCGCACTGGTTGAACTTACAAAATGCGATCCGTCCATCGGTCTCTCGGTGGCAGCGCATAATTCCCTTTGTTCAAACCACATTTATCTTTTCGGATCCCCGGGCCAGAAAAAAAAGTACCTGACAAAACTTGCCTCCGGGCAGTGGGTTGGCGCCTGGGGCTTGACCGAACCCGGCACCGGCTCCGATGCGGGTAACATGAAAACATCTGCCGTCCGGGATGGAAATAACTGGGTATTGAACGGAACAAAAAATTTCATTACCAACGGTAAAACCGGTAACGTCTCAGTGATAATGGCGAGAACCGGCAAACCCGGGGAAAAAAATAATTCAACTGCTTTTGCAGTCGAAAAAGGAACTCCGGGATTTTCGGCAGGGCGAAAAGAAAACAAACTCGGAATGCGCGCTTCCGAAACCGTTGAACTTATCATGGATAATTGCCGGATACCCGCAGAAAATATACTCGGAGAAGTCGGTGATGGTTTTAAGCAGGCATTGAAAGTTCTTGACGGAGGCCGCATTTCAATATCTGCACTCGGTCTCGGAATTGCCAAAGGCGCTTATGAAGCATCGGTGCAATATGCAAAGGAACGTTATCAGTTCGGAAAACCCATTGCACATTTCCAGGCAATCGGGTTTAAACTTGCCGATATGGCAACAGAAATTGAAGCCGCTGAACTGCTTACTTACCATGCCGCAGAAATGAAACAGCGGGGTGAAAAGACCACCCTGCAATCAGCAATGGCAAAATATTACACGGCTGAAACTGCCGTAAAAGCGGCCAATGAAGCGGTGCAGATTTTTGGCGGTTACGGATTCACAAAGGACTTTCCCGTTGAAAAATATTACCGTGACTCAAAATTATGCACCATAGGGGAAGGAACATCAGAGATTCAAAAACTGGTAATTTCAAGAGAAATTTTAAACTGAAGGAAATATTTCCGTATCTTTGCACTCCATTTTTTCAATGATTTAATTATTAATTTTAATCGTTTATCACTTATGCTCATTATTCCTGTAAAAGAAGGTGAAAATGTTGACAAAGCCCTGAAGGTGTATAAAAAGAAATTCGAAAAAACAGGGATGATCCGGGCCCTGCGTGAAAGAAAGCAATTTACAAAGCAATCGGTTAAAAGGAGGCAGGAAATCCTCCGGGCAGTTTACAGGCAACAGATCACTAACGATCTTGATAATTAGCGGGTACGCTTAATATCCGTATCCGGGTTGCACTACATGGACCTGACCACTCTTACGGCACAGTTCCTCGGTTATCTCAAAAACGAAAGGAGATTCTCTTCTAATACCTTAGTATCCTATTCAACCGACTTATCACAATTTACCGAATGGTTGGTTAAAACCTACGAGATTAATGATGCAACGGCAATTGATCACCCGCTTATCCGTTCATGGGTGGTAAATCTTGTTGATTCCGGAAAGGACTCAGCCACTGTGAACAGGAAAATTTCTGCCGTTAAATCCTTTTTTAAGTACCTGTGTAAAATTTCACTCCTTGCAACCAATCCAACCGACCGGATAAATCTTTTGAAGAAAAAAGAGCGGCTCCCTTCATTCATCGATAAAAATAAACTTAACGGTTTACTTGACGAATCCCTGAAAGAGGTCGCTGAAGATTCATCTTTTACAAAAATCCGTAATCACCTGATTGTAGAACTCTTTTTTTCAACCGGAATGCGGTTATCGGAACTTGGCAATCTGAAGACGAGTGATATCAATCTGGAAAAACAAACTTTTAAAGTTACCGGTAAAAGAAATAAGGAAAGGATTATTCCGGGAAACGAAGCAATATTCAAAATGGTAAAAGGTTATTTGGGGGTAAGGGAATCAGGAAAAATGGAAAATGAATTTCTTTTTGTCACCATAAAAGATAAAAAGTTGAATTCTAAAGCAATATACAGGATCGTGACCAGGTTATTATCGGGAATTCCTGGAATTAAAAAAAGAAATCCTCACATCCTGAGGCACTCTTTTGCAACAGCAATGCTTAACAATGGTGCAGATATAAATGCCGTGAAGGAATTTCTTGGCCATTCGTCCCTTGCTGCAACACAGGTTTACACTCACAATACTATTGAGAAACTATTGAAATCGTACAAACTTGCTCATCCACGGGCATAAGGTGCTGATAAAACGTATTGCAATTATTCGTATTTCGTATATTCGTACTCCCGATAGCCCCGATAGCTATCGGGGGGATCGTTTTTCGTAGATTTATGAAGACCACAATTCACTCCATCCGTTTTGACGCCAGCGACCGGCTGCATGACCATATAGAGGAAAAAATAGAAAAACTCGACATGGTCTATGATAAAATAATATCAGCCGATGTTTACCTGCGCCTCGACAAATCATCCGATGCTTCCAACAAGGTTGCCGAAGTAAAAATTAACATCCCTGGTAAAAATCTTTTTGCCCGGAAAAAAAGTTCAACGTTTGAAGACGCGGTCGATGCTGCGATAGAAGCCCTTATGAAGCAACTGGTACGGAAAAAGGAAAAAGGAACCGGAGGATAGGAGATAAATTTTAATAAAAATTTTTCTCCTGTTAATAATTGAAATAAAATTCCTACCTTTGCACCCCCTTTTTGCATACCGTTATTTCCAGAAATGCAAAGTATCCGGGATTTCCGGTTAGAGTACTGATGATCCCGGAGGGGAAGTTCTTTGAGCCGCTGAAAAAGACCGAAATAACAGCAGGAAAGATTTCATGTAAGAATTATCCCGGGAATCCGGTCAGAGCGGGATGTGCATCACGATAGGATGAGCGTCTTCAGGTACTTTCAGAGTCGTTGGTCGCAGGCAACCCGGTATGCCAGTGTAGCTCAGCTGGCCAGAGCAGCTGATTTGTAATCAGCGGGTCGGGGGTTCGAGTCCCTCCACTGGCTCTGGCAGTCAAGTTCATGGCTGACCGGAACATTATCAACTTATTTCTCTTTTTAAAGAGAAATGATTGAAAATTATCCCGAAACCATAGGGGAGATACCGAAGCGGTCAAACGGGACAGACTGT